>DUOT01000109.1 GCA_012838705.1 Acholeplasmataceae bacterium
AAACTTTATATACAATTATTATATTTGGTTTATTTATATTAATTAATTTAATTGCCATTTCTTTATTAACAGTTAATCCTGAAAAAAGTTATTTAGAGTATATTAAAAAAGTAAATTATCAATATTTATATCTATGTACAGAAAATGATGATTACATTGATTACTTTAAATATCAAGAGTTAGATGAAAAAATTAAAAGAATATCTTATCCTAGTGTTAGCTTTGCTAGACTATATTTTGAAAATCTTGATTTTAGATCTGATTTAATAATTATCGATAATGAGGACCCAAGTTTTAGTATAGATGATGATAAAATAGTGATAACAGATTATCTTGCCATGCAAATAATAAATATAGATTTAAATGATGAGTATGTAAACATTTCAGATTTAATAGGTGCAAAATTAAAATATAATGATTATGATTTATATATTAGTGATATAAAGGAAACAAACTATCATGAGTTTAATAATCTTGAACTATATGATTATTATAGGTCAGGATTTATAAATAAAAATACTCTTGAAAACATATTTTCTCCTGTGGACATAAATCTAATAACTAATATTAATTATAATGATAATACTACTAATCGTTTATATGATGTACAAATAAAACTAAATTCACAGTTAAATGATAAAGAAATTATTGTTAGTAAGAGTTTATTTGCAAAATTAGAAAATGCTATTAATATAGAATTTGTCAGTGATGCAAGAAGAAAAATTAGAATGAATTTTGAGAATATTGAAGTTAGTGAAAGTGATGATGACAATACTTTTTATGTTTCTGAAAATTATTATAATTTATTAAAGGAATTTTCATATGATGGAAGTATATTTATTAATGTCGATAAAATAAATAGTAAATTTATTTTATATTTAAAATCAAAAGGATTATATATATTAACTGATTATAAAACAAATTATATTAATCTTGTTAATATAAAAAAAATCACATTGTTACCGTTAATAATATTTAATGTCATCATGCTCATTATATTAATTCAAATATATTATAAGTATATTTTCCAAAGAATTCAGAGTCGCAAAAAAGATTATATTATTCTAAAATGTATTGGAAATGCCTCTACAATAAATAAAATTATAACATATGAAATAAGTTTTACTATAATAATATCAACTGTAATTGCTACGTTATTTTACTTAATGATAGCTAGTAACATAAATAATATATTAAATGATATATTTAAATTTGCGATTTATATATCTATAATTATGCCAATAATGATTGTAATTTTCATATCAGTTTTTTCAATATTCATTATGAGATTTATTTTGCTTGAAAAAATATATAAAACAAAAGAATTAGATGTGATTAAATAATCTATTTAAAAATAAAACTAGCTAGAAGAAGTTTTCTAGCTAGTTTTTGAATTTTAATATTTAAAGATAAAATCTATTCATTTTTTTGATATTAGCAATTTTATTTGCAATAATTTTTGCGCTTTCTTCTAAAGTAATTTTATCGCTTTCTTTAAATCTATTAACTGATGTGCTATCAATATCTAATACGCCATAAATTTTATTATCGATTAATAAAGGTATAACAATCTCTGAATTGGTTTCATCATGGCATGAGATATAATTCTTTTCCTTTTTCACATCTTCCAAAATAACAGTTTCTTTTGATTCGGCACATCTTCCGCAAGCTCCTCGTCCAAGTTCAATATAAACACAGGCAGGTTTACCTTGAAATGGCCCTAATACTAATTTATTATTTTTTAGTAAATAAAAACCAACCCAATTAACATCATCTAAAAAGTCATATAATAGACTTGATGCATTTGCGAGAATTGCTATTTCATCATTTGTGTCATTTAATAAACTATTTAGTGCTACATTTAGTTCTTTTCCAGTCATAATACGTCACCTCATTTGTATTGTAATACAAGAAAGTAAAAACTACAAGGTTTTTTATTCAAAAAAAGGTATTTATGTAGTATAATAATAAAGGTGAAGAAAATGATATATTTAGATTATGGTGCAACGACTCCAATAGATGAAGAAGTATTACAAAAATATATTGAAGTATCAAAAACTTTTTTTGCAAACCCAAACTCTTTACACAAACTAGGGCAAGAAAGTAATTATATGTTTGATGTTGCAGTAAATGAGATCAAAAATATTTTAAGGTTAAAAAATCATGAAATTGTGTTTACAGCAAATGCAACAGAAGCAAATAACTTAGCTATTTTTGGGATTGTAGAAAAGCATAAAAGCGGAAAAATTATTACAACAAAAATTGAACATCCATCAGTATATAATGTAATGAAATCGCTAGAAGATAGATTCAATGTAATATACTTAGATATTGATGAAAATGGATTAGTAGATTTAAATCAATTAGAAAAAGAATTGACAAAAGATACTATATTAGTATCGATAATGTGGGTAAATAATATTATTGGTACAATCCAAAAAATCGGAAAAGTAATTGATTTAGTAAAAAAATATCCGAAGGCAAAACTTCATGTTGATGCTGTTCAAGGATTGTGTAAAATAGAGCCAAACTTTGATTTAAATGATGTTGATATATTTACATTTAGTTCGCATAAGTTTTATGGTCCAAAAGGAATTGGTGGCCTAATTTTTAAAAAAGAAATAGAGTTTGCAAAAAGATTATATGGTGCAAGTAATCAATTTAATATTAAACCAGGTACAATTTCACTGCCATTAATAGTTGCAACGGCAAAAGCTTTTCAAAAGTTTTATCCTAGTGCAAAAGAGCATTATGAGTATGTGAAAATGTTAAATTTGTATTTGCGTGAACAATTAGAAAAAAATGAAAATTTAGTTATTAATACTCCAAAGGAAAATGTTTCTTATTATGTATTAAATCTATCTTTTCCAAATATTAATGGTGAAACGATTGTTCATACTTTAGAACAAGATAATATATATGTGTCAACAGGGTCTGCATGTAGTTCAAAATTAAAAAGACCAGAAAGAACAGTATTTGAATTAACAAAAGATGAAAACAGAGCTTCAAAAAGCATTCGCGTTACTTTATCGCATTTAACAACTAAAGAAGAAATCGATGCTTTATTATTAAGTATAAACAGAATTAGGTGATATTATGTATGATATGATATTAGTAAGATATGGGGAAATGACTTTAAAAAAAAGTAACTATAAATCATTTTTAAGAAAAATTAATGAAAATATAAAAAGAAAACTTGAAAAATATATAAACTTAAGTTTTAAAAATACTGATTATCGATTTTATATTTATTTAAATGGTGAAAATTACGAAAATGTAATTGATGATTTAAATACAATTGCTGGACTTTCTAGTTATAGTTTATGTAGAAAAGTAGATAATAAAATAGAAAATATTGCAAATGAAAGTGTTGATTTAATAAATAAGGCTCGTCCAAAAAATAAATTTACATTTAAAGTTGAAACTAATCGTGGTGATAAAAACTATCCTTTAACTTCAATTGAAATATCTCAACATGTTGCAAGGTTAGTTCTTCCAAGAGTAGAAGGAATGTCTGTTGATGTTCATAATCCCGATTTAACATTATTTATTGACTTAAGATCTGAAGGAACATATATTTATACTGAAGTTATTCCGGGGATAGGGGGGTACCCTAGTGGTATCGCTGGTAATGGTTTGATAATGATTAGTGGTGGGATTGATTCACCTGTTGCGACATACCTTGCCTTAAGAAAAGGAATAAATCTTGATGCGATTCATTTTGCATCGCCCCCTTATACTTCTGATATGGCATTACAAAAAGTGATTGATATTTTAGAAAGATTAGCAGCATATACAGGTACAGGGAAAATTACATTATACAATGTACCTTTTACAACCATTCAAATGAAAATAAATCAAAAGGCTAATCATAAATATGTTGTGACGCTTATGCGTAGAGCAATGTATAAAATTGCTGATATGGTTGCAAGGAAAGGAAATTATGATTGTTTGATTAATGGTGAAAGTATTGGTCAGGTTGCATCACAAACTTTAGAAAGTATGAAAGTTGTAAATGAAGTTACTAACTTGCCGATTATTAGGCCTCTTGCAACTTATGATAAACAAGAGATAATTAAAATTGCACGTAATATAAAGACATATGATATCTCAATTAGACCTTATGAAGATTGTTGTACGATTTTTGTTCCTGAGCACCCTATTATTAGGCCTAAGCTTGAGGATGTTATAATTGAAGAAAGTAAATGTAATTTAGATGAAAGTATTATCAAAGCATTTAATGAAATTCAAATTATTGAAATTGATGAAAATAGAAAAACGAATATTTTCAATCGACAATTTTCGATATAATCCCAAAAATTTCATTTCATAAATTAAACCTTTTTGACAATAATACTACTGTCAGGAGGTGAAATGAATGAATACAAACACCAATAACACAGGTAACAGAAATAAATTAGTAGTTCCTGGTGCGCAACAAGCAATTAATCAAATGAAATATGAAATAGCTAATGAGTTTGGTGTACAATTAGGACCAGATGCAACTGCACGTCAAAATGGTTCTGTAGGAGGAGAGATCACTCGTCGTCTCGTACAGCTTGCCCAATCTCAAATCGGCGCAAGCGCTGGAGGTCAATTTGGTCAAGGTCTACAAAAATAGTAATTAGATAGTTAAAAGTGCTATAAAAAAGCACTTTTTTATTTTTTTATATATTAAAAACAGTTAAATCATGTTATAATTATATATGAGGTGTTAAATATGGATAATGATAAATTACAAGGATTAGAATTAGAACTTCAAGAAATAGAAATAAAACTCGAACAACTTGATATCAAAATGACTACAGAAAACAAAGAAGATTATATTGACGAGTATTTAGAACTAAAAGAAAAATATGAAAGTTTATTAGCTGAAAAAAAGAGATTAACACCAAAAGGAAACACATTGTGGGAAAAGGTTCCGTTATGGATGGTTATTTATGGTATTATTCAATTTATCCTAATTGGAATACCATTTGTTTCTTGGATGCTGTGGATATATTTTGCTGAGATATTGCCTGTAAATAATATTGAATTAAATAGAACAATAATTACACTACTCATTTATACATTTCCGGTAATATGTCTATTTGTATCGTGGGTTGTATATGCGAATTTTGTTCATGAACCTTTTGATAAAAAAGTCTTTCGCTATCTTTGGATAGGGCAAGCAGTTGTTACTGTTTTAAATGGATTATTTTATTTTATTTATATGTCGAATGTGTTTTAATATGAAAGTAATTAATTCTATTACAAATCCATACATTATTAAATTAAATAAGTTAAAGTCAAAAAAGTATCGTGACAAAGTAAAACTATTTTTAATTGAAGGTTATCATCTTGTATCCGAAGCTTTACAAGCAAAAGCATTAAAGCAAGTATTAATTATCGATGAGAAAAATAAAATACAAGGTGTTGAAAATATTTTAGTCAATCGCAAAATAATTGAGAAACTATCACAAACACAAAACCCGCAAAATATTATTGGTGTTTGTGATATTAAAGAAATGGGGGAAATTAAAGGTTCAAGATTTTTACTTCTTGATGATGTATCAGACCCTGGTAATCTTGGAACTTTAATTCGAACAGCTTTAGGGTTTAATATTGATCAAATAATATTAAGTGAAAATTCAGTTGATCTATATAATGATAAAGTAATAAGAGCAACTCAAGGAGCACTTTTTAAAATAAATATTATTTATTACTCTTTACCTAAAGCAATCCAAAAATTAAAAAATGAAAATGTATATATTATTGGTAGCTCGCTTAAAAATGCTAAACCATTAAGAAAAGTAAAAAGTATTGAAAAATATGCAATTATTCTTGGGAATGAGTCTTTAGGAATTAAAGATGAAATATTAGACTTAACTGATGTGAATGTGAAAATAGAGATAAATGAAAAATTAGAATCATTAAATGTTGCTATTGCAGGAGCAATATTAATGTATTATTTTGGTGAGGAAATTGATAGGAAATAGTTGGGATATAGTATTAGATAAAGAATTTAGATCAGAATATTTTAAAAATATTGTGTATTTTTTAGTTGAAGAATACAAAAAATATGATATATATCCGCAAAAAGAAAATATCTTTAAAGCATTACAATTAACTGATTATGAGAATGTGAAAGTTGTGATTATAGGTCAAGATCCTTATCATGGACCTAACCAAGCCCATGGTTTATGTTTTTCAGTTCCAGAAGGTGTAAAACTTCCACCATCACTTCAAAACATTTATAAAGAACTTGCAAATGATTTAGGAATTACTATTCCGAAAAGTGGTGACTTAACAAAATGGGCAAAACAAGGTGTATTGCTTTTAAATAGCGTTCTTACAGTTAGAAGGGGAACGCCTAAATCTCATCAAAATATTGGATGGGAAAAGTTTACTGATAGCATCATTGAAGCATTGAATAGAAAACATACTCCCATTGTTTATCTTTTATGGGGTAATGATGCTAAGTCAAAAGGAAGGTTAATTTCAAGTAAAGATTACATTTTACAAGCCGCTCACCCAAGTCCACTTTCTGCTTATAATGGTTTTTTTGGTTGCAAGCATTTTTCAAAAACTAATACGATATTAAGAAAACTAAACCTTAAGGAAATTGATTGGAAAATTTAGTTTGACAACTTAATCTTTTTGTGATATAATAAGAGTATCAAATGGGAGTGAGACTTGTTCTCACTCCTTTGTATGTAATGAATAGGAGTATAGATATGTCATATATTGTTAATAAGGCGAAAGAAATTGCAAATAAGTGTGCTGAAAAATTAGGTTTAGAAATTGTTGATGTTGAATGGGTTAAAGAACATAATATAAGAATATTAAGGATAATTGCTGACCACCCTGATGGATTAACGATCGATCATTCTACTGCTTTAAATGAGGAAATAAGTGCAAAACTTGACGAAGAAGATTTTATTGAAGGTGAATATTATTTAGAAGTCTCATCTCCGGGATTAGAACGTGAGCTTCGAAATGATGATGAGATATTTAAAGCAATAAATGAATATATATATATTAAGTGTTACCAAAAAGTAGATGGTGTAAAAGAGTTTGAAGGTTATCTACGGAATTTTGATGGGGAAACCGTAACAATTGAAATAAATGATAAAGGGCGTAAGAAAGAAATTAGGATTGCTAAGAAAATTATTAGTTTAATTAGACTAGCAATAAAATTTTAGGAGGAAAGATGATTAGTAAAAACTTTTTTGAATCTTTAGAAGCAATTGCTTATGAGAGAGGATTAGATATAGACGATATTTTAGCACGTGTTGAAGTAGCAATGCAAATAGCTTGTAAGAATAGTGATGTGCCTTATAAAGGTACAATTAAATTAGAAGCTGATTATGATAAAAAACGTATTGACTTTTATAATTATCAATATGTAGTTGATGAAATTGATCCTAATGGTCCACGAGGACAAATATTATTAGAAGATGCACTACAATTACGTCAACGTGTTAAAGTTGGTAGTGAAATTAAAGATAAAGTAGATTTAAAACTATTTAAAAGAAAAGCAGCTTCAATGTTCAAACAAAACTTTTTAAATGAATTAAAAACATTAGAACGTGAAGAAGCATATAAATATTTTGTTGAAAAAGAAGGGGAAGTAGTAACTGGTAAAGTTATAGGAGTACATCCTAAATTTGTTACTTTATCTATTGGTAAAAATGTCGAAGCAACAATGTCATCAAATGAAATTTTTTCTGATGAGGAATATAATATTGGAGATGAAAAGAAGGTCTATATTACTAAAGTTGAAAAAACAGGTAAAGGACCTAAAGTATTTATTTCCAGAACAAATCGTGAAATTGTTCGTAAATTGTTTGAGATGAATATTCCTGAAGTAGCAGATGGTTCGATTGAAATTGTTGCAATAGCTCGTGATCCAGGAAGTAGAAGTAAAGTAGGGGTTATGGCAATAGATCCTAATATCGACCCTAAAGGTGCTTGTGTTGGTAATGCTGGAATTAGAATTAAGGCAATTAATGCTGCTTTAAATGATGAAAAGATTGATATCTTTGTTTGGAAAGATAATCCTGTTGATTTGATTGCTGAAGCATTATCACCAGCAAGAGTATTAAGTGTTATTCCAGAACTTAAAGAGAAAAAAGCAACTGTTATTGTTAGTGATGATCAATTTTCACTTGCTATTGGAAGTAAAGGACAAAATGCTAGGCTTGCAGTTCTTGCAACTGGTTGGAAAATTGATATCAAAAAATTAAGTGATGCTGAAGAAGAAGGGATAGAATTTACATACAATGTAAATAATTAGGAGGGATTATGGCAAAACAAAAGAAAATTCCAATGCGTCGTTGTCTTGCTACATATAAGTCTTATCCGAAAAAAGAATTATTTCGGATTGTTAGAACTCCTGAAGGTGAAATAAAAGTTGATGATGAAAAAGGAAAATTAAATGGAAGAGGAGCTTATTTATCTAAAAATATAGAAGCGATTAAAATTGCAAGAGATACTAAGGTACTTGATAAACATTTAGAAGTAAAAGTACCTGATGAAATATATGATATATTATTAAGTTTAGTAAATGATGAAAAATAAAGTTCTTAATTTAATTGGACTTGCTTATCGAGCAAACTTTATAATCTCAGGAGAGGAAAGTGTCATTAAAGCCTTGCAGCAAAACAGACTTAAGATAGTTTTTATTGCAAGTGATGCTTCCCCGAAAACAATTGATAAATTTGTTCGAAAATGTTATTATTATAAAGTGGTGTATATTCTTGATTTTTCAAGTGAAGAGTTGTCATCAGCTATTGGCAGAACGCGAAAAATAATCGGTTTAACTGACTTAGGATTTGCGAATGCCATCGAAAGATTAATGAGGTGATTATATGAAAGTAAAAGAAATTCTCGAAATTTTAAATGTTCCCGAAGAAGAATTACTACAGAAACTTGAAAATGTCGGAATTGAAGCTGATTTGGAAACAGAAATTGAAAGTAGAATTATAAAAAACTTAAGTAAATTATATAAAGTAGAGATAAAACCTGCTAGGAAAAAGAAAACTACTCAAACTACGAAACCAAAAGTAGAAGAGAAAAAAGAAGAAGAAAAAAAGGTAGTACCAAAACAAGAAAAAGAAGAACAGCCTAAAACAAAACCAAAAGAAACAAAGCCGCAGGAAGAGAAAAAGGAAAAACCAAAAGAAGAGAAAAAAGAAAAACCGAAAGAACAAAAACAAACTAAAGAAGAGAAAGAGAAGAAACACGTGATAAAAACAAAATTTGACACTGAAGAAATTGAATTAAAAAGAGTATATGACGAAAAATATGAAGAGTTTGAAGAACCCACAAAAATCTATACACGTTTAAAGAATGTAAAAAGAAAAAATACTAGAAGTACAAAAAACCGTCAATCAAATTTCCCACAAAAACAAGGAAAAGAAGACAGAACTTTATATTATTCTGAAGGAATGACAGTTGCAAAAGTTGCAGATGAATTAGGTGTTGGCATTGGCGATGTTGTTAGAAGACTTGTAATGATGGGATATATGGTTAGTGCCAGTCAAGTGTTAGATCGTGATATTGTTGAAATAATTGCATTAGAATATGGGTTTGAATTAAAAGATCGCGTTGAAACCGATATTACTAAGTTTGAGCAAATGGATATTGTTGATGATCCATCATCATTAGTTCCACGTCCACCAATTGTTACAATTATGGGGCATGTTGACCATGGTAAAACAACACTTCTAGATACAATTCGTAATACTCGTGTTGCTTCCCATGAGGCTGGAGGAATTACTCAACATATTGGTGCTTATCAAATTAATAAAGATGGTCAATTAATTACTTTTATTGATACTCCAGGACATGCGGCATTTACTGAAATGCGTGCACGAGGAGCAGAAATAACTGATATCGTTGTATTAGTTGTTGCTGCTGATGATGGAGTAATGCCACAAACTGTCGAAGCGATTGAGCATGCTAAGGCAGCAAAAGTATCAATTATCGTTGCAATTAATAAAATGGATAAACCAACAGCTAATCCAGAACGTATCAAACAAGAACTTGCAAATTATGGCCTTGTAAGTGAAGAATGGGGCGGAGATACGATTTTTGTACCGATATCAGCATTAAAAAATAAAGGTGTTGATGAATTACTCGATACTATTCTTTTGATTGCAGAAATGCAAGAATTAAAGGCTAATCCAAATCGTTTAGGTATTGGAACAGTCATTGAAGCAAAATTAGATAAAGGTCGTGGCGTTGTTGCAACATTACTAGTTAAGAACGGTTCTATAAAAGTTGGGGATCCATTAGTAGTTGGAAATACATATGGAAAAATTAGAGCAATGCAAGATGAAAGCAGAACTAATATTAAAACAGCATTGCCATCAAAAGCAGTTGAAGTAATGGGTATTGTAGATGTACCTAATGCTGGAGATCCATTCATGGTCTTCGAAGATGAAAAAACAGCACGATTAATTGCTGAACAACGTGCTCAACGTGCTCAAGAACAAGAATTAATAGGTAGACCAATAAGTCTTGCTAATTTATTTGACGATGAAGGCGAAAAAGAATTAAAACTAATTATTAAAGGTGATGTTCAAGGGTCAATTGAAGCACTTAAAAACTCGCTTGCAAAATTGGATGTTGAAGGGGTAACAGTAGATGTTGTTCGAAGTGCTGTAGGTACAGTTACAGAAACTGATATTTCACTAGCTATTGCTGCTAATGCAATTATTATCGGATTTAATATAAGACCTTCAGCAAAAATTCTTGAATACGCTAAGGAAAAAGGAATTGAAGTTAGATTATATAATGTAATTTATAAACTTCTTGAAGATATTGAAGATGCTATGAAGGGTATGCTTGATCCAGTTTATGAAGAAGATGTAATTGGTGAAGCTGAAGTAAGGCAAACATTTAAAGTTTCAAGAATCGGAACAATTGCTGGTTGTTATGTAACTCATGGATATATAACTCGAAATTGTCAAGTACGATTAATTCGTGATAGTATCGTTATTTATACTGGTAATTTATCATCATTAAAACGATTTAAAGATGATGTTCGTGAAGTTAAAGCTGGATATGAATGCGGTCTAACGATTGAAAATTATAATGACATTAAAGTTGATGATGTTATTGAAGCTTTTGTTATGAAGAAGGTGGAATAATGGCTTATAAAAAAGAACGCTTGGAAAAGTTAATCGAGCGTGAACTAGGTCGTATTATCATAAACGAAACAAAAGATGAACGATTAAAATATATTACAATTACAAAAGTATTCCTAACAGAAGATTTATCAATCGCAAGAGTTTTTTATACTATTTTAGGTACCGATAATCAAATTGAAAAAACAAAACAAAACTTACAAGAAGCTAAAGGATTTTTACGTACGGCTTTAAGTAAAAAAATTAAGGCTCGAAAGACTCCAGAATTACGTTTTCAATACGATGAATCATTTGAATATGGAAATAAAATTGAAAATATATTAAAAACAATTGAAAAAAAATGAGTGGGATTTTATCTCACTCATTTATTGTAATATAGTACATAATATGATAAAATAAACAAAAGTAGTGTGATATATATGAATATAAAAGATAAATTACAAACACTTCCTCATAAGCCTGGTTGTTATTTAATGAAAGATGAGGAAGGGCAAATTATTTATGTTGGTAAAGCTAAAGATTTATATAATCGTGTTCGTAGTTATTTTGTTGGAAGTCATGATGCGAAAACAACAAAACTAGTTTCATTAATACATGATTTTGAATATATTATAACATCAAGCGAAACGGAAGCTTTTATTTTGGAAATGAATTTAATTAAAAAACATGATCCAAAATATAATATTTTGTTAACTGATGATAAATCTTATCCATATATATGTGTTACGGATGAAATGTATCCACGAGTATTATATTCACGAGACGTCAATCAAAAACTCGGAAAGTATTATGGACCATATCCAAATGCGAAAGCAGCAAAAGAAATTGTTGATATGCTTAATAAAATGTATCCATTTAGAAAGTGTAGGGTGTTACCAAAACGTGAATGTTTATATTATCATATAGGACAATGTCTTGCTCCATGTATTAAAAAAATTGACCCAAAGCAATATCAAGAAATGAAGAAAAGTGTTAATAATATATTAAAAGGGAATGTTACTTCAGAAATTAAAAAATTTGAAATATTAATGAATGAAGCTGCAAATAAATTAAATTATGAAAAAGCTATTGAGTATCGAAATTTAATAAATGATTTAAATGTTATTGGTGAACGCCAAAAGATGTCTGGCTTTTCTCAAGATACGGATGTTTTTGCTTATTATGCAAATGAAGAATATGTTAGTATTCAAGTATTTCATTTACGTAATGGGAATATGATTGAACGAAGTGGATTTTTATTCGATAATTATGGTAATGCTCAAGATATATTCCAAGAGTTTATTGTTAAGTTTTATCAAGAGCAAAATAATCCAATTCCAAAGTTAATAATAGTTAGTTCTGGTGATAAAGAAGCATTAGAGGCAACATTAAAACATAGTGTTGAAATTCCAATACGAGGAAAGAAAAAAGAATTAGTTAAGCTTGTAGAGGATAATGCGATAAATAGGATTGATGCATTAATTAAAAGAAAAGAACTTGAATTCCAAAGAACTAGTGGTGCTAATAATGCTTTAGGAGAACTTTTAGGTATTGATAATCTAAAAGTAATTGAAGCTTTTGATAACTCTAATATATCCGGAACAAATGCTGTCAGTGCTATGGTAGTATTTATAGATGGAAAACCAAAGAAAAATTTATATCGAAAATATAAAATTAAAAGTGGTGCAGCAGGCGATACGCAAATGATGTATGAAGTAATATCACGAAGGTATAAAGATCCAAAAAATAATCCTGATTTGATAATTGTTGATGGAGGCTTAGCGCAAGTAAATAGTGCTAATAAAGCATTAAATGATTTAGGTAGGGATTTAGAAGTTATTGGACTTGTTAAGGATGAAAAACACCGAACAAAATCAATTCTTTATAATAATGAAATCATTGATATTGAGAAAAATAGTTTTGAGTTTCGATTATTAGAAAGAATTCAAGAAGAAGTTCACCGTTTTGCAATTACATATTTCCACAAAACTCATTCAAAAAATACATTTACATCAAAACTTGATAATATAAAAGGAATTGGGAAAGTCAAGAAACAACAAATTCTAAAAATTTTAGGTGAAGATAATTTTGAAGAAAAGTTAAAATCATTAAAACTATCTGAAACGCAAATTAAAGAAGTTTTAAAACTGTTAAGTAGCAATTAAAATCTCCCTTGCATATTATAATTTAGGGAGGGATTAAATTGCGATCACACTTTTTAACAGCACGAGAGAAAGAAATATTTGATCTATTAGTGCAAAATTATGATACATTAGAAATTTCTGATAAACTCAAAATTAGCGAAAAAACAGTTCGAAATCATATATCTAACGTTATTCAAAAGTTAGGTGTTAAAGGACGTAGCCAAGCAATTTTAGAATTAATAAGGATTGGCGAGTTAAAGTTATAGAAAGGAAATAACATGAAAATTTACGGCAAGGTTTACAGTGTTGATAAAAAGCAAAGAATAATTTCAATAATAATAAATAAACGCTTAGAATACTTTCATATGTCGAATAAGGTTATGAGAGATTTCAAAGCGTATTTATATAAAAAACCATATGTGTTTTTAGATGTGGAAGATGAAAAAGTAAGAATTAATGGTATTAAATGTTATCCAATTAAATATTTTATTAAGATAATTGTTCCAAGAATAAAAAGGACTAATGTTTATTATGATTTATCAATGATTAGACGAAGCATTAGATCCTTGATGAATCGAATTGGGATGAAAATGTTTCTAGACTTAGAGTTTAGTTTGCCAACTAGTAATAGGAGACACATCCCAGAAATAATTCAATATGGAATGATTATTGAAGATGAAAATGGAAATATTGTTTTTGAAGATTCATCACTAGTAAAACCAACACGCCGTAGTTCTTTAAATAAAAGAACATTAAAATTTTTATCATTAGATTATAAAAACTTTAATAATGCATGTTCTTATATAGAATTCTATCAATTATTAGAAAGACTAATTAAAGAATATGATGTTAAGATAATTGCATGGGGTAAAAATGATATTATTGCCCTTGAAAAATCATTTAAAATCAATCACCTAATGCCTTTAGATGTACAAAATAGATATATGAATTTAATGCAAGTAATGAAAAATTATTACAATTATAAACAGGAAAAGGGACTTTTTAGTACATATCATGACTTAACAAATACAAAAGATGTTATTCAAACTCATGATGCATTTCAAGATGCATTTATTACGAGAGAAGTATTTCATCTTTTCAAACAAAAGATTAATGAGGACGAAAACTAAAAAGTCCCATTATAATAATCCCTTTTGTATTTCTCTCTCTTTATAAACATAAGCGTAATGCTTATGTTTTTATTTTATAAATAAAAAAATAGAAACGGTATTATGCCGTTTCTACTTCCATAATGATAGGAATGATTATTGGTTTTCTTTCAGTTAGTTCATAAATAAAATTACTTAATTCATTAGAGATAAATCCCTTTACAGAAGTATAATTTGGAACTTTATGTGTTTTCAAATAACGATCTAGCGTTGCTTTTGCTTTGTTTTGAATATTACTTACTAATTGTTCTGAGTTTTTCATATATATAAAGCCTCGTGATACAATTGCTGGATCAGCTATTTGTTTATGTTTATGAACAGTAAATATTGCTGTTACCATCCCATCTTCAGCTAAAAGCTTACGTTCTTTGATTATAGTTCCATCAATAACATGACCATTAGAATCGATATAAATTGTTCCCGATTTTACCATGTTATTTACATATGCACCTTTTTTATTAATAGTTAATACTTCACCTAAATCTAAAGCGAAGCATTTGCTTTTTTCAATTCCAGTTTGAATTGCAAGGTTAATATGTTTGATTTGCATTGCATATTCGCCATGGATCGGTGCAAAATACTCAGGTTTTGTTAGGACAAGCATTAATTTTAACTCTGTTTCCGAAGCATGACCAGAAGTATGGGTATCCGTTAGTGGGCTGTTAACAATTACTTCTGCACCAGCACGATATAGTTTGTTGATTGTAGAATTGATACTTTCTTGGTTCCCTGGAATTGGTGATGATGAAAAAACAACAGTATCACCAGGTATTAATTTAATTTGACGATGGGTACCATTAGCTATTCTTGATAGGGCAGCTAATGGTTCACCTTGAGAACCAGTACAGAGGATTGTAATCTTGTCTGGTGGTAAATGCGGGAATTCATTTGCTTTAATGAATGTTCCTTCTGGTGCCTTTATATAACCTAAGGATTGACCAACAGCGATAGTTTTTTCCATACTTCTTCCGAAAATAATAACTTTTCGGCCAACATTAACACTTGCCTCGATTATTTGTTGGACACGATAAACATTTGATGCAAAAGTTGCAATAATGATTCGACCTTTTATTTGTGAGAAGATTGTTCTTATATTTTTGCTTATTTCTTTCTCGGATGGTGACATAGCTTTTATACTAGCGTTTGTACTATCGGAAAGTAAAAGTTTCACACCTCTTTTTGCATATGCAGTTAACTTATGATAGTCTGCTTGCTGGCCTAGTGGTGTTAAGTCGAATTTAAAATCTCCAGTATGAAGGATATAACCATACTTAGTTAATAAAGCTATTCCAAATGAGTCAGGAATACTATGATTTGTTCGAAAAAAGGAAACTTCAAAATGCTTAAATTTATAGACAGATTCATCATTAAATTCCACAATCTCACATTTTAATTGTGGGTATTCTTTTTGTTTATTTTTTATTAAGCCAACAGCAAGACCATTAGCATAAATTTTCGGGATTTTAACTGATTGTAATAAGTATGGAATTCCACCAATATGATCTTCGTGACCATGAGTAATAAAAAGGCCAACGATTTTGTCTTCATTATCTTTTAGATATGTAAAATCGGGAAGTAAATAATCTATACCATAAGTACTGTCGGGGAAGAGGATTCCCGAATCAACAATGATTATTTCATCGCTGCATTCGAAAACATACATGTTTTTTCCTACTTCGCCGAGTCCACCTAAAGCAAAAAACTTTACATTATTGTCATTGAATCGTTCTACAATCGGCTTAGTATTATTTGAATTCAAGAGTGTATCTCCTTTCTAGTAGATATATTTTTATTATACACTAGATAAATGTAAAAATAAAGCAAAACATTTCATTTTTAAGTTTTATAGTGTATAATGGTTTGTGGTGATTTAGATGGAGAAAAAATTATTTTTATTTGATGTAGACGGGACTTTATTTGATAATGCCAATAAATGCATCCGTCCATTAACAGTCAAAGCATTAAAAAAGCTATATGAGAAAGGGCATGAAATTGTTATTGCTACGGGGAGAGCTTACTTCATGTTAGAAGCTTTAGATGAGATTAAACCTTTAATAAGTCATTATATATTAATTAATGGTCAACATGTAATTGCAAATGGCAAAGTAATTTATGAAGATACAATATCTAAAGAAGCTTTAGATAATTTAGTTTCATCTTTAAGAGAACTTGACATTGTTTATGGGTTTGAAGGAGCACATTCTGAAGCTATTAGTGCTATAAATGAAGAAGTAAAAGATACTTTTGAAGAACTTGATTTAAATTTACCACCAAAAAATAAAGATTATCATGAGGAAGAAAAAGTACATCAGATGTGGTGTTTTTGTTCGCCAGAACAAGTAAAAATATTAGAAGCAAAAAATCCTGAATTTGCTTTTCTTAAATGGCTTTCCGCTGGCTATGATATTATAAAAAAAGGACAATCAAAAGGGAAAGGTCTTATGAAACTTTTAAAACATCTAAACAAAACTACAGATGATGTTGTTGCTTTTGGTGATGGTGATAATGATATTGAAATGCTTGAGACTGCTGGATTAGGAATTGCAATGGGTAATGCAACAGAAGACTTAAAAAGAGTAAGTGATTATATTACCAAAAGCGTAGGTGAAGATGGAATATATTATGCATTAAAGCATTTTAAATATATTTAGACATATTTTTTACCCCCACTAAGTTAAACTTTATTAAAGGTGGGGATTTTTATTTATATATTACTTTCGATATCAATTATTCTGTTATTAGTATACATTGGTTTGTATAATAAATTAAAAGAAAAATTTGTTCTAAAAACTATTACTAGTTTGTCATTTTTAGTATTAGGTTTCTATAATTATATAAATAACCATGAGGCAATATTTATATTCTTAGGTTTACTATTTGGTTTTTGTGGAGATATTGTACTTGGCCTAAAAGAAAGATTTTCAAAAAACTTATGTATTATGCTAGGGATTATTTTCTTTTTTATAGGTCATTTGTTTTATTTGATTGTTGTAATAAAAGGGCTTAAAGAAAACTTCCTTTATTCATTATTATTTACATTTTTATTAAGTATTATTTTTATTTATTTCTTCAATAAGAAAAAATATAACTTTTCAAAACTCAAACCATTTTGCTATTTATATTTATTGATATCACTTTTACTTTTTTCCTTTAGTTTAGGAAATGTAGTTAATAAAATTGATACTTTTAAAATTGTTATTGCTTTAGGTGTTACTTTTTTTGTATTATCTGATTTGTTATTATGTCATTTGTATTTTAAGAAGCAAAATAATACCATAAAACTTTTTAATATTTTTCTTTATTATTCTGCGCAAATATTAATTGCTTTATCAATCTTTTGGTATTAAAAAAATTCCTTTACGGAATTTATTTTTCAGAAAATGATACTGGTGTAGAATTTGAAGGCACGAAAAATGGGTTTTGTTTATTGATATGATCAAAAAACAATATTCCATGTAAGTGATCATATTCGTGTTGGAAAACAATAGCCATATACCCTTTAAGTTTTAAAGTTGTTTTTTTCGTTTCAAAAGTTTCAAAATCAAAAAGTGTGCACTTTGCAGTTATTCTCATAGGTCTATGAACTAGCCCATATGTTTCGCGGTCAACTGAAAGGCATCCTTCACCAGATTCTAAAAATGTTAGTTGTTCGGAATGTGATATAATTTTTGGATTTATAACACCATAGTGATGAAGATTATTATTTTCATCATAACCGCAAATTACAAACATTTGTTTTAGGATCCCGATTTGGACAGCTGATAATCCGACGCCTGGTCTAATATTTAACTGTTTTGCTTTTTCTTCATCATAACCATTAAGTAAATATTCATTCATTAAAAGAAGTGTCTCGATATCCTCTTTCGATAATGGTAAGTTTACAGGTTCTGATTTTAGTCTTAATCTTGGATCATCCTCTTTAATAATATCTTTATATGTTAACATTTTATCACCTAAATTATTTTATCACATTTTAATCTTTATATCAACAAATCAACTTTAAAAAGGAGTCACCTGACTCCTTTTATATGATTATCGATAATTCCAAGATGAACCTATGATTACAAGTAGAATAAATAATACTAGAATCAATGCGTATCCGCCGTAGCCATAACCAATACCAGTTCCATAGCCATAGCCACCGAAGCCACCGCCGAAGCCACCGCAACAACCATAACCGTACATACTAATACCTCCTCTCATATCACTTTAATATATGATTAAAACATCCTAGTAGTTATTGGTTTTACCTATATATTATTTTGTAAATATTATAAATTGTGATATAATATAAAAGCATAAACCAAAATACATAAATAGATTGGAGACAAAATGGAAAAAGAATATTTAATAGATTATGATATGTTTACTACAGGAGAAATTATTAAAATTATTAACTTTATGAGATTAATAGAAAGGACTAAAAATGAAAATATTGATCCTTCTCTATTAAAGGAAAAGTATAATGAATATCGAAATATATTGAGAAATAAAGCATTAGAGAAAAAATATGATAAAATGCTGTATAATAAGTCTCAAGTATCTATTTATGAAGTAATGAAATCCTTAAAATGAATAATTTTGCGGAGATTCTTCTTCAAAATATCCACCGTCTGGGGTTTCGTGAATTCGTAAATAGTTTTCAAGTCGTGACACTCTTCTAGCAAGATTATTGAGTCGTCTTCTATTTTCGAGGATTTCTTGGATTAAACGATCGGATTGTAGTTGTGGATACATTCCTGCTTGCTGTCCAAAAGGACCTTGAAATTGCTGTGGACCTACACTAGGAAAAGGTTGCGGACCTCCTCCAGGAAAAGCTTGTGGGCCAACCCCAGGAAAAGGTTGATTAAATCTTCTTTCCTTTTTAAACATACTATTCCTTCCTTTCATTTTATAATATGAAGAAAAAATAAATTGGTGATGGTGGTTTATGAGATTAGACAATTATCTTTCTAAGGCAATAAATGTTACGAGAAAAAAAGCACGTGAGTTAATAAAATCCGGAAAAGTTTCAGTTGAAGGGCATATTGTTTTAAAGCCTGATTATCATATTGATGAAAATGATGATAAAGTCTATTTTGAAAATAAACTTCTATCATATCGGAAATTTAAATATATTATGATAAATAAACCACAAGGAGTAGTTAGTGCTGTTACAGATCGAAAATATAAAACAATTGTTGATTTAGTAGGTGATGATACTTTATTTCCTGTTGGCAGACTTGATATTGATACTGAAGGCTTAATAATTCTTACGAATAACGGAAGGCTATCTCATTTTCTTACTAGTCCAAAAAGTAACATTTGGAAAGGTTATTATTTTGAAGTAGCTAGTCCATTAACAGAAGAGAATGCTAATGCGCTTAAAAAAGGTGTTGAAATTCTAGATGGGAAAAACAAACCATTTATAACTAAACCTGCTAAGTTAAAATTAATTAGTGAAAATAAAGGGATTGTGGAGATTGTTGAAGGGAAGTTTCATCAAGTCAAAAGAATGTTTGAGAAAATAGGAAATAAAGTGATTTATTTAAAAAGAATTCATTTTGGTGGTTTATTCTTAGATGATAGTTTAAACTTAGGAGATTTTCGAGAATTAACAGATGACGAAGTAGAATATTTAAAAAAAATATGTAATTTTAAGGAGTAGAAATGGCGATAGTATATATGATGATTGGGATACCGGGGTCAGGAAAATCAACTTATGCTTTATCCTTGAGTAAAGAAAAAGATATTCCAATTATATCTTCTGATAAAGTAAGGGATATGCATCCTGATTGGGATGAAATTAAGATCTTTCCTGAAGTATATAGATTATGCGGAAAGTATTTAAAAGAAGAAAAAGATATTATTTTCGATGCAACAAATATTACTCCTAATGTTAGAGCAAGATTTGTAGAGAATGTAAAGAAATATGTAAGTGATTTTAAGATGCATGCAATAGTAATGATTGCAGATGTAAATACATGTGTTAGGCGTGTAAAGAAAAGAAATGAGGATAAAAATGAAAGATTTTTACCTCCGCATGTTGTTTATGTTTATAATGAAAAATTAATAATGCCTGATGAAAGTGAAGGGTTTATTGATATCAAAATCATAAATAATTGATTCACATATTTGCCCATATAGTAATAAATTATAATAGGAGGGATAATATGGAATCAAGAATGGACCGTTTTAGAGAATTTGCAAATAGACACCCCCTATTAAAAGATGAAGTTCGTAGTGGAAAAAGGACTTGGCAAAATATTTACGAAGAATGGGTTTTATATGGAGAAAATGATTCCCAATGGAAACAATATGAAGTAAGTACAAATACGCAACCATCAAACGATCAAACTATGGACAGTATAAGGAATATCATTGGTTATATTCAGAAAATTAATCCCGATTCAATTACAAAAACATTAAATACAGTTCAAAAGGTTGTGCAAATAGTGCAAACATTAGGTGGCTCTTCAAGACGACCTATGCTACCAACCAATCAAATGATGCCAAGCATGTATAATGATTGGTGGGATTAATTTGCGTGATGATATTTTGATAAAAATTTATCAAAATCCTGAATATTTAGAATATCTTCGCTATCACCCGAAATGGTATCAATATTTAGATCAAAATCCTGAGAACTTTTCAATCTTCGAGCAAGTAGTGAAGAAGGAATTAAAAAGAACTTCATATGATAAAATTGAAAGATTAAAAAAACATGTCAACTTTGCTAATGCATTAATAAAATATCTCTCAAAATGATTCTGTCAAGCAAAAAACCTTGACAGACATTTTTTTATGTGGTATAATGTGTAAGTAAAAAAAGGAGGTTTAGAAAATGGTTAAACTTAGATTACAAAGATTCGGCTCACATAAACGTCCATTTTATCGTTTAGTTGCAACAGAATCTAGAAATCCTCGTGATGGTCGCTTCATTGAAATTGTTGGAACTTATCAGCCTCTAGCGAAAGAAGAGCAAATTAAAGTCGATGAAGAAAAAGCTTTAAAATGGTTACGAAATGGTGCTCAACCTACTGAGACTGTAAAATCTATTTTTAAAAAGCTTGGCATCAACGAAAAATTTGCTAAAAGCAAAAAGTAGGTGATTAAGTGGTTGATATTGATTATGAAAAATTCTTAAGTGATTTAATCAAACCTTTGGTTGTATATCCTGAGGAAGTAAAGGTAAAAATATTCTCTGAAGAGGATGATAATATCGTTATCCAAGTTATGGTTAGTAAGCACGACTTAGGAAGAGTTATTGGTAGAAGAGGCCGCGTTGCTAATGCGATAAGAACACTTGCTTTTGCTTGTGCTGCTAAGAATGGAAAAAAATTAGAAATATCTATTGATTCATTTTAAAAATCGATTTATATCGGTTTTTTTCTATTTTTAGGTCGTTTGACATCTATCCATTTTTACGGTATAATTAAGAGAATAATATTGTGGGGTAGAGACATGAAGAAAGAGATTATACTCCAAAATGCGAGTAATGAAGAAGTAAAAAATATAGTAAATATAGTAAAAGAAAATCGTAAAAACTTACTTATTACAAATAATAATAATGGGATAATTATAAAGTATTATGATAACGACAGTCATGATGATGATAATAAATATATTAAAGATATAATTAAGAAACATTATCCTCATATTTCAATTGAAAAAGAGATTCTATTACCAACTATTAGGAGAGTACTATATTTGGATGGACTTGACTGTCCTAACTGTGCAGCTAAGGTTGAAAGAATTTCTAAAAGAACTTTAGATCATGAAAATATTGTTGTCGATTTCGCAACCACTCGATTTATTATTGAAACGACAGATAAAGACTTAATTGATAATTTAGTAAGTACTGTTCAAAAAATTACATCTAAAGTTGATGCACAAATTAAAGTTAAAACAAAAGCTGAGTATTTTGCTGAGAAGGAAAAGGATACAATTCCTAAAAGTGAAAAACTATTTTTCATTTTTGGTGTTTCATTATTTATTATTGGAGTAATTGTTAGATATTCACTCCTTGAATTTGGAATTAAAATTCCTTCATGGGGAGTAATAATAATGTATACAATTGCTTATGCCCTTTTAGGAAAAGATATAATATATAGTGCAATTAAAAATATTATTTCCGGACGAATTTTTGATGAAAAGTTTTTAATGACAATTGCAACATTAGGTGCTTTAGGTATTGGGTATTATGAAGAAGCAGTTTCGGTAATGATATTTTATAAAATTGGAGAGATGTTTCAAGAACATGCTGTTAATAAATCACGTCATTCAATTGCATCTCTTTTAGATATTAAACCTGAATTTGCAAATTTGATTGTTGAGGGAGAATTAAAAGAAGTTGATCCAATCGAAGTTGTTTCTGGTGATATTATTTTAATTAGACCTGGTGAACGTGTTCCCCTCGATGGTGTAATTATTGAAGGGGAGGCAGCTTTAGATGTTTCTGCTTTAACTGGTGAAGCAAAGTATTTGGATGTAGGAAGCGGCGATAACGTTATTTCAGGGTCAATCAATATTAACGGAACATTAAAAGTAAAAGTATTAAAACCATATCAAGAATCAATGGTTGCGAAGATTTTAGATATGGTGGAAAATGCAAGTAGTTTAAAATCGAAATCAGAAAACTATATTTCAAAATTTGCAAGATATTATACTCCTGCAATTTGTCTATTTGCAATTTTTGTTGCTTTACTTCCGTTTTTTACTAAAACAAATCCAGTATGGAATGATTTTCAAGAATCGATTTATGCAGCAATGATATTTTTGGTTGCTTCTTGCCCTTGTGCTTTAGTTATTTCAATTCCACTAGGATTCTTCGGGGGGATTGGAGGAGCGAGCAGACACGGGATTTTAGTTAAAGGAAGTAACTACTTAGAAGCTTTATCAAATGTAGATACGGTTATATTTGATAAGACAGGAACACTTACAAAAGGGACTTTTAAAGTTGAAAAGATTAATCCGATTTCATGTACTAAAGAAGAACTTTTAATGTATGCTGCATATGCTGAGGTTACATCAAACCATCCGATAGCAAAATCAATTGTAAATTTATATGGAAGTCAAAATATTGATATTTCAAGAGTGAAAAGTCACCCAGAGCAACCGAAATCAGGAAATAGGATATTTTTAGATTGTTGGGATATAATTGCTGCAAATGATTATTATTTACAGAAACTGAAAATTAAGTATAAAAAATTCACAACTGAAGGTGTTGTTGTTCATATTGTAAAGGATATGGAATATCAAGGCTATATCGTCATGAAAGATGAAGTTCGCCCAGAAGCAAAAGAAGCAATTAGTGAATTAAAAGAAATGAAGATAAATACATTAATGTTTACTGGTGATAAAGAACTTGAAGCAAGAGGTATAGCTAAGGAAGTAGGCATTAATCATGTTTACTATAATATGAATCCAATAGATAAAGTTGAAAAACTTCAACAATTAAAATCAACAAAGAAACAAGAAGGTTTAAAACAAGCATTTATTGGTGATGGAATAAATGATGCACCAGTATTAAGTAGTGCTGATATAGGTATTGCAATGGGTGGTTTAGGAAGCGATGCTGCTATTAAAGTTGCAGATGTAATCTTAATGAATGATGACTTAACAAAGCTTCCAATGGCAATCAAAATATCTAAAAAGACAAAACGTATTGTCCTTCAAAATATTGTTTTTGCTTTAGTTGTTAAGCTTATAGTATTGAGTTTAGCACCACTTGGATTATCAAAAATGTGGGAAGCTATCTTTGCTGATGTAGGTGTTTCATTAATTGCAATACTTAATTCATTACGAGCTGCAAAAATAAAAAGGTGAAATAAATGTATTTAGTTGGAAAGATTGTAAGTACTCATGGAATTAAAGGTGAAGTTAAGGTAAGAGCTGATACTAGTTTTGATCGTTTTATACCTGGCAACACTTTATATATAAAAAAAGATGGTGATTATAAGGAAATTGTAATAAATTCTCATCGTCATCATAAAAATTATGATTTAATAACTTTTAATAATATTAAAAATATTAATGACGTTTTAGAATATGTAGGCTCAGAAATATATGTAACCCATGATTATAAAGATCTTCAAGATAATGAATATTATTATGAAGATTTAATATCAAAAAAAGTTTATGATACTGATAATAATTATTTAGGTGTTGTAAAGGATATTAGGGAAGTACCTCAAGGAATTATTCTTGAAGTAAAAAATGAGAAAACTTTCCTTGTTCCATTTGTATCTGAATTTATTAAAGATATAGAAGATGATAAAATCATTATTAATGTTATTGAAGGGTTAATATGAGAATTGATATTTTGACACTTTTTCCAGAAATGTTTGATGGAGTATTAAATCAATCGATAATAAAAAGAGCTAGGGAAAAGGGACATGTAGAAATAAATGTAATTAATTTCCGCACCTTTGCAGATAACAAACATCAAAAAGTTGATGATACTCCTTATGGTGGTGGTGCTGGAATGGTACTAACGATTCAGCCATTAGTATCTTGTCTTGAAAGTATTCCCAACTTTAAATCTGCAACAAAAATTCTAACAACACCATCTGGTCATACTTATAATCAAAATAAAGCAAAGTCTTTAAGTGAGAAAAAACATCTTATTATTATATGTGGTCATTATGAAGGAATTGATGAAAGGATATTAAATTATATTGATGAAGAAATATCAATTGGGGATTATGTATTAACTGGTGGTGAAATTGCTGCTCTAGCAATAATCGATAGTGTAATACGTTTAATTCCTAATGTGATAAATAAAGAGTCAATAACCGAAGAAAGTTTTTCCGATAATCTTCTTGAATATCCTCAATATACAAAACCGTATGAATATAAAGGATTAAAAGTACCAGATGTGTTAATATCGGGTAATCATGAAGAAATAAGAAAGTTTAGACGTTTTGAAGCACTTAAAAAAACTTATTTTAGAAGACCAGATTTACTAGAAAAAGCAAAGTTAAATAATGAAGATATAAATTTTCTAAACAAAATAAAAAATGAATAAAAATTATTGAAAATAATTAAATGTTGTGGTATAATAAGCAAGGTTAATACCAAATCACGATGTTCCGCTACTATTGTCATGATAGGTATGAACATTGGCAGAAGGAGCGTGAATTTAATGAGTCAAGAATTAATTAGAGCTGTGACTGAAGAATATCTACGTAAAGATATTCCTGAATTTCGTCCTGGAGATACTGTTCGTGTACATGTAAAGATTCGAGAAGGAAATCGCGAACGTATTCAAGTATTCGAAGGACTTGTTATTAAAAGACGTGGAGGCGGAATAAGCGAAACATTTACAGTTCGTAAAATTTCTTATGGCATTGGTGTTGAAAGAACTTTCCCAGTTCATACACCAAATATTGCTCAAATTGAAGTAGTTCGTCTTGGTAAAGTACGTCGTGCAAAACTTAATTATATTCGTCACTTATCAGCAAAAGCTGCACGAATTAAAGAAAGAAGAAAGTAAAAGAAAGCAGAATTTTCTGCTTTTTTCATTTACACCTGTTTCCTAATTATGCCCTCAGGCATATTATAAAGCGAGGTGTAAATTGTGGGCAAATATCATTTAATCGGAATTAAAGGCACGGGAATGTCAGCTCTAGCTGTTAGTTTAAAACAGTTAGGACATGAAGTTTCCGGTAGTGATGTCGAAGAACACTTTTTCACAACCCCCATTCTAAATGAAAATAATATATTAGTAACTTCTTTTGATGAAAAAAATATTACCGCAAATAAAACATATATAATTAGCACGGCTTTTGATAATAAAAATATTGAAGTTAAGAAAGTATTTTTAAAAAATTATAAATATTATTATTATCACGAATTTTTAGAAAAGTTTTATAAAGGTATTAAAATTGGTGTTAGTGGAGTTCATGGAAAAACCACAACAGCAATGTTAATAGCTTCTTTATTTGCTGATCAAAATATAAGTGCTGTTATTGGTGATGGTACTGGAATTGGAAATAAAAATTATAAATATTTTATATTTGAAGCATGTGAATATAAAAATCATTTCCATATATTTAATTATGATTATTTAGTTATTAATAATATTGATTATGATCATCCTGATTTTTTTAATAGTTTAGAGGATGTAAAAAGGTCTTTTCAAATTGCGAGTGATAAAACTAAAGTATTAGTAATTAATGGCGATGATGAAAATGCAAAAGATATAAAAAATAATAATAAATATACATTCGGAATGAATGAAGCAAATTTTACTTCGTGTAAAATAAAGAAACAAGTTGAAACAGGATATTTTTTAGATATTATAATTGATAATAAACCTTATAAGTTTTATCTACCTTTCCTAGGAAAACATATGATTTATAATTTTCTTGCAAGTATTACTATTTATTATTTAACTGGTGGAAAGATGGATAATTTACAAGATAAAATATTGAAACTTAAATTACCAAAACGAAGAATGGAAGAACTCTTTTATTATGATAATATTATTATCGATGATTATGCACATCATCCAACAGAAATAAAAGCATGTATTAATGCTGTTAAGGAAAAGTATCCAAATAAAAAAATTGTAGTATTATTTGAACCCCATACATACACTAGAACATTAGCACTAGAAGAAGATTTCAAAAATAGTTTTCAAGGTGCAGACGAAGTATATATTGCTAAGACATTTACATCGAAAAGAGAAAAGCATAATCCCTCATTAGAAAAGAAAGTTCGTGAGATTTTTGGGAATGCGAAAAGATTTCATTTAGGACTTTTATCAAGTTTAAAAAAATATCAAGGCAGCGTAATTATATTTATGGGGGCAGGAAATATTAGAAAATACATTTCAAAATTAATATCTTAATAGAAACTAAAATTTATATCAATAATTGTAGATAAAATATCTTGAAAACTCTTTCATTTTGTGATATAATATTATTACCAACGAGGTGGTAAAAGATGAATCAACCAAAAATTTATGATATTGCTGGTGCAGCAGGTGTTAGCCTTGCAACAGTATCAAGGGTTTTAAATCATCCGGAAAAAGTAAAGAAATCAACTCGTGAAAAAGTTTTACGAATTATAAAAGAAAAAGGTTATAAACCTAATGCCAATGCTAGAGGATTAGCTAGTCGTAGATCAACTACAGTCGCGATTGTAGTTCCGACTGTTTTACGAGCATCGATTTCAGAAATGATTCAAGGAATTGTTGATAGTGCTAAAAATTTTGGCTATTCAATAAGACTTTTTGTTAATGATGAGGATGAGGATCAAGTTGAAACTTGGAGAGAAGTAATAGCTTCAAGCGTTGATGGAATTCTTTTCATGAGTGATGAAATGGATGATGAGACTTACGAGCTAATTGAAAATACTCCAGTGCCAGTTATTTTTGTTAATGCTATTTCAAAAAATTCTAATTATGGTAGTGTGAGTATTGACAATGAAGGCTGTGCATATAGAATTACTAAAGAAATGATTGACCGCGGTAATAAAAATATATTATTCATTGGTACTGAACATAATTATGCTATTAATAACTTAAAAGAAATTGGTTATCGCAAAGCTATGGAAGAGGCAGGACTTATTCCTAATACTATTAAATCTTCTGGTGATATAAGTAAAAATGAAGTTCAGTTTAATGAATACTTAGATAATAATCGACCTGAAGTTGTGCTTTCTGCTCGTGATTCAATTGCGATTTCATTTATGAATGTTGCAACCAAACGAGGAATTAAAGTACCAGACGAGATGCAAGTTATCGGTTTTCAAAACACAAGATATGCTGAACTATCAAATCCAAAACTAACTTGTGTTGAGACTCCTATTTATGAAATCGGTAATAAAGCAATGGCAAACCTGACACAGCTAATGAAAAATGAAGATGTAGAACCTGAAAATACATTTATTGATTATCAAGTTATATGGCGTGAATCAACTAAATAAAAACGATGATTAAACCGAAGTATAAATCTAATATGTAAAGTATAGAGAGATAGTGGTTGGTGAAAACTATCACATATGGATTTAGAATTACAGTTTAGGAGTTTTGTTATTATTAAAGTGCACATTTTATAAATGTGAACTAAGGTGGTACCGCTGGAAAAATTCTAGTCCTTAGATTTAAGGACTTTTTATATTTAAAAGAAAGGACTGAAAAATATGAATGCTTTACTAGAAGAATTAAAATGGCGTGGATTAATTTATGACATTGTTAATGAAGAAGAATTATCAAAACGCTTAGAAAAACCAATAACACTATATTGTGGTTTTGATCCAACTGCAGATAGTTTACATATTGGATCATTACTTCCTATTGTAACTTTAATGAGATTTAAAAAGGCAGGTCATCGTGTTATTGCTTTAACTGGTGGAGGTACTGGGTTAATTGGTGACCCGAGTGGAAAGAAAAATGAAAGAAGTTTAAATCCTTTAGATACAGTAAAGGAATGGAGTAAACTTTTTAAAAAGCAAATGTCTAAGTTTCTAAAATTTGATGATAAGACATCATTTTCAGTTGATAACTATAAATGGCTTGGAGAAATGAAAGCAATTGAATTATGGCGTGATTATGGTAGACATTTTAATATTAACTATATGCTTGCGAAAGAATCAGTAAAATCAAGACTTGATACTGGCTTAACTTATTTAGAATTTTCATATATGATTCTTCAATCAATTGACTTTTTAAAACTATACCAAGATCCAAAATATCGTTGTGAGATGCAAATTGGTGGTCAGGACCAATGGGGGAATATTACTGCAGGTATGGAACTAATAAGAAAAGTAGAAGGTCCAGAAGCAGAAGTATATGGTTTAACTGTTCCTCTTATTACAAAAAGTGATGGAACTAAATTTGGTAAGACTGAATCTGGAGCTGTTTGGCTTGATGAAGAAAAAACATCACCATATGAAATGTATCAATTCTTCATAAATACAGCAGATGATGATGTCATTAAACTATTAAAATATTTTACATTCCTATCTAAAGAAGAAATCGAAGACTTAGAAGAAAAAGTAAAAACCGAACCTCATCTTCGTGAAGCACAAAAAGTATTAGCTAGAGAAATAGTACTGTTAGTTCATGGTGAAAAAGGATTAGAAAATGCATTAAAACTTACTGATGCTTTATTTAGTGGAAATATTAAAGAGCTAGATGTTTCAGAAATCAAAATGTGTTTTAAAGATGTACCATCTATTGAAGAAGTAGATCCGATTAATATTATTGATGCTGTTGTAAAGGTTGGAGCTGCACAGTCAAAACGACAAGCTCGTGAATTTATAACTAATGGTGCTATTAATATTAATGGAGATATCGTGAAGGATTTTGACTATACAATTACTAAAGAAAAAGCAATAGGTCAAACATTTACTGTTATCCGTAGAGGTAAGAAAAATTATTATTTAATTAAACATTAAAAAAATTAATGCTTGCGCAAATTATTCAACGCAAGCATTTTTTCTTTATTGAAAGTTATATTAATAAAAAAACTCCTAAAATAGATATTATCTACTTTAAGAGTAATATAGGCTTTAATAACCAATGCCGATAAGTTTTTTGATTTTCTTCATTTTGCTACGAGCAAACATTGATGCTCTGCATTTACCTTCATAAAGAATTTGTTTAAGTTCTTTGGAATCATACCACTTTTCAAATTCTTTTTGAACTTTTGAAATTTCCTCAACAACAATCTCGGCTAGATCTTTTTTAAAGTCTCCATAACCTTTATCTTTATATTTGTTTTCAATTTCTTCATAAGATAAATCTGTGATTGATGAATAGATTGTCATTAAGTTAGATATTCCAGGTTTGTTTTCTTTATCATAATAAATTTTAGCTTCACTATCAGTAACTGCAGATTTTATTTTTTTTCGTATTACTGAAGGTGGATCTAATAAGAAGATACATCCTTTGTTTTCTTCTTCAGACTTAGCCATTTTTTTTGTAGGATCTTGTAGATCCATAATTCGTGAGCCTTTTTTACTTACGAGTGGCTCTGGAACAGTAAATGTTTCTCCGTAGCGGTTATTAAAACGATTTGCAAGATCACGTGTTAATTCTAAATGTTGCATTTGGTCATCACCAACAGGTACATATTTTGCATCATATAATAGGATATCAGCAGCCATTAGTGATGGGTAAGTAAATAGGGCAGAAGATATTCCATGAGCCTGTTTTTGTTTTTTGTCTTTATATTGCGTCATACGTTCAAGTTCGCCCATATATGTTATTGACTGCATTATATACCCAAGTTCCACATGTTCCTTTACCTCTGACTGAACAAAGAGTGTAAGGTTATCAGTATTTAATCCACAAGCTAAATATAATGCAGCAAGATTTTTAATATTTTGTTTTAATTCTTTAGGGTCTTGGTATACTGTAATTGCATGCATATCCGCAATAAAAAGTAAAAATTCATAATCTTGCATTTCATTTTGTAACTTAACAAAATTCTTCAAGGCTCCAAGATAATTACCTAGAGTCGGTATTCCAGTGGGTTTAATCCCAGATAATACAAATTTTATCATGCTTAAAACTCCAATCTATAGATATTTTAATAATTCTTCTTATTATTATAACTCTTTTTTCCCAAATTGCAAGAAATTATAACAAAATATATAGTATTTGCAATGTAAGCGTTTGCTATGCTAAAAAAAGACGCTATTTTGGCAAAATAGTCGCTGATAAAAGCGTTTACATTTACAAAATATAAAAAAATAGTTGACAATTAATGCAATTTTAGTATAATATTTACATACACTATGATATAAGTGTTAATATTAATGATATGGAGGAAGAGAGAATGAAATTAGTTAAAAAACTATTTCTTTTAGCATTATTTGCTCTTTCTGCTGTCGCTTTAGTAGGGTGCGACAAGAAGGGTGCAAATACACTCATCGTTGGTACTCCAGAAATGAACCAAGATTTCATCAGTGGATGGGATAACAATGCATACGATATGTATGTACGTGACTTAATCCATGGTTATGGAACTCTTGTGGAGACTGAACTTGGTGAGTATGTTTGGGACTTAGAAGCTGTGTTAGCTAAAGCTCCTGAAACACAAACGGATTCTGAAGGTAATAAAACATATAAATTTACCTTACAAGAAGATTTAAAATGGAATAATGGTGAGCCTATCAATGCTAAACATTATGTGGCTAATATGTTATTATATTCATCTGCAGAATGGGAAGAAATTTCAACTGCAGGGGCAACAGCTGGTTATGATTTAGTAGGATATGCAGCTTATCATGATGGTGACGGAAGCGATGATTACACTGTATTGAATGTTCCTTTTGAAGGTGTTAGATTACTAGGCGATTATCAATTCTCATTCACAATTGCTGAAGAAAGTCTACCTTACTTCTATGAGAAAGTTCTAGTAGCTGCTAGCCCTATTTATTATCCAAATTATTTACCTGGATATGATGTAAAAGATGATGGCGAAGGAGCATACTTTACTACTACTGATACTTCTAAAAAAATGGTTGACCTTTTAGAAGAAACAGTTCTTGATACAGAAACTGGTCAACGTTATATGCCTTTAGTAACTTGTGGACCTTACAAACTTGTAAGTTTTGCAAACCAAGTTGCAACATTAGAATTAAATAAACATTTTAAAACTAATTATGAAGGCAAAAAACCAACAATTAAAAATATTCAAATTAAAGCTATTAACCAAGAAACTGACGTTGAGCAAGTAATTGCTGGTACAGTAGACATCGTTAACGGTGTTATTGAAGCTGAAAAAATCAATGCAGCAAGAGAAGATGAAAATACAGATATGGTTTCTTATCCACGTAATGGTTACGGATACCTAGGATTTGCGAATTATTGGGGACCTACTAAATATGCCGAAGTACGTCGTGGCTTAGGTTACTTAGTAGACCGTCAAAAATTCCTAACTCAATACTTAGGTGGATTCGGATCATTAGTTAATGGACCTTATGGTGAAGCTCAATGGTTCTACCAAGAAACTAAAGATGAGTTAGAAGAAAAATTAACAAACTACGTATATGATATTAATAAAGCTAACGAAGAATTAGATAAGAGTCCATACAAATTTGAATCTGATGGTGTAACACCATGGGATGCTTCAAAAGCAAAAGCTGATGGATCATACTTACGCTATAATGCTAATAAAGAACCACTATCAGTATATCACTGTGGTACTCCAGATAACCCAGTAACTGACATACTTCAAATGGAATTTGAAGCTAATGCTTGGAAAGCAGGGGTTAAATATCGAATCGATATCGCAACTTTTGATGTATTATTACAACACTATGGCAGTGGTTATTCAATGTCTGATACTGAAAGAAAATATCACATGTTTAACCTAGCTACTGGTTATACTTCTGCATATGATCCATACTATTACTTCCATTCTGAATGGGCTGGAAAAACTAACCCACTAGGAGTGGTAGATAGTGAACTTGATGAATTAACTGTTAAGTTAAGAAGAGTGGATAGTAACGATAAAGACAAATTTAAAGAAATATTTGTTCAAGTGGTAGATAGATGGAATGAAATTTTACCAACTCTTCCATTATATTCTAACGAATATTTCGATATTTATAATAAGAGGGTTAAGGGATTAAAAACTAGTCCAGTTTGGACATGGGCTAATGATATTTGTGATTTAACTCTTGAAAAATAATAACTTAAATAAACAAAAGGAGAGAGTTACCTCTCTCCCTTTGTTTAGTTTTAATATCTTATTATTACTATCAGCAAGGGGCTCGATATGATAGTAATAATAAGATCAAGATTTAGTTGGAGGTTTATATGGGAAAATATTTATTAAAAAGATTCTTATCTTTAATTCCTGTTGTATTTATAATTTCGATAATATTATTTGTTATTGTAAAGACAGTTCCTGGTGATCCAGTTGAAATTATGTATTATGAACAATTAAATAGTCCTGAAATGCAAAGATATCCAGAAAAACGTGAAGAATTCTATCAAAAAAAATGGGAAGAGATGGGATTAAATGATTCGCTTATTGTTCAATATCTTCGCTGGATGGAAAGAACATTAAAAGGGGATTTAGGATATTCGCATTGGAAAAAGGCTAAGGTAAAAGATGTTATTTCAGAACCTTTAAAAGTATCAATAATTATCAATATTATTTCGATTACACTTGCTTTTGTTCTTGCGATAATAATTGGAATAAAATCTGCAGTGAAGCGGTACTCTTTTTATGACACCTGGTGGCAGGTATCATCCTTAGTATTTACTTCAATGCCATCATTTTTTATCGGAATGGGGTTAATTTTTATATTCCCTGTTACTTTAAGAATATTTCAGTTTGGTGGTTTACCAGCCTTAAGAGGTGGAGAATCATTTTTCTACGCAATATTTAAATGGGCTGAGCATTTATTCTTACCGGTGCTAACTCTTACAATTGGAAGTTTAGCCGGGACAATACGTTATGTACGTAATGCAATGATTGAAATTTTGAAAAAAGATTATATAAAAACTGCACGTTCCAAAGGATTAAAAGAAAAAGTAGTTATATATTCACATGCATTCCGTAATGCTTTAATTCCTGTTGTTACAATTGTGTCTGGAAGTTTAGTAGCTATTTTTGGTGGATCAGCAATAACTGAATCTGTGTTTGCAATAAACGGTATTGGACGTTTATTAGTAGATGCCCTTAATGCCCGTGATTTCTCAATTGTATTAACTATGAACCTATTTTATGCTGTTTTGGGTTTATTAGCAAACGTAATTATGGATATAAGTTATGCAATGGTTGATCCACGCGTTAAACTAGAATAGGGGGTAGAATATATGAATAACAATCAAAATTTTTGGAGCAAAATTTGGTCATCAATAAAGGATTTATTTGTTCGTCTTTTTGGAATTGGAAAATCAAAAGATAGAGCAACTTCTGTTCTTGAAGAAGAAGAAATAGTAAGCCCCTCAAAACAAATATTTAGAAATTTTATTCGCAATAAAGTTGCAATAATAGGTCTTACAATCTTTGTTGCTATCGTATTATTTGTTGTTATTGGTAGAGCTGTTATTGACTTTGATCATCGATATACTGAGAGTTCACAAATCTATATCGAGCCCGGAACAGATCACTTAAAAATACCAAAAGGTTTAAAAAAATCTGGTATTAAGGTTGTAAAGGATTTTGAAGGCAATGACCAATATCTAATGGGTGTTGGAAATGCTTTTACTATTGCAATTTCTAATGATAATAAAATATATGTTTGGGGAGCTAATGAAGAAAAAATTAAAAAAGTTCCTAAAGAAATTCAAGAAAATGCAGATAAAATAGTACAACTTGCAGTTGGTGCAGACCATGCAGTTGTTCTAACGAGTGATGGAAAGCTTCTTGCTTGGGGTTCTAATGGTCAACAACAAGCACAGATTCCAACATTTAATATGGATACAGACGATTTCTATGGTTTATATAAAAAATCTATTGAAGCATATTTTAAACCAGAAGTTCGTTATTTGTATCCAGATGATTTAATTACAACAATTGAAGAAGATCCAATAAAAAAAGTTGTAGCTGGATATCAATATACAAGTATTCTCACTGAGAGTGGAATCATTTATTCTTGGGGAAATACTAAAGAAGTACGTATTTCTGAAGAACGCTATTCTTATCGTTTTACGGAAATAGAAATAAAATATGATGGAGAAAAATTGACTTGGAAATATATTGGTCCAAATATTACATTTAATATTGCTACTAACGAAGAAATAATAGATTATTATAATCTTCCAACTGAAGAAGACCGTGAAATTGAATTAACATATTCAAAAAATGCTTTATCTTGGCGTTATGATGATGAAGAAGAATGGACTACTCTAGCAACAAAAGAAGATATTCTTGAATATATTAAACCAAATATTAAAAAGGTTACTAATATTTATGCTTTAGAGTCCCATATGGTTTACGAGTTTGAAGATAATAGTATTTTCATTATGGGTCAAGCTGGATCTATTATGTCTCAACTTACTGAAGACTTACGAGTAGAATTATTCAAAAGTGCTGAAGAACGTGGTTATCGTGTTGAAAAAGTTGTTGGAACTGAACGTAATGCGTTTGTATTAACATCTGAAGGAAATATCTTTGGTTGGGGTGAATCAACAACTGAAGCATTGCCGTTAATTACTATTCCAGATGAAGTTAAAAATAGTAAAATTGTTGATCTTGTAAGTGGAAAATATCATTTAGTAGCTAGAGATGATAAGGGTAATGTATATACTTGGGGAAGTAAAAATTCATTAAATCAATTAGACATTCCAAAGAAGCTTGCAAAATCAGAAAAGATTATATCTAATTATTTTATAAATTATTCAATAGGTGAAGATGGCTCTATCCAAGCATGGGGTCATAAAGGATATATATTCGGTACCGATTTAGCTGGTGCTGACGTGTTTAAACGTATTATAGCTGGTGGTGCTATGTCATTATCATTAGCACTAGTTGCAGTTGTTGTATCATTAATCATTGGATTAATTATTGGTTTAGTAGCTGGATTCTATGGTAAATGGGTAGACAATTTATTAATGAGATTTGGTGAAATTATCTCCGCATTCCCATTCTTACCGTTGGCGATGACTCTTGCTAAGATTGTACAAGAGGCAGAAATAGATGAAACATATCGTGTATATATGATAATGGTTGTCCTAGGATTACTTTCATGGCCAGGTCTTGCACGTTTAGTACGCGGTCAAATTCTAAAAGAACGCGAACAAGATTTCGTATTAGCAGCTAAAGCATTAGGTATAAAAGAAAAACATATTATTACTCGTCATATTTTACCTAATGTCATTAATGTTGTTATTGTTAGTACAACATTAAGTTATGCTGGTGCATTATTAACTGAATCTGGATTATCATTCCTTGGATTTGGCGTAAGATATCCAAAACCATCTTGGGGTAATATGTTAACAGGAACACAAAGCATGACCGTATTAAGATATTATTGGTGGGCATGGATTATTCCTGCAATCTTCATAATTTTAACTGCCCTAAGTGTTAACTTGGTAGGTGATGGTTTACGTGAGGCAATGGATCCAAAGGCGAATGAAAGATAGGTGAGAAGATGAAAACACTATTAGAAATAAATAACCTACATACATACTTTTCAACAAAACGAGGTCTTGTAAAGGCTGCCAATGGAGTAACGTTAAGAGTTAATGAAGGCCAAACTTTAGGTATTGTTGGGGAAAGTGGTTCTGGTAAAAGTGTTACTGCAATGTCAATATTACAACTTTTTGAAGAAAATCAAAAAATTCATGATGGTGAAATTATCTTTGATGGAAAAGTTCTTTCTGAATTACCAGAAGACGAACTTCGTCATATTAGAGGTAATGACATTTCAGTAATTTTCCAAGAACCGATGACAAGTTTAAACCCAGTATTTAAAGTAAGTAGACAAATAAGCGAAGTTTTGATGCTTCATCAAAACTTGACAAAAAAACAAGCATATAAAAAAGCAATTGAATTATTAGCTGATGTTGGTATTTCCAACCCTGAAAAAGTAGTTGACCAATATTCGTTCCAACTATCAGGGGGAATGTGTCAAAGGGTTATGATTGCAATGGCTCTTGCATGTCGTCCTAAGCTGTTAATTGCAGATGAACCAACAACAGCACTTGACGTAACAATTCAAGCGCAAATATTAAAACTTATGAATGATTTGAAAAAGCAATATAATACAGCGATTATTTTCGTTACTCACGACTTAGGAGTAATTAATGAAATGGCTGATGATGTTGCGGTTATGTATTGCGGGCAAGTAGTTGAATCAGCTTCCGCAAAAACAATCTTTGGTGAAAATCCAACATATTCACATCCTTATACAGAAGGGTTAATGAATTCAATTCCAAGATTAGATACACCAAAGGGTAAAAAATTAGAAGTAATACCAGGTTCCGTACCTCATCCATTAAATCTACCTGTAGGATGTAAATTTGCACCACGATGCAAATATGCTACAGATAGATGTCGTGAGAAAGAAATTGACTTCTTTGAAGTTGAACCAAATCATTTCGTAAGATGCTTATATCCAAAGCGAGGTGCAAGAGATGAAGCAATTGAATAAGGAACCTTTAATTGAAATTAGAAAGTTGAAAAAGTTTTTCCCATTAAAGAAAAAACATCCTTTCCAACTCAAAAGATATTATGTTCGTGCTAACGAAGATATTTCACTAACAATATATAGAGGGGAAACTTTAGGGCTAGTTGGTGAAAGTGGTTGCGGAAAGTCAACATTAGGTCGTGTTATCCTTCAACTATATTCACCTACAAGTGGTAGTGCCCTATATTATGGAGTGCCTTTACGTGAAGCAAATCCAAAATATGTTATAAGGGAAATTAAAAAACTTCCAAAATATCAAAAAAGGGCAAGTAATGCATATAAAAAGTCTTTAAGAGTAGACGAAAGAATTAAAAAACTAAAAGAAAAAGCACAAAATATCGATAGAGAAGAATTTAAAGCACAAGTTGCAGCAAAATTACAACAATATGATATTAAGCTTGAAGAATTAAAACTACAAGAAGAAAACTATCGAGCACAAACTATTGAAGCAATAAAAAAAGCTACTAATGAGTATAAGGCTTTTATTAAGGATAATACTAAAATAAAATCATTTGATCCTAATTGGGAAGATGATGTTAATAACGTTCTAAACATGCTTGCAAATGATGATGGAAGAACTAGTATTATAGATTATATCGAATTATTGCAAATCCCTAACAAAGAAGCAATAAAAAATTATAAAAAAGTTATTGTTGCTCAAAGCAAACAAGATGCTATTGAAGGGAAAAAAGCACAAGTAAATGTTACATTTACTGACCGCTTAATTAAATACTTAGAATATAGATCTAAAGAATTGAAGAAAGAAGCTTCCCGTCAATTACGTGAGGGAAGTAGAACTGCCGGCGAATATATTCTTGAAGCCGACTTACCTATTATCTCTCAGTTAATGCTTGAAGAAGAGTTAATACATCGTCGAAACTTTGCTAGAAGAAAGCATATTAAAAAACTGAAAGAACAAGATGCGGAAAAAAATAGAGAAGTAATAGAGAGATTGGAAAAAGAAATTGTTGATGGAGAAAAACGTCAAAAAGAAGTATTAGAAGAACTTGAAAAATATCATTTTAAAGAAGTTCTTCCAATTACTGAACGTTGCTTAAATCCTGAATATCAAAAGAAATTAGAAAGAAATCGCGAATATGCAATTAACTTACAAAAGTTAAATAAACACGAAATGCGAGTTCTTCGTCAAAAATTACAAATGATTTTCCAAGATCCATATTCTTCACTTAATCCTCGTATGACAGTAGGGCAAGCAATAAGCGAAGCTGTTGTTGAGCATGGATTATTCCCTAAAAACTCTCCAGAACTAGAACAATATGTTATTGATGTTATGGCGAAATGTGGTCTTGACCATTATATGGTTCACCGTTACCCACATCAATTCTCTGGAGGTCAAAGACAAAGAATTGTTATTGCTCGTGCTCTAGCATTACAACCAGAATTCGTAGTTTGTGACGAATCAGTAAGTGCTTTGGACGTTTCTATCCAATCACAAATCCTAAACTTACTTGATGAATTAAAGAAGGATCGAAACTTAACGTATTTATTTATATCTCATGACTTAAGTGTTATTAAGCATATAAGCGATCGAATTGGTGTAATGTACTTAGGTAATGTTGTTGAGTTGTGTGAAGCAGAAACATTATATGAAAATCCATTACATCCATATTCGAAAGCATTAATTTCTGCTATTCCAACAACTAGTCAAGAGAAGAGGGAAAGAATTATTCTTGAAGGAGATATTCCATCAAATATTTTCCCACCTTCTGGATGTAAGTTTAGAACTAGATGTCCATTAGCTCGTGGTATATGTGCGAAGGTTGAACCAAAATTAGAAGAGGTAGAACCAGGTCATAAGGTAGCGTGTCATTTCTATGAAGAAACGAAAAACTTATAAAAAATTAACCCCTGAAGAAGAAGCACAAATAAGAAAAAAACTTCAGGAAACTCCATTAGAAAAAAAAGATACTTTTGCGTTAATAATATCAATGTTAATTACATTGTTACCAAGGGTACTTTTGATTCTAGGAATCTTTGTGTTCTTTATATGGCTCTTCTTTCTTCGATAATATAAAAAAGGCAGTAATTTCTATTACTACCTTTTATTTTTTTGTAAAAAAGTGTTTATTTTTTTGTAAAATCGTGATAAAATGTAATAAACCAAGAAAGGAGAAGAATTATGATTACTTTATATACATCTCCTAGTTGTCTTTCATGTCGTAAAGTAAAAAAGTATTTTGATAAATATAATATCAAATATATTGAAAAGAATATTATGCATACACGTTTAACACGTGATGATATTTTCAATATGCTTGTTAATAGCGAAAATGGATTTGAAGATATTATTTCTCCACGTTCAAAAGTCTTTAAAGAAGCAAATGTGGATTTTAATAGTATGACAATACATGAACTTGTTGACTTTATCGTCGACAATCCAACGATATTGAAACGTCCAATCATCGTTACCGAAACAGATCTTCAAGTGGGTTATAATGATGATGATATTACATTATTTTTACCACCTGAAATACGTAATCGTGAATGTAGTTTCTGTTTAGGACCTCATGAAAATTGTGATTATGTAAAAGCATTAAAAGTAGATAATGAATCTAGTAAAGAGGCTGTTGAGTGATCAACAGTTTTTTTATTAAATAGTATTAGCATTTTAGAGCATTTTATATTATAATTTATAATAGGAGGTAGAGAGTATGAAGTTTATAAAAAGATTATTACTTGTTGTACTCTTTATTTTCTCACTTAATATATTAGTGGGTTGCAACAATAATAAAATAGACACTCTATTAGTTGGCGTACATGAAATCGAAGAAAATTTTTTAGTAAATGCTAATAATTATGTAAGTGATTTAGTACATGGTTATAGTACATTAGTAAAAACAGAAAATGGTGAATATGTTTGGGATACAAATATCGTATTAACTAAAGCCCCAGAAGTAAAATTTGATGATGATGGCAACAAAACATACCATTTTACACTCCGTAAAAATCTAGAATGGAATAATGGAAGTAAAATTACAGCTAAAGATTATGTTGCAAGTATTCTCCTATTTTCTTCATCAGAATGGAATACTTTATCACCATCTAATGTTGGATCTAAGCTTTTAGGATATAATGAATATCGAAAAGGAATAAAATCAAAAAATAACTATACGTCGATACACGAAATTTTTAGAGGAGTAAGATTAACAGATGACTATACATTTTCCTTAACAATAGATAAGAAATATATCCCTAATTTTTATGAATCAGCTTTTGTTGCAGCAAAGCCAATATATCTTGAATCTTTTCTTCCTGGATTTGATATTAAAGATGATGGTGAAGGGGCATATTTGAAATCAAGTGATTCATTAAATGTATTAGAGCTTCTACAAATCAATGTTTTTAGTGAAAATGGTGAAAAACTAAATCCAAAGGTTACTTGTGGACCATATAATTTTATTAGTTTTGATAAAAATAATATTTTTCTTGAAGTAAATCCTCATTACCAAGGTAATTATGAAAAGAAAAAACCGAAGATAGAAATAATCGAAATTAAAGAAATAACACCATTAACTGATGTCGAACAAGTGATTGCTGGCTCTGTTGATTTAGTTATAGGAATAAATGATCCCAATAAAATAAAGATTGCGAAAGAAACAACTAATGTAGGATTATGCAATTACTTAGAAAATGGATTTAGATTTATTGGAATTGCTAATGATAAAGAACCAACTTCATATCCAGAAGTAAGAAGAGCAATTGCTTATTTAATAGATCGTAATAAATTATTAACTTATGAAGCATCAGGTTACGGTGCAATAATTAATGCACCATATTCTAAAGATGATTGGTATTATTTAGAATCTAAAAATGAGTTAGAAAGTAAACTTGCAACTTATTCTCAAAGTATTAACAGTGCAAATATAGAATTAAATATGAGCCCTTATAAATATGAAGAGGATGGTGAAACTTTATATAACCCTGAAAAGGCTGCTAATGATTATTTTCGTCATGATGCCGATGGAAACATATTAGAAATCACACAATGCATTAAAACAAAAAACATGTTATCTCTCGATTTAAGTTTACATGCTTGGAAAGTTGGAATAAAGTTTCAATATGATGAAGTGGAAAGTGAAGAATTTATTGAAAGAATAAATGAAAAACATTATCATCTTTATGAGCTTTCAATAAGCTTTGATGACTTTGATCCATATTTATATTGGCATAGTGATGTTGTGGATACTGATTTAATGGCAGTAAGTGATATGATTATTGATGAAATGGTTCTGAAAATGCATAGGGCGCAAAGTAAAGAAGATTTTGTAGAAGCATTTATTAATTTCTCAACAAGATGGAATCGAATATTACCATGTATTCCTTTATATTCTTCAGAATATTATGATGTATATAATAAAAAGGTTAAAGGATTAAAGACAAATGCTCATTGGACTTGGGCAAATGATATTTGTGATATTTACATAGATTAAAAAAAGATTGCACTAACGCAATCTTTTTAATATTGAATAAGCCCTTTTAATTTTTTTATCAGCTTTTGTGTATTTAATATTAAGTTCACTAATTATTTCTACAAACTCTTTTTTACCTTGATAATATGATTGTGCGATATATTCAATTTCGTGATCAAAATATCCAGAATAAGTTTTGCCATCTATATAAAAAGTGTAGTCACTTTTATCGATAAAAAGAATACCATTTTTATAAGGCAAATACATTCGTTTGGTTGCTAAACTTAGAAAGCGAAATACTCTTTGCCCATTAATTAGAGGTGATAGTGCATTTTGAATTTCCGGAAATGGAATTGCACCTGTTTCAATCATGTCTTCAAATTGTTCTTGACTTAATGGAAATGTGTTAACGTTGATAGAATAGCCTTTTTTCCTTTTTAATGTTATTTCTAAGTTATCGCGTTCTCTTACTCTAAGAGATGTACTATATCCTTTTAGTGAAAAACGAGGTGTATCAAAGTAATGATTAGTTTGGAAATCGAATTTGCTCCCCTTAAATTGATTTATTAATCTGTCATACTCAGCTTCAGTAATTAAACTTTTAAAACCAACTTCGGTGCCTTTTTGCATTCTATCTCTCCTTCTATTTGATTTATATTATATTATACAATATAAAAAGTAAATTGCAATACTATTTTCGTCAAATTTTTCATTTATATTATAAGAATCTTTGAAAAAGACTTAAAAAAATCTTAAAAATATGATAAAATAATAATGGTGTTGCATAGGAGGCAAGATATATGATTAGTGAAGAAATGTTAATTGATGATTTTAATTGGGATGTTTTCCTTCAGCCTTATGAACTAGCAATTAATGAATTTATTATTAAACTTGAATCAATGAAAAAACAATATATACTAAAAAAAGCAAAAAATCCAATTGAATCAATTACAGGAAGGATTAAAACTCCTTCTAGTATAATAGAAAAGGCAAAACGTTTAAATGTTAGTTTTTCAGATATTCCTGAAGCAATACAAGATATTGGTGGTATTCGAATTACATGTAAATATGTAGAAGATGTATATGAAATATATAATTTATTGCAAGCTCGAAAAGATATTAAAATTGCATATGTCAAGGATTATATTAAAAATCCTAAACCTTCAGGATATCGTTCACTACATATTATTGCAAAGCATGATGTTGAAACAATAGATGGGTTAAAACAAATATATATCGAATTTCAAATTAGAACACTAGCGATGCATTTATGGGCTACAATTGAGCATTCGTTAAAATATAAATATTTTCAAAATATTCCAGAACAAATAAAAGCAAAATTACAAGATGCAGCTGCGATAACTATGGATCTTGATGAAAAGATTTCTAAAATCCATCATGAAGTTGAAACTTTAAATGATACTCATTCACGCCATGAATATGAACTAGAATGGGAAGAACATATGATAAAGCGAGGAAGTATATGATTTATGGACTATTTGGTGAACATGAATTTACAAAGGAAGTTAATGAAATATTAGAAAAGCGTGGACATATTCGTGATGATGAAAATCCTGAATTTGTTTTTTCCATTGGTGGCGACGGAACAATATTAAAAGCAATTAAGAAATATCAAAAACAAGTTGAAAATATTAAGTTTATTGGAATAAATCTTGGAAAACTCGGCTTTTATACAAGTTTTGAAAAGAAAGAATTAGAAGACGCAATTACTTTAGTTGAATCTGGTCAATATGAACTTGCTAAGTATAATCTTTTAGAATATTTATTAAAATCTAAGAATTTATATAAAAGTGGATTTGGGTTAAACGAAATTGCAATTATTAATCCAGTTCATACGCAAATTATTGATGTATATATTAATGATAAGCATTTTGAAACATTTAGGGGAACAGGTTTTCTAGCTTCAACTCCAACTGGTTCAACTGCTTATAATAAATCTTTAGGTGGAAGTGTCATTGACCCAAATATTTGTGCTTTACAATTAACTGAAATAGCATCAATTAATAATCGTGTCTATAAAACTTTGGGTTCTCCTTTAGTTTTATCACAAAAGACATTGATTAAACTTAAGTCTGATTTTAGAAATACATATATTACTGTTGATGGTATGTATGAACATTTTAATAATATCGATGAAATAATTATTCGTTTATCAACAAGAACAGCTCAATTTATTGTTAAGCATGAAACGGATTTTTGGGATCGAGTTAAAAGAAGTTTTTTATAGTGAGGAGTGAAATAATGCCATATATTAAACCAGTATATGTTGCCTATGATGGCGCAAATGATTTAGAACATTACAAAGAAATGCAAGAATGGACCCAAAGTGATGGTTCAAAATTTAATTTTTATGATGGATTAGATTTATCTAAAAAAATTGATAAATTACCAGATGAAGAAGTAAAAAAATTAATATCAGAGCGAATTGATCAATCGGAAGTATTTGTATTATTGATAACAAAATTTACAAAAAGATATCGTAAATTTATCCGTTGGCAAGTTGAAGCTGCAATGAATTTACAAAAACCAATAATTGTTTTAAATATTAATAAAATTCGTTCAGTTGATTATGACCGTGTTCCGATGGTATTTAAACGAAAAAATTTATCTTTACATATAACATTCCAAGCACCAATTTTAGAATTTGCCCTTGAAAATTGGCCTAAGAGTCATTATGAACATTTAGAAAAGGAAGAAATTAAAACATATCGATATACTGTAGATGTATATGAAAGCTTAAATTTATTTACAAGTGATAATTAAAAGGCTAGAAAATTTCTAGCCTTTATTATTTTTGCTTAACCATTATTTCATCCACAATGCCATATTCTTTAGCTTCTTCCGCAAACATATAATTGTCTCTTTCAGTATCAAGTGTTATAGTTTCAATTGATTTTCCAGTTTTTTCAGCTAAAATTTTATTGATACGTTCACGGATTCTAATAATATGTTTTGCTGCAATTTGAATTTCAGTAGCTTGACCTTGAGCTCCACCTAATGGTTGATGAATTAATACTTCACTATTAGGTAAGGCATATCGTCTTCCTTTTTCACCACTTGCGAGGATGAAAGCAGCCATTGAAGCAGCAAGTCCAAGACAAATAGTACATACTGGTGGTGAAATTAAATTCATTGTATCATAAATTGCCATTCCAGCAGTTACAGATCCACCAGGTGAGTTAATATATAAATATATTTCTTTCTCAGGGTCTTCTGCAGCAAGAAATAAAAGTTGTGCTACGACACTATTTGCTAGGGAATCATTAATTTCCCCGCAAAGCATTACGATTCGATCTTTTAATAATCGTGAATAAATATCGTATGATCTTTCTCCACGAGAAGTTTGTTCAATAACAATCGGTGTATAATACATAAATCATTCTCCTTTTAAAATTATTTTATAATAATATTACTTTGATGTCAACTAATAAAAATGTTAGATTTTGTATTATGACATTAACACATTCTTTTTTTTAATCATATCGTATAATGATAGTAAAGGAGGTGTGGCTATGAACTTTTCCCCATTTACTCCACCATTCGTAACAAACTTACCAGCAACAGTAACAACTTTACCACCAATTATTACTCGTAGTATGAATGTTGTGCATCGCTATAATATCATTAATCAACCGCATATACATGAACATTTAACACAAGTATGTACTCATAATATTAAACGTCATTTCTGCTGTCAAAGACCATTGTGTCAAGAGCATTGTACATTCAAAGAAGAATTTTGTGGGTGCCCAGGTCCAATGGGGCCAGGATCATGTGGTCGTCCGCTTGCGGATGTAGATTTTGATAACTTTGATGATGTACCTATGTTTCAATAATTGAATATTCCGAATGAAAGATTATTTTAGATAATCTTTTGTTCTATTTAATAAGTACCGAAAGGTACTTTTTATTGTTTTAAAAATAATTTAAAATATCTTGAATATAAAATACCTTCGTGATATAATAATATTAAATCGATGAGAAAGAAGTAGTAGTATTGCTTACTTATTCAAGAGAGGAAAACATTGGTGGAAGTTTTCTATAAGGACAATATGAATTCATCTTTCGAGAGGTTCTAATCAAACCCGCTTAAGTAGCGTTAAAAACTTGCGAGGGCATCGAAAGATGAACTAAGGTGGTACCGCGAAATATTCGTCCTTAGATTTTCTAAGGATTTTTTTATTGGAGGTTGTTATGGATTTAAAAAATTTAGAATTAGAAGCGATTAAAGCTATTGAAGAAGTAAATTCGATTCATAAGCTTAATGAAGTTAAGTCTATATTTTTAGGTAAGAAAAGTAAACTTCAAGAAGTTATGAAGAGAATGAAAGATTTATCAATTGAAGAAAAGAAAGCATTAGGAATTGAAATCAATCAGTATAAAAATAAAATTGAAACATTGATTAATGAAAAGAAAGAAAAGTTAGATCAAGAAGAAGTCTTAAAAAAATTAGAAAGCGAAGCAATTGATGTAACTTTACCAGGAAAAAAGTTTAGTCGCGGAAAACTTCATCCGTTAACACAAGTACAACAAGAAATTGAAGAAATATTTATTGGTATGGGATATAGGGTTGCTGAAGGACCAGAAGTTGAACTTGATTTATATAATTTCGAGATGCTAAATATTCCAAAAGGTCATCCGGCACGAGAAATGCAAGATACATTCTATATTGATGAAAATACATTACTACGTACTCATACCTCTCCTGTACAAGTAAGGACATTACTGAAAGCTAAAGGTGCACCGATAAAGATTATTTGTCCAGGGAAGACATATCGTCGTGATGAAGATGATTCAACACATTCACATCAATTTAGCCAAATTGAAGGTTTAGTTGTTGATAAAAATATTACAATGTCAGATTTAAAAGGTACTTTAACTTTTCTATTACAAAAACTATTTGGAGAACATAGAAATATTCGCCTTCGTCCATCATTTTTCCCATTTGTGGAACCGGGAGTTGAAGTAGATGTTAGTTGCTTCAAATGTGATGGAAAAGGATGCTCGCTTTGTAAAGGCAGTGGATGGATTGAAATTCTTGGAGCGGGAATGGTTCATCCAAGGGTATTAGAAATGAGTGGATATGATCCGAAAATATATCAAGGATTTGCACTTGGTATGGGAATTGAAAGAATAACAATGCTGAAATATGGAATTGATGATATTCGTGACTTTTACCAAAACGATATTCGATTCTTAAATCAATTCTAGGAGGTTATAATGAACGTAAATTTAAAATGGTTAAATGAACTTGTTGATATACAAAATATTCCGATAAATGATATTGTTAATACCTTATCACTTCATGCAGTAGAAGTTGAAGGATTTGGAAAATTAATCGAAGCAAATAATATTGTTGTTGGACATGTTCTTACAAAAGAGCTTCATCCAAATAGTGATCATTTAAGTTTACTTACAGTTGATGTAGGTAATGAAATTTTAGAAATAGTATGTGGAGCACCGAATGTAGAAGCAGGTCAATATGTTATCGTTGCATTAGAAGGTGCTGTCCTTCCTGGTGGCTTTAAAATAAAAAGATCAAAAATTAGAGGAATTTATTCTAATGGAATGGTATGTTCTTTACAAGAATTAGGTATTGAAAAAAAATATGTTAGTGAAGAATATGTAGATGGAATTTTCTATTTTAAAGAGCCTCAAGAAATAGGTATCGATGCAACAAAAGCATTGTATTTAGATGATTTTATTATTAATATTGATATTACTCCTAACCGTGGAGATTTGCTTTCAATGCTTGGTGTTGCAATTGAATTTAGTGCATTATTCAATCGTCCATTAAAACGATTGGCTTATGACTTAGTAAAAACAAAAGCAACAAGTGGAGATAAAATTAAAGTTGAAATTAAGACAGATAAGTGTAATACGTATTATGCACAGCTTATAAAGGATGTTAAGATAAAAGAATCACCACAATGGCTAATTTCGCGTCTAATCGCGTTTGGTATTAGACCGATTAATAACTGTGTCGATATTACAAACTACATTCTCGCGCTATTTGGACAGCCTTTACACGCTTTTGACTATGATGTTCTTGGTAATGAAATTGTTATAAGAAATGCAAATGAAAATGAGTCAATGACAACTTTAGACGGAATTAAGCGAGATTTACTACCAAGTGACATTGTTATTACAGATGGTAAAAGGCCTGTCGCACTTGCTGGTGTTATGGGTGGATTAGATACTGAAATAACAGAAAGAACAAAAAACATTGTTATTGAAGCAGCTGTTTTTGATCCACTAACAATTCGTAAAACATCATCACGATTAGGATTAAGAAGTGAATCATCATATCGGTTTGAACGTGGAGTTGATTTAAATCGGACAAAACTTGCTTTAGATTATGCATGTTATTTATTCCAAACATTAGCTGATGGAAAAGTAGTCGATGAAGTTAATTTTGATGGAATTGTAAAGTTGCCTGATAAAGAAATAGTTGTTACTGAAAAGGATGTAGAAAATTTATTAGGAATAAAGATTCCTCAAGATACTATCAATAAATTACTTACCTCTTTAGGATTTACTGTTGCGGGAAATAAAGTATATGTTCCTAACCGTAGAAGTGATATTAATATTAAAGAAGATTTAATCGAAGAAATTGGAAGATTATATGGTTATGATAAACTTCTATCAACACTTCCAAAAGATGATATGGTCGGAGAATTTACGATATCGCAAAAAAATATTCGAAATATTAAAATGCTTCTTTCTAATATAGGTTTAAATGAAGTAGTAACATATTCTTTGGTAAGCAAAAACAAACTAAATGAGTTTAATTTATTAGTAGAAGAAAATGCCAGCTCAATTTCACTGTTAATGCCACTATCTGAAGAGCATGAATATTTTCGCTATAGTTTAGTTCCTTCATTAATTGATGTTTGCAAATATAACTTTTCAAGAAAAAATACGAACTTAGCATTATTTGAAATTGGTAATATATATTATAAAGATGAAGAAACTAAAGAAAACTTACATCTTGCTGGTGTAATGGCCAATGAGTTTTCTAATACATTATGGGATAAAAAACAAGAAGTAGTTGATTTTTATCTAGTTAAGGGTGTATTAGATTTAGTGTTTTCAAAACTTGGTATTGATGTAGAATATAGAGCATTAACTAAGGATGTAAAAGAACTTCATCCGAAACGAACAGCAGAAATAGTTTATAATGATAAAATTATAGGCTACTTAGGAGCTATACATCCGCAATATGCAATTGAAAATGACTTGGAAGGAGTATATGTTTTTGAAATAAATCTTGAAAATATTATTAATCAAGAACCTAAGCATATAATGTATAAAAAAGTATCGAAACTTCCAAGTGTTGAAAGAGATATTGCAATTGTTTTAAAACGTGATATTCCAGCATCAAAAGTACTGTCAGTAATAAAAAATGCGGAAAGAAATATTTTAGAAGATGCTGTGATATTTGATGTTTATGAAGGTGAGCATGTAAAAGAGGATGAAAAATCAATTGCATGCAAATTGAAATTTACATCAAGTGTTGCTCTAACAGATGAAGAAATAAACTCAAAAGTTAATCGAATTGTTAAGAGTTTAGAATATCATTTAGGAGCTACATTAAGAGGATAAGTGCTAGAAATAGCACTTTTTTAAATAAAAAAGTACTTAAATAAATTTAAGTACGATAGTTTAAATAATCATGATCAGTAAGTTTAGTATTAAAATCTTTAGTTTTAATTGCATCAATAATTTCATTTACAATCGCAGGTGGTGTTGATGCACCAGCTGTAATCGCTACTTTATTAATGCCTTCAAAATTAATATTTTTTAAATCTAATGTATTTTCAATCATTACTGTCTTGCGATTCATTTTCTCGCAAATTTCTCGTAATTTATTAGTATTATTGCTTGTAGGGTCGCCAACAATAATATATAGATCAGCATCAACTGTTTCGATTAGTGCGTTTTGACGAAGTTTAGTAGCAGTACATACTTCTTCATAAGTTTCAATATGAGGATATTTTAACTTTAATTTTTCAATTATTTTTAATACGTCTGAATAACCCATAGTAGTTTGTGTAGCAAATGCAAGTTTTAAGTTATTAATATTTAAATTATCAATATCATTTATAGATTCAATTAAGTTGATTTTATCACTAATTCCTAAAATACCTTTTGTTTCTGGGTGTTTACTCTTACCGTAAAGAATAATGTCATAACCTTCATCTAGTTTTTTCTGAATTAAATCATGTGTTTTTAAAACATCAAAACAGGTTGCATTAATAATATCAAGGCCACGGTCTTTAATTTCCTTAATTATTTTTTTACTAATTCCATGGGCAGTTATTATAATTGTACCATTATGTATATTATCGATAGAATCGATAATTATAATTCCTTTGTTTTTATATGCATTAATAATATGTTTATTATGAACTAATCCCCCAAGCATATATATTGGTCTTTTAATATTAGGGTTTTCTAACGCTTTATTTATAATTGCAATAGCGCGAATTACACCTTTACAAAAACCTTGGGGAGTTATTTTTACTATTTCCACATAAATCACCGATAATATTATAACAAAGATATACAAAAAAACCAAGGATTATGATTATATAAAAAAGGTTTGAGTAATTATCTAAAATATTGTATAATATAAAATGAAGGTAGCAAATAGAAAGGAACTATATGAAAAAGTTATGGGAATTATTCATTACTTTCTTTAAAATCGGCCTTTTTACCTTTGGTGGTGGGCTGGCAATGATTCCTCATGTCCAGCACGAGGTTGTACAAAAGAAGAAATGGATTACAGATGATGAAATGCTAGATATGATTGCAATTGCTGAATCAACTCCAGGAGTAATTGCTGTTAATACAGCAACGTATGTAGGCTATAGAGTCGGTAAATTCTGGGGTAGCTTAGTAGCAACAATCGGAGTAGTTATTCCTTCGGTTATTATAATTTGTATTATTTCAGTATTTTTTAATCGTTTTTCTGAAAACAAGGTAATAATGGCAATATTTAATGGAATAAGAGTTGGAGTACTTTATTTGATTTTTAATGCTGGATTAAAAATTTATAAAAAAACTCATAAAACATTAATTTCATACTTTATTATTTTACTAGCATTAGTCTTAAGCATTACAAAAATATTTGACTCAATTTTTATTATTTTAATTGGTGCTAGTATAGGAATAATATCACAAATAATAATGCCAAGAATAAAGAAAGTAGAAATGCAAGATGATAATTAAATTATTAGAACTATTTGGTAACTTCTTTTTAATAGGTTTATTTACTATTGGCGGCGGATATGCGATGATTCCAATGATTGAGGATGTAGTCGTCGGCAAAGGGTGGTTAACGTATGATGAGTTAATTAACTTCTTTGCGATTGCGGAATCAACGCCAGGACCATTCGCGGTAAATACTGCAACACTTGTTGGATTTAATCAAATACCGGAAGCGCCAATTTTAGGTGCAATTGTAACAACAACTGCAGTTATATTACCATCGTTTATAATTATTTTAATAATAGCAATCTTTGTAAATAATTTCTTGCAGAAGAAAACTATTAGATGGGCTTTAGATGGAATCAAAGCAACAGTAGTTGGACTAATTTTTGCGGTTGTTTATTCGCTTTTTGTAACTTTAAAGTCAGATGAATCACTAAATATTTATTATTCATTAATTATTTTAGGAACAATTATTGCTCTGAAATTGATCTTTAAAAAGAAAATTGGTCCGATTCCAATAATTATAATATCTGGCTTTTTAGGATTTATATTTTATTATTTAATATAAAAAAGGGGAAGTTATGGATTACAAAATTAAAAATCAGTATTTAGAGTTAACTGTTAGTAGTCAAGGGGCGGAAAAAAGAGCATTAAAATCATCAAAGGTTAATTACCTACGCGATGTTGATCAATTTTGGGATCGAATAGCACCATTTCTATTTCCGAATGTCGGTTCTTTGCGTGATGGATATACAATTATTAATAATGAAAAGTATTACTTAAATCAACATGGATTTTTACGTGATCAAGAATTTGAAGTACTTAATCACAAGGAAGATGAAATAAGTCTAGTTAATGTCTATAATGAAAAGACTTTAGAAAAATATCCATTTAAATATAAAGTAATTGTGACATATCAACTTATTGATAAAACATTAATTACTCAAATTGATATTCACAATGAAGATGACAAAGATATGATATTTAATATAGGTGGCCATCCAGGGTTTAGATGTCCTTTATATCCTGATGAGAAATTCGAAGATTATCGATTAGTATTCGAAAAACCTGAATCTTTTTCATCACCAAAAGTTGAAAAGAACGCAACACTCAATTTTTATGAACCTGCTGCGAAATTTTCAAAATTACAAGAATTAAGATTAAAATATGATCTTTTCCAAAATGATGCCATAGTAATTCCAAGAATAAAATCAAAATTTGTAAAACTAGTTAATGATAAAAATTTAGGAATAAAGTTTGATTTTCAAGGTTTTGTATCTCTTGGTATTTGGACTAAACCAAATGCACCATTTATTTGTTTAGAACCTTGGATAGGTTATGCTGATCGTTTTGATACTGATCATGAGTTTATAAATAAAGATAATATTATTACTTTACCTTCTTTAGCAGTTCATACTGTTAAATATAAAATTACAATTATAGATTAAAGGAGATTTTTTATGATTTCAACAAGCGATTTTAAAACAGGAATGACAATTGAATATGAAGGCAATATTTATCAAATTTTAGAGTTCCAACATGTAAAACCGGGGAAAGGTCAAGCATACGTTCGTACTAAGCTTCGTAACTTACGTACTGGTGCTAATATCGATTATACATTTAGTGCTGGTGAGAAAATGGAACAAGCAATGATAGAAAAACGTAAAATGCAATATTTATATTCAACTGGTGAAGCTTATTCATTTATGGATATGGATACTTTCGAACAAATTGATATTCCTGCTGAACGTTTAGAATATGAAAAAGCATTTATGCTTGAAGGAATGGAAGTAACAATTGTTGTTTTTCAAGGAGAAATTTTAGGTGTTAATTTACCGGAAAAAGTTGTTTTGGAAGTAACTGAATGTGCTCCTGGTGTTAAAGGTAATACTGCAGCAAATGCAACTAAGGATGCAATTTTGGAAACAGGACATCGCATATTAGTTCCGCTTTTTGTAGAGCAAGGCGATAAAATCATCGTTTCCACAATCGATGGAAAATATCATTCACGAGCATAAGGTTAAATTATGTTACTTTGCGTTGATGTAGGAAATACAAGTATAGTTTTCGGTGTCTATGATGATAAACTCATTGACACTTTTCGCTTAGAAACAAAATTATTACGAACAGAAGATGAATATGGCCTTAAGATTATTGATAATCTTTCTTATATGAATATTAAAACAAGTGATATTGATGGCCTTATTATTGCTTCTGTTGTTCCTGAGGTTGATGCAACTTTAGAACATGCATTTGTAAAGTATTTTAACTTGAAACCATTATTTGTAGAGACGGGAGTAAAAACAGGGATATCAGTAAGAATTGATAATCCAAGACAATTAGGTGCTGATTTATTAGTTGGTGCTGTCGCTAGTGTTAATAAATATGGAGCACCTTGTATTGTTGTTGATATGGGAACAGCAATCACTTTAAGTTATGTGAATGCGAAAAAGGAATTTTTAGGGGGAGTTATTTATCCTGGAATAGTTCCTGCATTTTCAAGCTTAATTAAAGCAACTTCATTATTAGAAGCTGCTAAACTAAAAGTTCCTGACAATATTATTGGTCGTGACACAAATCAATCAATCCAAAGTGGAATGATTTATGGTACTGCTGGTGCAATTAATGGTATGGTAAAAAATATTTTTGAAGAATATGGAAAAGCAAAAGTAATTGTTACTGGTGGCTTAAGTAAATTTATTTTTCCATATTTAGAACATGATCCAATCTATGATGAGAACTTAGTCATGGATGGCTTAAAAATAATTTATGAAAAAAACTGTAAAAAAATGTTGTAATAAAAAAATCGCCCACTACATATGATGTAATGGGTGATTTTAATGACAGATGATAATGGTCCATTATTGTTTATAAAATCTGTTAGCACCGAGGCAAAAGCACATAATCAAACTATTTTTGATAGTAGAAAACATATTATCAATAGTAAATTATCTGCTCGAGAGTATAATAAATTACTTAGAATAATAGAAATGTATAAGAAGAATCGACCGGTTTTGTGTAAGGTAGTTACTAAAAATCGTGTTGTGGAAGCAATCCCTTACCAATTAGATGACCGAATCTTATTATTGAAGACCCAAGATGGAAAGACAGAAAAACTTGATTCTTACTTAATTGAAAGTATTGAAATCATTAGTTTTTAGAATTCACAAACATCTTTTTCTTTAATACCTAATTTTACAGGTTTGAAGCATTGAATACCACAAATGCAATCAACTTTAAGGATCGCTGTTAATTTTGTTGGTTTTAAGCATCCACCATCACGATCTAATAGTCTTAATAATACGCAGCCATCTTTAATATCTTCAACGCGGAACACATTTGTTGTTTCGCTGAATACATCTAAGAATGCTGTGAATTTTGCATCGTTAGCAAGTGTTAGCATTACAGGACGTGTATCAAATGCTTTCATGATTAGCGGACCAGTACAGCCTACACAATCGTCATCAATAAAAGCTTCCTTTTGAATTTGGTCAATCTTCTTTAAAACTCGTAGAATACAATCAGTATCACGATGTTTATCATATCTGTTATCGTAATAATTATTTACTCTTTCACATGACATTAAAAATCACCTCGCTTTCAATTTTAATATATGAAGATTGACAATATATGTATAGTCTATAACACAAAAAGATGATGGGATTTCATCATCTTTCATTTTTTATTTTTATTTAATTAAAGCGAGATAAAATAATACAGCTAACGATACAGTAAGGCAATAATAGCCGAAGTATCGCAAGTTGTTTTTTTGTACTAGTTTAAAAAAGTATTTAATAGCATAGTAAGTACCAAAAATACTTACAACGAATGCTCCGAGGTATCCGGGAATATAAGTAGTACTAGCATCAAAGTCAAGTAAACCTAATAGTAGCGAGGCAAGGCTAATAGGTATATACATCATAAAAGAAAATCTTAAGGCTGCATTTAAATCGGTTTTATTTAATACCCCTATGCTTGTCGTTGATCCGGAGCGAGATATTCCTGGAAAAAGTCCTATGATTTGAGCAAGTCCCATAAGGATACTAGTTTTTAAAGTGATTTTTTTATAATGAGCATTTTTTGCTTGATTGTGGATAAACAAAAGTAATAATCCAGTTATAAATAAGCATATTCCAACTGATAATAAAGAAGAGAAAGTATTATCAATCACATCTTTTAGAAGTAACCCGGCAATACCTGCTGGTATTGTTGCAACTATAACTAATAAGCAGTATAAAAAATCATCTTTCTTTTCTTTGTCTTTTTGAAAAATAAATCTAAATGCTCCACCTATTATATCTTTTAAGAAAAGACGATAATAGAAGATGATTGCTAGTAGTGAACCAAAATTTACAAAAATATCAAAATTGATATCTCCTTCAAGATGAAGTCCAAATATAGATTTGAATATTTGGAGGTGGCCACTTGATGATATTGGTAATGGTTCTGTAATTCCTTGGATGAGTCCTAGTAAAATATATTTTATAAAATTATTTATTTCAAGAAACACTAATATCACCTCTAATAGTATAAGTATATCATAAAAGTATAAATAAGAATACGTTTTTTTATTTAAATTTATTTTTTTTGTGTTATAATAAAGAAAAAGTAATGAAAGGAGTTCTTGCTTGCAAGAAAAGAAATTATGATTTATTTAGCTATTGAAAATGCATTATTATATTTAATATTAGTTCCAATAGCAATAATATTTATTTTAATTATTGTTGCTTTTGTATTGAGAATTAAAAAGTATAATCAGTTAAAAAAGGTTAGCGAAGAAGTTGTTGATTCCTTCCAGCAAAAAGAATTTCTTGATATTTATGGTGGACAGGACAATATTATTAATGTTAATCACGAAATGTCTAGAATAACAGTTGAAGTTAGAAGTGTTGAAAAAGTAAATTTAGAAAAATTACAAGAATTTGGTGCTAAAGGAGTATTAGTAACTGGAAATACAGTTAAAGCTTCATTTGGAGATCGTGCACAATATATTTATAAATTATTAAAATAGAAAGGTAAGTATTATGAGTAATATCGACAAATTATCAATTCAAACATTAAGACAACTTGCAATCGAAGCAATTGATAATGCTAATTCAGGGCATCCTGGGATTGCTCTTGGTGCTGCCCCAACCATCCATACTTTGTATACAAAATTTTTAAATATTTATCCTCATGAGGATAAATGGCTTAATCGTGACCGTTTTGTTTTATCTGCTGGTCATGGTTCATCATTACTTTATGCTGTATTACATTTAAGTGGATATCTATCGATTGAAGATTTAAAAAACTTTCGAAATTTAAATAGTATAACTCCAGGTCATCCAGAATCTCATATCACCCCTGGTGTTGATGCAACTAGTGGGCCACTAGGACAAGGGATTGGGGAAGCAGTTGGGATTGCGATTGCGGAAGCACATTTACATGGAAAGTTTCCAAATATTATTGATCATTATACTTATTGCTTATGTGGTGATGGTGACCTGCAAGAAGGTGTTGCGCAGGAAGCACTTAGTTTAGCTGGTAATTTATCATTAAACAAATTAATTCTTTTATATGATTCGAATGATATTCAGTTAGATAGTAAAGTTCAAGATACTAATACTGAAAATACTCGTGATAAGATTCTCGCAATGAATTGGAATTATATATTAGTAAGTGATGGCGAAAATATTGAAGAATTAGAGAAGGCTATAGTAAATGCGCAAAATTCAGATAAACCAACATTGATTGAAATAAAAACAATTATTGGAATTGGAGCAAGTAATGCTGGTACTCCAAGTGTTCATGGTGCACCCCTTAAGCATGATGAAGTTGTTGCTATGAGAAAGGCTTTAGGTGGAGAGCCATTTACAGTTAGTGACGAAGTTTATAAGTATTATGAAGAAAAGTTAATAAATAAAGGTAAAGAAAAATATTTAGCTTGGAAACAAAACCTTAATGATGAGTTTTTAAGTCTTTTAGAGCCTATAAAAGTTGATTTAGATAAAATGCCTACTTTTCCAGATGACTATAAAGCAGCAACAAGAGTATCTAGTGGAAAAGTATTAGATAGCCTAAGTAAAGAATTCCCACAATTAATTGGTGGATCAGCAGACTTATCCTCATCTACAAAAGTAGCAGGAGCTGATGGTGACTTCACACAAACAAATCGTCTTGGAAGAAATATTAAATTTGGAGTTCGTGAACATGCGATGGCAGCAATCACAAATGGAATAGCTTTACATGGTGTCTTAAGGCCATTTTGTAGTGGGTTCTTTGTCTTTAGTGATTATATGAAACCTGCAATTCGTCTATCAGCCCTAATGGAACTACCTGTAATTTATATCTTTACTCATGATTCTATAGCTGTAGGTGAAGATGGTCCTACTCATCAGCCAATTGAGCAACTAACAATGCTTCGAAGTATTCCTAATCTTAATGTTATTCGTCCTGCTGATGCAAACGAAGTTAAAGTTGCTTATAAACTTGCTTTAGAAAGTAAAAAGACACCAACAGTTATTGTCCTAACAAGACAAGATGTAGGAAATGTTGTAAAAGGGGAAGTGGAACTTGAAAAAGGTGGATATATAGCTAAAGATGAAGAGAATTTTGAAGGAATTTTAATTGCTTCAGGATCAGAATTAGAACTAGCATTAAATGCACAAAAGCTATTAAAAGAAAAAGGCGTAAACGTGCGTGTTGTTAGTATGCCAAGCACGAATCTCTTTGATAAACAAGATGAAAGCTATAAAGAAAAAGTGTTGCCACCTCATATTACAAAAAGACTTGCGATTGAGTTAAGTGAAGGAGCACATCTATATAAATATGTTGGCCTATTTGGAGATGTATATGGAATGTGTGAATTTGGTCGTAGTGGAAAAGGAAGTGTGGTTATAAATCACTTTGGATTTACACCAGAAAAAATAGTAGAAAGATATTTAAAACTGCCTAATATTGATATTATCCGTTATATAAATAATGATTAATTATGCCACAAAAGTGTGGCATTTTTTATATATAATGTGATAAAATAACAGTAGAAGGTAAAATAAAAGTTTTACCTCTATATAAGTGAATATAAAGATAAAAAGGTGAGAATATGAAAAAAACATTTTTTATAGTTTTGATGTTTCTATGTATGTTTGTTTTATCTGGTTGTCCACCAAAAGTAAAAGAAGAAATTGGATTGATTGAAAATAATAAATTTGGAAATGTTTATATAAATTTTATAACTGTGTATCAAGAGAATGAAGATTATATAGTTTTAAATATTGAACATAAAAATTCACTTAAAAACTTTTATATTACTGGAAATAGTTTAGATATCCTTGGTGGTGTTGCTTTTGGGTATGAGCTTGAGAGAAAATCAATTGATGGCCGTGAGTTTTTTTATGTTGACTTAAATGAATTTGACGTGGGAAAAAATGATTCATTTTACCTAATTTTATCACTACCTAAAAATAGTGTATATGAAAATATATATTATGAAGAAATTGTTGATAGTGAAATAGTAGCACATTCTTTTGATATATGTTTAAATTATGATAACAATAAAAATAACAAGATAGAAAACTATAAATTTTTTATTTATGCTAGAAGTGATAGTGAAGAAGGAAGATATGACCAAAACGGTAAAATAATCATTTATAATAATATAGATGACTTTTTAGATAACAATGGTTTTTATGAATATATATATTTACCTCATATTAATTGTGAAATGGCAAGTTTATCTAAAGAAATAATATATTATCCTAATTATGAACATACATTATTTTTATCTAGTGATAACTTTACGTTAAGAGTTTGGGAAAGTAATACGGGAATTGTATATGGTAACCAGCAAAAACAATATTATGAATATAATGGTATTAATTATACAATCATTCTTCAAGAAGCAGAAAGAGGCTTTAATATTGATTTTGTAATTGATGAATGTATTCAATATCATTATAATGTTTTTAATAATAATATTGATTTTGACTTAACTTTTATTCACTCTCTTCAGAAATATTCATAATAAAAAACTCCTAATTATTTAGGAGTTTAGCTTTTTACCGCCTCCACAATATGATTGATAATTGTGTTTTTCATATTGGGATCAGATCTTTGCCAGAGGACTTCAAACATTACTCCAAGTCCAGGTAATACTTTTTCTTCTTGGATGGAGATTGCATCTTCAATTGTGTTTCTCACAACATCAAAATTTGCATTATTTAAATTTTGTAATACATACTTACGAATATTAATGTCCATAATTTTCTCCTTTTTTGTGTTTTCTTATATTAATTTTGCCCTAATAATGGTATAATATACAAAAGAATTAAAAAGGAGTAGATTATGGATTTTTTAAAACTAGTTAAGGAAAATAAAGAAAATTTATTAAAAGATTTAGTAACATTATTACAAATGGATACTGTTGGTAAAGAGCAGTTGCATGTAAAAGAGGCACCATTTGGTGAAAATGTTCGTGATGCTCTTTTATATATGTTAAGACTTGGAGAAAAAGAAGGTTTTAAAACTGAAAATATTGATAATGTTGCTGGTCATATTGAATATGGTGAGGGAGAAGAAATTATTGGAGTTTTATGCCATCTTGATGTTGTTCCTGCTGGTGATGGATGGACTTATCCACCATTTGGCGGAACGATTGTTGATGGAAAAATATATGCTCGTGGAGCTTTAGACGATAAAGGTCCTGCAATGAGTAGCTTTTATGCATTAAAAATATTAAAAGATGCTGGTGTAAAATTAAATAAACGCGTTAGGTTAATTTTAGGAACTGATGAAGAATCTGGAATGAGGTGCGTAAAAAGATATTTAGAAGTTTGTAAGATGCCTGATTTAGGTTTTTCTCCTGATGCTAATTTTCCTTTAATCTATGGTGAAAAAGGAATAATGTCGATTGATTTATTAAGTGAAGAAAAAGAAAGTTTTTCACTTACTTCTGGTGAGCGATATAATGTCGTTCCTGACAGTGCAAGTGTTAAAATAAATCAAGACTTAAAAGAAGAATTTACAAAATACTTAGAAACTCATAAGTTCCAAGGCGAAATTAAGGAAAGTGAATATAAACTTTTTGGAGTAAGTAGTCATGCAATGGAACCGGAAAAAGGAGTTAATGCTTTAATAAATCTTTCAATATTTTTAAGCAAATATACAAGTAATAATTTAGTAAGATTTATTGCGGAGAAGTTAAATGATACAAGGTTTAAAACATTAAAACTAGATTTTTCTGATTCGGAGATGAAAGATTTAACTGTCAATGTTGCCTTTGCAAGAATTGATGAAAATGGTGGTAAAGTAGGATTAAACTTACGTTATCCAATAAATTGGGATAAAGATACATTTTTAGATAAATTTTCAAAAGAAGCAGAAAATTATGGGATAAAGGTTGTTGTGAAGGAAGATAGTAATCCACATTTTGTTGATCGAAACAGCAAACTTGTAAGAACGCTTCATGATGCTTATATAAAATATACTGGTGATGACAAAACTAAACTTATGACGATTGGTGGTGGGACTTATGCGCGAACATTAGGTAATGCTGTTGCATTTGGAATGTTAATGCCTGGTCGTGAAGATGTTGTTCATAAACGTGATGAATATATTTATATCGATGATTTAATTACATCAATAGCAATATATGCAGAAGCAATTTACAAATTGGGGACTAAAAATGAGACTAAGGAAAATTAAAAATGCTGATGAGATACTCCAAAATTCTAGTATAGTTATTAAAAATGCGGAAATGAATTTTGGAAAATGGCACAGTTATTTTCAAAATCAAAATCCAATATATTTAGAAATAGGAATGGGGAAAGGAAAATTCATCATTGAACACGCTAGAAGAAATCCTCATATTAATTTTATGGGTTTTGAAAAGGAACCAACAGTTATATGTAAAGCATTACGAAAAATAGATGATAGTATTAATAATCTAAAAATTATATGTGATGATGCAGAAAACTTAGATAAAATATTTTCCGAAGGCGAAATTGAGAGAATCTTTTTAAACTTTAGTGATCCATGGCCTAAAAACCGTCATGAGAAAAGAAGATTAACATATGATACAAAACTTGACATTTATAAAAAAATATTAAATAATAATAATAAGATAGAACTTAAAACTGATAATCGTCATTTTTTTGAATATAGTTTAATGCAATTTAATAAAAACAAATTTACTTTTTCTAATTTAAGTTTAAATCTTCATGAAGATTATGATGATATAATTACAACAGAATATGAAGATAAATTTAAAGAAATGGGAAAACAAATATATTATGTAGAGGTTAGTTATGGAAAGAATGAAACTTTATGAAAAACTAGTAAATCTTAATGGGATTTCAGGATACGAAAGTAGTGTCAGAAAATTTGTTCGTGAAGAACTTGAAAAAGTTAGTGATGAAATCGTTCAAGATAAATTAGGTAGTGTTTTTGGTATTAGTCATGGTAATGGACCAAAAATAATGATTGCAGGACATATGGATGAAGTTGGAGCAATGGTTGTCAAGATAACTGATAAAGGATTTATTAAAATGATTCCAATCGGAGGTATTGATCCAAAAGTATTATTATCACAAAACGTTAATATTGTCGTTAGTGAGGACAAATTAATCCGTGGTGTTATTGGGGCAGTTCCACCTCATATTAGTAGAGGGCTAGATGAACGAAAAGATATTACATTTGATGACCTACTTCTTGATATTGGTGCAGAATCAAAAGAACACGCAATGGAAATGGGAGTAAGAATTGGTCAACAAGTTGTTCCAGTTAATAATTATTATGTCATGGAAGATGGAAATAAAATTGTATCAAAAGCATGGGATAATCGTTTTGGTGTTGGTATGGCAATTGAAATCATGCGTGAAATCCATGGTACTAATCATCCGAATACTGTTATTGCTGGAGCAACAGTTCAAGAAGAAGTTGGCTTAAGAGGTGCAATTACAGCAACAAATCTAATCAAACCTGATTTATTTATTGCGATTGATGTATCTCCAGTAGGTGACTTTTTAGATAGTAATCATCCACGTGCTTTTGGTAAATTAGGTGAAGGCTTTTTAGTACGTTTCTATGATCCAAGATGTATAATGCATCAAGGCATAAAGAAATTTATAGAAAACTTAGCGCAAGAGAAAAACATTAAATATCAACAGTTTTTATCTATGGGAGGAACAGATGCTGCTGCAGCTCAATATTCTGGTGCTGTCGTAGCAACAATTGGACTTCCTGGTCGATATATTCATACTACAGCAGCAATAATTGATGTAAGAGATGTAGAAGAAGTTAAGAAAATGGTTCTTGCGATTATTGAAAATTTTGATCAAAAAGCATTAGATGAAGTAAATGCAAATGTATAAAGTGTATGTTGGGACAAAAAACCCTGTTAAGCTCGAAGCAGTAAGAAAAGTACTTTCAGACTTTGAAGTTATTGGCTTAGACGTTAATAGTGGGGTTGGAAGTCAACCATTATCAGATGAAGAAACGATAATAGGTGCTAGGAATCGTGCTGAAAGTCTACCGAAAGGGTATTTTCGGATTGGTTTAGAGGCTGGTGTACAGGAGTGTTTAGGTGTTTTGTATCTTGTTAACTGGGGAGTATTAATTGATGAAAAAGATAATTATTACTATGCAGGAGGAACAAGAATACCACTTCCAAAATTCATTAAGGACAAACTGTTTACCGAAGGAAAAGAACTAGCTGAAGTTATGGACGAATATTTTAATACTGTCAATATAAAACATCATGAAGGGGCGATTGGCATCTTTACAAACTCTCTTGTAAAAAGGGTTGATATTTTTGTTCATATTGTGAAACTTTTATATGGACAATATTTATCAAAAAATATAAATTTTTAAGGAGGTTTTTATGAAAGGTTTAATTGTTTTAGCAAATGGTTTCGAGGATACTGAAGCGATTTGTACAATCGATATTTTAAAACGTAGTGGAATGACTATCGTATCCGCAACCCCTCATGAAAACTTAGAAGTAGTAAGTCGATACGGGCTCAATGTAAAGGCAGATATTCATTTAGCTGAAGCGACAGAAAAAGACTTTGATTTTCTAGTTATTCCAGGGGGGAGAGCAGTATTTGAAGTTTGGGATAAAAATGAAGAAATATCTAAACTAATTAAAGACTTTATTGGTGCTAAGAAATTAGTAGCTGCAATATGTGCTGCACCTTTGTTAGTAGGTAAAATTGGTGGTTATGAAAACGAAAAATATACATGTTTCCCAGGATGTGATGAAAAGGTTACTAGTGGCAAACTTAAAGGATGTTGTGGTACTATTACTTCAGGTAACTTTATCACTGGTAAAGCAATGTATTATACAACCGATTTTGCCTTAGCGATTGTAGAAAAGCTATTAGGAAAAGAAAAGAAAAAAGAAATACTAAGAAAAATTAAAGGACGAGGTTAATTAATTATTAACCTCTTTTTTATTACAATTTAAGGCATTTATCATATAATATATTGGTGATATATGTGAATGTAGTGTTTCAAGGAGGAGGGATTAAGGGTCTTGCATATGTCGGGGCTTTAAAATATTTAGAAGAAAGAGGCTTGCATATAAAAAAGTGTGCAGGAACAAGTATTGGTGCTATTATGGCCGCTTTGGTTTGTGCTGGATATAAATCATATGAATTAGTTGAAATTCTAAATAATTTAGATATTGATATGTTATGGCCAAAAAAGAAAAACATCATTGATAAAACAATAAGTACTGTAAAGCAAAAAAGTTTATATACATTAGATGTCCTTGAAAGATTTCTCCATTCACTATTTTCTAAAAAAGGAGTAACTAAATTTTCGGATTTAAAAGTGGGGAATGACTATCAAGTGAAAATGATAACAACATTTTTAAAAGAAAAGAAACTCATTGTTATACCAAATGATTTAAAATATTTTGGAATAAATCCAGACACTTTCCCACTTGCAAAAGGTGCATGTATGTCATCTGCACTTCCGTTAGTATATTCACCATATAAATTAAACGAGTATAAATTTATCGATGGAGGTGTTATAGATAATTTTCCTATTTGGTTATTTGATGAAGCATTAGGGTTTAAATTAAGTAAAGAAAGTGATATTATTAATTATGCTCAAAGAAAAATCTTTAAAGCACCAAAAAAAAAAGAAAAAAATATTATTTTAATTGATACATCAAAATATAAAGCAACAGATTTTCGAAAAGGATATGAAGAAAGATATTATTTATTTAATTCAGGATATTATCATACTAAGGTGTTTTTTGATAATTATTTCCGGAAAAGGCTCGAAATATAGTGAAAATAAGACTTGAAGAAAATATTAAATTATGGTAGAATAAAAATTGAAATATGTGGTGGTGAGAGATATGATCGAAGAAAAAAATATAAAAACTAATACGGAAATCGTTGCCGAAGAAGAAAAAACTGAAGTAGTAGAACAATATGTTTTTGAAAGAATTAATTCCGATTTTAAAACAGGATTAACTGAAGATGTTGTATTAAAAAGGCAAGAACATGGATATAGTAATGTTGCCGATACAAATAAAGGTAAAACTGTTGGTAGAATTATTCGAGACAACCTACTCACCTTTTTTAATATTCTTTATTTTGTAATTACAGTTCTTCTTTGTGTTGCTCAAAGTTGGAATAATCTCACCTTTTTGCCCGTAATTCTTTTAAACTTAGCAATAGGAATTTATCAAGAAATTAAAGCAAAAAGAATGATAGATAAATTATCATTAGTATCAGCACCACTAGCAACTGTTATTCGTGATGGTGAAAAACGGGAAGTACCAACTAGTGAAGTTGTTATTGATGATATTGTTGTATTTACTGCTGGTAATCAAATTTATACTGATAGTATAGTTGTTGATGGTTTTGTAGATGTTAATGAAGCGATGATTACTGGTGAATCTGATGCGATTTCAAAAAAACCAGGAGATATGTTATTCTCTGGAAGTTATATCGTTAGTGGTTCTTGTCATGCTCGAGTTGAACATGTCGGAAAGAATAATTATATTGAAAAACTAGCAAGTGAAGCTCGTAAGCATCAAAAACCAAAATCCGAGTTATTAAGAACACTTACAATTATTATTAAAATTGTTGCTGTTATTATTATTCCGCTAGGACTTTTAACTTTCTTCCAAAACTGGACAATCAATGGACAAAGTGATCTAACAATATTAGAAAGATATGCATTTTCAATCAATAAAACTTCTGCGGTTGTTATTGGGATGATACCTGCAGGATTATTTTTACTAACAAGTATTGCACTTTTTGTTGGTGTTAGAAAACTTGGAAGAAATAAAACATTAGTTCAAGAATTATATTGTATTGAAATGCTTGCTCGTGTTGATGTTTTATGTCTTGATAAAACAGGAACAATAACAGACGGAACAATGCGAGTAATTGATTGTGTTGAAGTGAAAAATTCAACTGACTATACAATCCGAGAAATAGTCGGTTCAATGATGAATAGTTTTGATGATATTAACCCAACGAGTGAAGCTTTAATTAAATATTTTGATAAAAATAAAGTTTTAACTGCAGTTGAGAAATTACCATTTTCATCAAAACGTAAATATAGTGCTGTTACATTTGTAGATAGTAATAGTGAAAATAAAGTTGGTTCATTTTTCTTAGGTGCTCCTGAATTTGTATTGACTGATCAATATGATAAAGTTAAATCAAAAGTTGAAAGATTAGCATCTGAAGGATATAGAGTATTAGTATTAGGACATAATAATGGTCCTATCAAAGAAAAAAAGCCAACTAAATCAGTTAAGCCAATTGCTTTAATTGTTCTTCAAGATCATATTCGAGAAGAAGCCCCTGATACAATAAATTATTTTAAAGAAAATGGGGTTGAAATTAAAGTTATTTCTGGTGATAATCCAATGACGGTTGCGGAAATAGCACGTCGTGCTGGAATTGATAATGCAAATAAATTTATTAGTTTAGAAGGATTATCTGATGAAGAAGTTAGTGCAATTGCATTTGATTACACTGTTTTTGGAAGAGTTTCACCAACTCAAAAACGTGTATTAGTTCAAACGTTTAAAGAAAACAAAAAAACAGTTGCGATGACTGGTGACGGTGTTAATGATATTCTTGCTTTAAAAGAAGCAGATTGCTCAATTGCGATGGCATCAGGTAGTGAAGCTGTACGTTATGTTTCTCATTTAGTATTAACAGATTCTAATTTCGCATCTATGCCGAAGGTTGTTGCGGAAGGAAGAAGAGTAATAAATAATATTCAACGTACATCATCACTATTTCTAGTGAAGACAATCTTTACAACACTCCTTACAATTATGTATTTAATTTTAGGAAAAGTTACAAATAATAGTATTGTTTATCCATTTGAACCATCACAATTAATTTTAATCGAATTATTAATATTAGGACTTCCTGCAACTATTCTTGCTTTGCAACCAAATAATGAAAAAGTTGAAGGTAAGTTTATTATTAATGTTTTAAGAAGGACCCTTCCGGGAGCTTTAACTGTTGTATTATGTCATGGAATATTATATTACTTGCAACCAAGCTTTGGTTGGACCCAAGCTGAATATTCCACATTCACAATAATACTTACAACAGCTATTTGTTTCTATGTATTATTCCAAGTTACAAAACCATTTAATTGGTGGAAAATATTAATGTATGTTTCCATGGTAGCATTATGTTTAATTGCAATTTTCTACTATGGTGATGGATTAATCTTTGGGAAACCATTACTTAATCTTGTTCAGTTTAGTCATCGTGAATCAAGGATATTATTATTACTGTTCATGGTGTCATCTTATCCAGTTATGTTACTTATTGATAAGCTATTTGTAAGGGTCGGCCTATTTAAAAAATAATCTTTACTTTTCTTAAGTATTATGGTAAAATATATAAATGTGAGTGATTGTCACTCCTTGCTTCAATATGAAGCCGTAAAGACCAAAAGGAGGTATAGAAAATGAAACATTATAAGGGTATGTATATTATTCGCCCAGATCTAACAGAAGAACAAACAAAAACTGTTGTTGAGGAAATTAATAAAATATTTGTTGATCACAACGGAACTGTTCTTAGTGTTGATGAATGGGGATTAAAGGATATGGCATACGAAATTCAAGACTTCAGAAAAGGTTATTATGTTGTGTTCACTGTAGAAGCGGATGCAGCAGCAGTTGAAGAATTTAACCGTATTGCTAATATTCGTGAAGATATTATCCGTCATATAATCATTAAAGAGGATGATTAATGAATAGAGTTATTTTAGTTGGTAGAATTACCAAAGATCCTGAACTTCGCAGAACAAATTCTGATATCCCATATTGCTTTTTTACACTTGCTGTAAATAGGAGATATCAAAATAAAAACGGCGAAAAACAAACGGATTTTATCAATTGCGTAGCTTGGCGTCAAACAGCTGAATTACTTGCAAGATATATTACTAAAGGTAGTCAAATTGGTGTCGAAGGACAAATCCAAACACGTACTTACGATGAACCAACAGGGAATCGTAGATATATTACTGAAGTAGTATGTGATTCAATTACATTTTTAGATACAAGAAGACAAGCTGATCGTGATTCGTTCCGTCAAGACTATGGACAATTTGATAATTATTTTGATAATTATAATGATAATAATAAAGAGAATAAAAATCACGAAGATCCATTTTTAGATATCGATACTGATATCTCAAGTGATGATTTACCATTTTAAGGAGGTATATAATGGCAGGCTATCGTCGACGTAAAAAAGTTTGTTATTTTACAGAGAATAAAATAGAAAAAATAGATTTTACAAACTATGAATTATTAAAGAGATTTATTTCTGATCGCGGTAAAATTTTACCACGTCGTGTTACTGGTACAAAAGCTAAATATCAACGTAAATTAGCTACCGCAATTAAACGTGCTCGTCATATGGCTTTATTACCATTTGTAAAGGAATAACCATAACTTTCGTTATGGTTTTTTTAATGGCTTTAGTAAATAATATTTTATTTTTCCTTTAAATGTGTTATAATAAAATAGGAACTAATCAATAAAACCTAATGACACAGAAAGGAGAAAGTAGAAATATTCTACTAACAATAAAATGAAAAATAATAAGATTAAGCATTTCAGTATTCTATTTATATTAAGTATTGCAATTTTAATAATTTTTATAAATTTTTTAATATATGACCTTCCTGATGTTTTATTATATCTAGGTTTTGTTTTATTAGGTTTAGGTTTAAGTTTAGAGATTAGTTTTTTCTCTCTTTATCACCAGCGTAATCGTATGAAGTTTTTAGAAGATCGAATGAAACTATGGAATAGTATTTCTTTCCGTGTCAAAAAGGCTGGAGAAATAGCTTTTAATGAAATGCCGATTGGGATTGTTGTTTTTAATCCTAATTTACAAATTGAATGGGCAAATAATTATGCAAAAGAAATATTTTTAAGTCCATTAGTAGATCGTAATTTTCGAAATATAGATATTAATTTAGCGGACAATATTATTAAAAATAAAAAAGAGTTTATTGTAACTTTATACGGTAAGACATATTCATGTAGATTATTAATATCTGAAAATATTATATATTTAACTGATATTACTGAAAAAATTGCTTTAATGGAAAAATATGATCGGAGAATACTAGCCTTAGGAATTGTTAATTTAGATAATTTTGAAACTGCTTTAGGAGTTTTAGATGCTAAGGATCGTTCAATTCAAGTAAGTAATTTAATTGGAATATTAACTGAATGGGCAGATAAATATAATGTGTCTATAAAAGGTTATAGTGATGAGAGATTTATATTAATTCTTGATAAACAAAATTTAAATAGTTTAATTCAATCTAAATTTGATGTTCTTGATAATATTAAAGAATATTGTAATCGTGAGAATTTACGGATTACTGCTAGTATGGGTATTGCTTGTCGTGATATTGATACTATTGACTTAATGGATGAAGCAAATGAACAGCTTGAGCTAGCACTTAATCGTGGTGGTAATCAAGTAGTTGTAAAGGTAGATGATGAAACACTTTACTTCGGTGCTAAAACAGAATCTATTGAAGCGAGAACTCCAATTAGTATTCGTTTCAAAACTGAAGAGTTAGTAGAACTAATTAAAAATGCAAGTAATATATTCATTCTAAGTCATAAATATATGGATGCGGATGGATTTGGATCTGCAATCGCACTCCGTGCAATTTGTAAGTCATTAGATCGAGAAGCAAAAATAATTTTTGATGAAGATTTAGTTGATGAAACAGTTGCAAATATTTATCAATCGATTAAAAAAGAACATATTATTTTTTTAAATGCTTTAATTGATCCAAAAAAAGCTTATAATGAAATGACTGATGATTCACTTTTAATAATTACTGATTGTCAGTATCAAAGTCTTTTAATGGATGAAAAAGTATTTAAAAGGGCAAAACAAATTGCAATCATTGACCATCATCGTCAAAATACGATGGCAATTAGTGAAGCAAATTATATATATATTAATCCATCTGCTTCATCATCAGTAGAATTAATTGTAGAGATGCTAGATTTTATTGATGGTTATTATCTTTCTGAAATTGAAGCAACATGGTTATTAATTGGTATTCGTGTTGATACTAATAACTTTGCATATCGAACAACAAGTCGAACATTTAATGTAGTTGCGAAACTGCAATCACTTGGTGCTGATATGGGGAAGGTCAGAAGGTATCTACGTGAAGAATTTACTGATTATGTAAAGAGGACATCAATTCTAAACAATATGGAAATATTTGATGGTGAATATGGTATTGCTCTTTGCGATGATGATATTTATGAGCGGGCATTCCTTGCTAAGGTTGCTGACAATATGATTGGTGTTAAAGGAATTAAAATTGCATTTTGTATTGGTAAAATAAGTGAAGATACAGTTGGGATAAGTGCTCGTAGTTTAGAAGATGTAAATGTTCAAGTGATTATGGAGCGTCTTGGTGGTGGTGGACATTTTAATAATGCTGCTACACAAATAAAAGATATTACGATTGAAGATGCGAAAAAATTACTTGAAAAAACATTAAAATTATATGAAGGAGAAGGTCGTAAAAATATGAAAATTATACTAACAAAAGACATTAAAGGTCGTGGAAAGAAAAATGATATAATTGAGGTTCCGACAGGATATGCAAACCATCTTCTCAGAAATAAACAAGCAATTGCTGCTACTCCAGATAATATTAAGCAATTAGAATATGAAAAAAATCTTGAAAAAGAACGTGAATTAAAACATCTTAAAGAGATGGAAGCATTGAAGGAAAAAGTAGATTCTTCACCTCTAAAAATTGAAGTCAAAGTAGGAGAAAGTGGAAAGTTATTTGGTTCTGTAAGTACTAAAAATATTGTTGATGAATTTAAAAAACAATATGGTATTGAATTAGATAAAAGAAAATTAATATTAGATAGTGAGATTAATGGCCTTGGTACTTATCAAATTCCAATTCAATTACATAAAAATATTGTAGCCACAATCACACTATTTGTAGTTGAGAAAGTATAACTATGGAAAAAAGAGAGAGAAGAATTCCTTATAATTTAGAAGCAGAGAAATATATTCTTGGTTGTATGTTGCTTGAACCAACCATTATTGGTGAGGTTGTATCGCGAATTTCCGCTAATAATTTTTATGGTGCGGAAAATAAAAATATTATGAAGGCGATAACAAATCTTTATGAAAATAATGAAGTAATCGACCAAGTGAAAGTTGCTGATGAATTACAAAGGATGAATTTGCTAGAAGCTAGTGGGGGGATTAATTATTTGTTCGATATTATCGAAAGTATTCCTTCAGTAGCTAATGTAGATGCATATCTTGAAGTTATTGAAGAAAAGTCGCTTTTAAGAGAACTTTTAAGAGTTACTGATCGTGTTCGCGATAAGGTTCTTGAAGGTGATTTATCGTTTTCCGATATTGGTGCCAAAGCTGAAGAAGAAATGTTACGCGTTATTAATATGCGGAGAACTGAAGATGTAAAGAAGATTCATCGATTTACTAACCGTGTTTTAGAAATTATCGAAACAAATAAAAATAGCGATGGTCGGGTAACCGGACTTGATACTGGTTTTGAAGATTTAAATAAACTTACCTTTGGTTTCCAGAAAGGTGAATTAATAGTATTAGCTGCTCGTCCGGGGATTGGTAAATCAGCATTCGCATTAAATGTTGCCGCACATGCTTGTCAACATCATAATGCAAGTGTTGCTTTCTTCTCATTAGAAATGGGAATTGACCAATTAACGATGCGACTTTTTAGTAGTTTTTCAGGACTATCAATTTCAAAAATTCGAAGTGGTAAATTAACAAGCAAAGAAATGGCAGCATTACTAGTTGCTAAGGCAGCTGTCGATAAGTTGAACTTATATTTAGATGAAACAAGTAATACTAATTTAAATGATATTAAAGCAAAATGTTTGAAATTAAAACGTGAAGGCTTATTAGATTTAATAATTATTGACTACTTACAATTAATCCAAGTACCGAATTTTAAAGGTACTAGAAATGAAGAAGTAGGAAGAATATCGAGAGGATTAAAACTTATGGCTCGGGAATTAGAGGTTCCTGTCCTTGCACTATCACAACTTTCTCGTGGTGTGGAATTAAGTGAAGATAAAAGACCACGTCTTGCCCATCTTCGAGAATCAGGTAGTATTGAGCAAGATGCCGATATCGTTATGTTCCTTCATCGTGATCAACCAAGTAAAGATGAAGCAGTTCAAGTTCGTAACCATCGAACTGAGTTAATAGTTGCTAAGAATAGGCAAGGAGCAACCGATAGTATTTTCCTACTATTTAAAGGAGCCCAAAGTACGTTTTGTAAGTATGAAGGATAAATAACAGGAGGTAAAATGTTAGATAGATTAGACATCATAGAAAGTCGTTATCAGAAATTACATGAAATGCTACAAGAACCTGAAAATATAAATGATATAAAAAAATATACAAATATAATGAAAGAACTTCGTGGTCTTGAAGAAGTTGTACTAACATACAGGGAATATAAAAAAGTTTTAGAAACTATTAAAGATTTAAAGGAATTAATATCTGAAGAAAAAGATCAAGAACTAAAAGAACTAGCGGATGCAGAATTAAAAGAAAATCTTGAAAAAGAAGAAAAACTTGAAGAAAAATTAAAAATATTATTAATTCCTAAAGATGAAAATGATGAGAAAAATGTAATTGTACAAATACGAGGAGCTGCTGGAGGTGAAGAAGCAAACCTCTTCGCTGCTGATTTATATAGAATGTATACTAAGTATGCAGAAAGCAAAAATTGGCGTGTTGAAGTAACGAATGCTGATGAAACAGGTATTGGTGGCTTTTCCGCAATTGACTTTATTATCTCTGGAGATTCTGTATATTCTTATTTGAAATATGAATCTGGTGCTCATCGAGTTCAAAGAGTGCCAGCAACGGAATCTGGGGGACGTATCCATACTTCAACTGCAACAGTTTTAGTAATGCCTGAAGCAGATGAAATTGATGTTGAGCTTGATTTAAGTGACGTAAGAGTTGATACGTTCTGTTCATCTGGTCCAGGTGGTCAAAGTGTTAATACGACGAAATCAGCTGTACGTGTTACACATATTCCAACAGGTATAGTTGTATCTTGTCAAGACGGAAAAAGTCAACACGAAAATAAAGCAAATGCATTAAAAGTATTAAAAGCACGATTATATGATAAACTATTGCAAGAAAGAAAAGAACAAGAAGGCAAGGAAAGATTATCAAAAATAGGTCATGGTAACAGAAGTGAAAAAATACGAACTTATAATTTCCCGCAAAATCGTGTTACAGATCACCGTATTGGCTTTACAATCCAACAATTAGATCGAGTTTTAGAAGGAAAACTAGACCCAATTATCGAAGCATTAATTCAAGAGGATCAAAAACAAAAATTACAAGGTAAATAATTATGTTGCGGATTAATTTATCAAATCTTGATAAAAATGTAAAACAAGTTTCCGGATCTAAAAAACTAATTGCGGTTGTTAAGAGTAATGCATATGGTTGTGGTGCAGTTGAAATAAGCAAACATCTGCAATCAATAGGTGTTGAAATCTTGTTCGTTAATGATGTAGATGAAGCTTTAGAATTATTAGAAAATAATATTAAAGCAAAAATAATCATCCATAATTCATTACAAGAGCAAGATTTATTTTTGCTTAAATATCCTAATGTCATTGCAACAATCAATAGTTTAGAAGACGCAAAAATACTAAGTAAGTTTAAAAATGTAACTTGTCATATCCAAATAGATACGGGGATGGGCCGTTTAGGAATTAAATCGATTAGTGAGTTTAAAAACGTATTAGATTATTTACATAAACATAAGTTTAATATTAATGGTATTTATACTCACTTTTCAAGTGCTAATAGTGCTCATAAAGAGCTTGAAAAATTTAAAGAGTTTGCGGAGATGGAAAGCTTTCCAATCGTTCACTGCCTTTCCTCTGCAACCTACAACAAACTAGATTATGGCAATTATTGTAGGGTTGGTCTTGCCTTATATGATTTAAATCAAGTAGCTAGCGTTATTAGTAAACCAATATTAATTAAGAAAATAAATAAAGGCGAGTCAATTAGTTATGATAGTATATATACAGCACAAGATGATGAGTTAATATGTATTTTACCGATCGGGTATGGAAATGGATACTCTCGGAAATTTGAAGGGTTTCATATATACTCACAAGGGAAGTTTTATCCGATTATCGGTCGGATATGTATGAATCATATATTTGTAAGGATAGATGATTCAATTGCAATGGATTCTATTTTTGAATTAACATCTGAAAATCTTCCTGTAAACGATCTTGCGAGTTTTGCTAAGTGCACAAAATATGAAATTTATTCTAATTTTAAGTTTCGGAAGGTAATATATAAGTGAAATATATTGAATTATTGCAAAAGTATAAAAAACTTGGCTGTGAATATGAAGCAATATTATTTTTAGTTACTGAAATATCTGGAATTACTAAATCTGAAGTGTATTTACGTTTAAATGATGAAATTCCTGAAGATATATTTATAAAAATTAATGATGCTATTAGTAAATATATTAATGAAGAAATTCCAGTTCAATATATTATTGGTTATACATATTTTTATGGATTGAAAATATTTGTTGATGAAAGTGTTCTAATTCCTAGGCCTGAAACTGAAGAGGTTGTGGAAAGGGTTATTAAAGAAGCTCAAAAGTATAAAAATCCTAAAATTGTTGATATTGGTACTGGTTCAGGTTGTATTGCAATTGCACTTAAGAAAAATATTAAAAATGCAAGTGTTTTTGCTATAGATATATCTAAAAGCGCAATAGAAGTTGCAAGAAAAAACGCATCATTTAATCAAGTAGATATAACATTTTGGGAAAATGATCTTTTATCTGGAATTGGCGAAAAGTTTGATATTATAGTTTCAAATCCGCCCTATATTGATCCAGAAGAAGATGTTATGCCTTTAGTTTTAAAAAATGAACCCCATATTGCTTTATTTAGTAAAAATAAGGGTTTATATCATTATGAGAAAATATTAGAAAGTGCTAAAGATAACCTAAATAAAAATGGTGTAATTATTTTTGAAATTGCTTATAATAAAAAAGATGAAATTGAAAATCTAGCTAAGAAATACTCTTTTCAAAATATTTCTACTTATCAAGATTTGAATCAAAAAAATCGTATTGTGGTGATAAAATGAAGTTTTTATTAATACTTCTGGTATCTGTTTTCTCTTCAATAGAACTTAAAGAAAACTTTTATCAAGAAGTTTCTGAAGGATATGAAGTATATCGTGAAGTTGTAAATTATGAAAATCCTTATTATGAAATATCGATAATCCAAGGTATAAATAATGATGAGGTTACGTTTGGTTTATATTTTTATAATCATAAACCTTCATCTGACCCTCATCGTGTAATTATTTTCACTGGTGAAAAAGAATATCGTTTAAAGACTAATTCACGAAAAGATATATATGCACCGGCTATTAAGCTTGAAAAAGATGTAAAGATAATAATATATGATTCCTTTGGACGAGAAAGAGGAACTTCATATTATATTGATGCTATGAATGCTGAGGATTTTAAAATATTGTATGATGATTATTTAATAGGTGATAATATGGGACTTAATTTATCAAGTTTAAGTAGAAATTTACCTTCACTAACACTTCAAGGACTATTACTAATTATTTTTGGAGGAATAATAGTTATTTTAGGTTTGGTCATTTTATTTTTATTTATTACGAAAAAAGGAATGTTTAGTGAAAAGAAAAAGGCCGAAAATATCTTTAATTTCCGTGAATTTGCGCAGACTCTTTTTGAGCAAGCCCAAAAAGAAGAAATACGTTTGAGAGAGAATGAATTTGAAGAAAGGTTTAATGAGCAAATTGATGAAGAACCAAAACAAATTTATGAACGTCAACGTATTTATGATGATGTCGATGAAACAGTTGATGTTACGAAAATACTTAAGGATAAAGGGTTTAATGTTGATTATCCAAGCTTAAGTGAAGCAGAGAAAAATGAAATTATGCTTGAGTTAATGTTACTGAGAGACTTAAAAGATATTACCTTAGAACAATATCAGCAAGAGGTAATTAAATTGTGGAGCAAATAACAGTAAAAGAGTTATTACAAAAAGATATTCGTGGTAAAGTTGTTTGTTTTCCTACAGATACTGTTTATGGTGTTGGAGCTTTATACGATGATGAAATTGCAATTAATAAAATTTATGAAATGAAACATCGAAGTAAATCAAAGCCTCTGGCAATATTAACACCTACAAAAGATATAGGTAGGTATGTAGAAAGTATAAATGATGAAGCGCAAACATTAATTGATCATGGTTGGCCTGGAGCTTTAACTTTAATATTTAGAAAAAGTAATTTAATAAGTGATAAAGTAACAAATGGCCTACCAACCATTGCGATTAGAATGCCGAAGTCAAAAATTGCTCTCGAGATTTTAAATCATTTTGGACCAATGGCAACAACATCTGTAAATATAAGTGGTGAAAAAGAACTTAATTCAATTGATGAGATTGCGGAAAAATTTAATGAGTATATTGACTTTATAGTAGTCGATAAAGAAAAACTAAATTATAAACCATCAATGATAATTGATTGTACAAACAATATGAAAATAATCCGATATTAATGTATAAATATCCATAAATCGCCAATAATAGTAATTGGTGATTTTTTTATGAAAAAATATATAATTTTAATCATAATTATCATCGCTATCGTATTGCTTTTATATAAACCTGAAAATGAAGAATTAAGAATTAGAATTATTGCAAATTCTAATTCAAGTATAGATCAACAAATGAAGGATGATGTTGCAAACAAATTAAAAAAGACATTAAAAGAAACTCGCAATTTAAGCATAATTAAAGAAGATGTGGAATATGTTATTAGTAAGTATGATGTAAATTATGAGGTAAATGTAGAAATAAAGGATCAAAAATTTCCTCCAAAATATTTAGGTGATGAAGTAATTCCTGGAGGGGTATATAAAACACTTGTTATTGAGATTGGAAAAGCCCAAGGGAAAAACTATTGGAGCATTTTATATCCTGAATATTTTAATTGCAGTTTTGAGGATGTTAATAGTGGTGATGTTGAATTTAGATGGTGGATAATTGATATATTAAAAGGAGAATAGGATGGATGTTATTGATGTTAATAAATTTAATATAGAGGAAACAAAAGAATTTTTGTCTAAAATATGTAATAAAATAGATGAAGAAGTACTGGAAAATGCAAGTCTATTAGTAAATGAAGATCAAATCGTTGGAATGATGAGTTTTGAATGTTTTGGAAATAATGCATTAATTAGATACTTTATTTTTAAAAAGGTAATAGATGAAGTAAGTTTATTAAAATTATTTCAAAATGTAGTTAATAAAGCAAAAAATAAATCGATTAAAAACATTTTAAGTTTTATTGAAAAAGAGGATACAATTCCTTTATTTAAATATTTAGGATTTTTTCCAATTGATAAAAAGTATGTTTTCATTGATGAAAATAGTATATTAAAAACTAGTTCTAGAAATGCATCGGTTTATTGTTATAAAATTACTTAACCGTTTACACGGTTTTTTTTAATTTATTGTAGTAAAAAGAAGAATTTTATGTTATAATTTAAAAAAGAGTTTTATAGGAGGCAGATATATGAGTTCAGGAAAATTAGTAATTCTTAATCACCCATTAATCCACCACAAGTTGGCATTAATTCGTGATGAAAGAACAGGAACAAAAGATTTTCGTCAAACAGTATCAGAAATTGGAATGCTTATGGCATATGAAGTTACACGTGAACTGCCTACAACGGCAATTGAAGTAAAAACACCAGTAGGTATTGCAAAGGCACAAACACTTGCTAAGGAAGTAGTTATTGTACCGATATTACGTGCTGGACTAGGAATGGTTGATGGCATTACAACACTAATTCCAACAGCAAAAGTTGGACATGTTGGTGTTTATCGTGACGAAGAATCGCTTTTACCACATGAATACTATGCTAAGTTTCCTTCGGTAATTGCTGAAGCAGAAGTATTAGTTGTTGACCCAATGCTTGCTACTGGAGGTAGTGTATCGCATACAATTTCACTATTAAAGGAACGCGGAGTAAAACATATTAGTTATGTAGGACTTGTAGGTGCTCCAGAGGGTGTTAAGAAATTACAATCAGAACATCCTGATGTAAATATATTCCTTGCCTGCTTAGATGAGAAGTTGAATGAATTAGGTTATATTGTTCCAGGATTGGGCGATTGTGGAGATAGATTATACGGAACTAAATAATAATGATGAATAAAGGGAAGAGGATTATGTCTAGATTTTATAATCGGAAATTAAGAACACTAGAATTTATTCTAGTTGATAGTATTATAATAATTTTTTCCTATTGGTTTGTATTCAATTATGCTAACGTTAAATCAAATCTTTTTAGTATTAAAGGATGGTATTTTTATATTCTAGGGATTATCGTCTTCAAAATCTTTTTAAAATTTTTATTTGGATTATATAAATTATTATTAGATTTTGTTGGCTTTTCCGAATTTATCCGTATTTTTTTCTGTTCTTTAATATCAAATATAATTGTATACATACTCTTTTTAATTATTGATTCTTCCATATATCCTTTTCATCTTTTATTATTTATTACTCCAATTGAATTTTTACTGATCGCGCTAACAAGATTCTCAAAAAGGATTTTACACGCTCTTGATAATTTAACTCGCTATCCTAGAAAAAAAATAAGAGAACAAGTAAATACTCTAGTAATTGGTGCTGGTAGTGGGGGGAAACTAGTTTTAGATGAAATACATAATAATGTTCGCTTAAATAATAAAGTTATTGCATTTTTAGATGATGATGAAAAAAAGATTGGTAAACGACTTAATGGTATACCAATCTATGGTCCGATTGCAAATGTAAAAGAATTTATTGAAAAATATAATATTGCGGAAGTTATTATTGCGATTGCTTCTTTAGAGCAAGATAGATTAAGAGAATTTATAAATTTATTTGAAAATGAAAATATTAAGATAAAAAGATTGCCATTAATGACAGAAGTTACCGTTGATAAAGAACGAAGAATTATTGACGTTAAGATTGAAGACTTATTAAGCCGAGGTGTTGTTGATCTCGATAATAGTGGCATCGATACTTTTCTTGAAAACAAAACCATCCTTGTAACAGGTGGTGGGGGTTCAATCGGTTCCGAACTATGTCATCAAATAATAACATATAAACCAAAAACATTAATTATTTTTGATATTTATGAAAATACTACATATAATGTACAATTAGATTTACAAAAGAGAATTCAATTTGAAAATCTCCCGACAGAATTAATTGTTATTATCGGTAGCGTATATAATGAAAAACGTATTGAATACGTATTTAATACTTATCGACCACAAGTGGTTTTTCATGCTGCAGCTTATAAACATGTACCTTTAATGGAAAACAATGCTGTAGAAGCAGTAAGAACAAATGTCTTAGGGACGTATAATGTTGCAAGATTATGTGACAAATATGAAATTGAAAAAATGGTACTTGTTTCAACTGATAAAGCAGTAAGACCTACAAACATTATGGGAGCAACAAAAAGTTGTTGCGAGAAAATTATTAAATATTTCTCGCAAATATCAAAAACAAGTTATTCAGCTGTCCGTTTTGGAAATGTATTAGGTAGCCATGGAAGTGTTGTTCCACTATTCATGAAACAAATAGCTTATGGTGGTCCAGTAACAATTACTCATAAAGAAATTACACGTTACTTTATGACGATTCCAGAAGCGGTAAGTTTAATATTACTTTCTGGAGTATATGCTACTGGTGGAGAAATTTTCATCCTTGATATGGGTGAACCAGTTAAAATTTATGACTTAGCAAAAAAGATGATTCAATTAAGTGGATTTATTCCAGGAAAAGATATTAAAATTGAGGAAATAGGTCTTCGTCCTGGTGAAAAACTATATGAAGAATTATTACTTGATCGAAGTAAGCATGAAAAAACACAAAATGATAAAATATTTATAGATACTAATGGAGATACATTTGAAAATGTAGAAGATTTTATTGAAAATCTTCGTAGTCAATTTGATATAATAACTAATCAAGAGATTAAAGAAGAAATTCAAAAAGTTGTAAGTGATTATGTTATTTATTGTGAAAAGGAAGAATAAGTGTTTAAAATTTAAAAAAATAATTAAAATAAAAGAGGTAATAAAATGACCGATTCATTTTATACAATTATTTATTTTATAATATTTTTTCCGCTGATTTATCTTTTATACAATTGCTTTAAAGCTTTTGATTATGGAAAAATTTTACGCAGAGGGAAAGTTGGTGAATTAAAAGTAATTTTAATTTGCTTAAGTATTGCTTTAAGCTATTTAGTAAGTAGTGCAATAATGAGTGTTATAGAAAGACTCGCCAAATTCTTCGTCTAAAAATAAAAGTATAAATTTAATCATCTTGTAAATACTATTTACGAGGTGATTAAAAGTGAAGAATTGGATTAACAAAATACCTAAAGAAAAATTACAACGATATATTTTTCTCGGGGCGTTAATTTTAGTTTTTGCCGCATTTTTCATTTCTTTGGCACTAATAAATAACAACGATAAACCACCAATCGAAAATGATCCACCTGGACAAAAAGATCCCAATGATGACGAAGATGATGACGATGACGATATAGTTGAAGAATTCTTTCAATTACCAACATCATTGAATAATTATGATATTGTTCGTAAATACTACGAAACAACTGATGAAGAAGAAGATCGTAAGCTATCTCTTCATGTCTTTGGTAGTCGTTATGAAACAAGTCAAGGGATTTCTTTATCTGCACCAAATAGTGTAGAGTTTAATGTAAAAGCATGTTTAAGTGGCGTTGTCAAGAAAATAGAAGATACAGCTTTACGCGGTTTTGTCGTCACGCTAGAACATGAAAACGGAGTTATTACAGAATATTCTAGTCTAGGTAGTGTCGTTGTTGAAGAAGGAGATACTGTAGAACAGGGTGATCTTCTCGGCGTTAGTGGCGAAAGTGAATATGATAATGTTGGAAATCATGTTCATTTAAAAGTAATGAAAGATAAAAAAACATATGATCCAGAAAAATTAGTAGGAAAAACAATTGAAGAATTTGAATGAAAAAAATCCGGGTCTCTAAGATAGTTTATGGTTTTATGGTCAAAAACTAATATTTTCTAACGACGACCATAAAACA
>DUOT01000171.1 GCA_012838705.1 Acholeplasmataceae bacterium
CATTTTACTGATATTTTATTTGCTAATCTTGCAATTTTGTATTAATTCAATATCTCTCATTTTGCCCAAAATAATCAAATTTTTTAACAATATTATATACTATTAATAAATTATTTATTTTTCACATTCATACATTTATCTAATTTTTTATTAATAAATATAATATATAATATTATTAATGGAGGCTACATAAAATGAATTATTCAAAAGTAAAATTTGAAATATATACTTCTTCATACAATCTCAATTCCTTAAAAAGTTCCTTAAAAACCTTATTAATAGAATTTGATAAGGACTTTTATATATACGAGACTAAACTCCATTTTGATGATAATGAAAATTATAAAAGCTGTAACTCTTTTAAGCTCGAATTCATATGTAATAAGGATTTAGCTTTAGAAGTCATTACAATAATAAAAAAAATTATTAATGATAAATCACCTTACTTTAACATTATTCCAATTATTAATTAATTCTTGTTTACACAGAAATATGCCAGGTTTAATTAATAAACCCGGCATATTCCATATAATTATAAATATATTATTCGAAACATTATCTGTTCCTGTAGAAATATATAATAGAGCATTAATTGTAACATCTGCAGGAAGATCCACTTCATCCGCAGTACTAAAAAAGGCAGTAATTCCTGTTATTGTCCCATCTCTAGGAAGAGAAAATGCCATATTTCTTAGTGCACCATTAGCATTAGTAGATAAGTCTATTAATCCCCCTGCCAATGTATCCACTGAAACAGAATTGCCAAAACCAATTAATCCTACTGTACGAGCTGAATTTAAAGCACCAGTTTCTAGGGTTACAGGAAGTCCCGATGCAAATGGGATTACCGCACCAGTACCTGGTAAGCCTTGTGGCCCTCTTGGCCCTCTCGGTCCTCTCTTACATTTTGGATCCGGCTTACATTCTAAATCATCTTTATCCATATTATGATCATGATTGGAAAATTCATATTCAAACTCTTCTAAATATTTATGGTACTGTCAAATGTTTTTATATATCTAAGACAGCAAACCTTTAATTTTACTTAATTTTTATATAAATAACTTGCCACCCCCTTAAAATTAATATATTTTTGAATCATCACAAACAAAAAAAACATAACTTTTAAAAAGGAGGCAAGTTATTACCATGATTAATTTTGTACTCATTGAATACATAATATTTCTTACTGAAATTATAAAATATCTCCTTACATTGCTTTTAGGTAAAAACTTTCTAAAAGACCATCTAAAGATATAGCAATTAAAAAGGATTATCAAAAATTACAAGTAGATGCACTTCCTATTTTTGAGCGTTTCGAAAAGCTAGACTATAAACAGCTTTTAAATGAATATAAAAACACTTATGGTAAAGAACTTAAACCTGTTAAGCAACGTAAAGGTAAAAATACTATACCCAAAGATATTGTATGCCCTAAATGTGGTGCTCCGCACACATATTTATATGACAATAATGGCGGTAGAGGCCAATACCTTTGCAAAGTATGTTCTACAACTTTCCATGATAAAAATCGTTATCAAAAAGATGTCATACTTAGATGTCCACATTGTGGTAAAGTACTTGAAAAAATCAAGCACCGTAAGGATTTCTATGTTTACAAATGTAAAAATGATGAATGTAGCTACTATAAAAGCAAATTAAGTTCAATGAGCCAAGAAGAATGGGAAGATTTTAAGAAAAATCCACATAAATATAAAGTTAGATACATTTTTAGAGAATTTACATTTGATTTTGTACCTCTATCAAAAGAAAGCCCTGTTACTTCCAAAGTTTCTCTACCAAACATAATGACATCTTCATATGCATTAGAATTAGTGTTAACATACTACATTAACTATGGTTTATCTTCCAGAAAGACAGCGGCTTTACTTTATGATGTACATGGTATAAAAATATCTCATCAAACAATTCTTAACTACGTTAATTCAGTATCAGTAATAGTGAAGCCTTTTATAGATAATTATGAATACGAATTATCTGATTCCTTCTGTGGTGACGAAACCTATATTAAAGTTAATGGTAAATGGAATTATATTTTCTTTTTCTTTGATGCAGTTAAGAAAATAATTCTTTCTTACAGAGTATCACCAAACAGAGATACAAAAACTGCAGTAAAAGCTATATATGATGTTCTGTCCAAACTAAAACAAATACCAGGAAACTTAAAACTTATAACTGATGTCAACCCTATATATCTTCTTGCACAACACTTTTTTGCAAGCTATGGTATAAGTTTTGATATTATACAAGTTATAGGTCTAACTAATGAAGATAAAGTTTCAGCAGAATATAGACCATTAAAACAAATAATCGAACGTTTAAATAGAACATTTAAAGGGAATTACAAACCTACCACAGGCTTTGGAAGCCCTGACGGTTCAATAGCTTTTGTTACAATGTTTGTAGCTTATTTTAATTTTTTAAGACCACATTCAGCATTAGAAGGTAAAACTCCTGTAGTACTTAAAGAACTTGAAAAATTACCAACAATGCCTGATAGATGGTGTAAACTCATTGAACTATCTCAAAATTATTGTATATCTCAGGCTATCGCATAAGACTTATATCTATTCCCTTCGCCCTCTACGATATAAAACAGCCATTTGGCGAATGTTTGTCAAGGGCAACTGCAATTGAATTTTAATTTCTTAATTTTTTTAAGTAGTTTTTCATAAACTTTTTACACTACCTAAAGTTTCACTGGGTAAAATACTTAACATATTTTATCCCTTAAATATTTTTCCTGCTAAATTATTAAAATTTTCTAAATATTTTGACTACATTGATTGTTACCTACCTCCGCTGATTTACTTAGTCGATTCAATTTAATAATATTAATATTTTACTATCAATATACCTGCTCTTTTGCTCTTACTATTTAGCTCAAATAAAAAAAAGATATAAAAAGCAAATATACCCTTTATATCTTTAATTAGAGCTGCTATTAAACTTTAAATTTATTGATATTATTTGTCAAACTGTCTGCTATAGACTCTACATTTTTCGCTACATTATAAACCTTTTGTACACTAGTATACTCTCCTTCAGAAGTGGCTGATATATTCTTTGCTGATGATAAAACCTCTTCTGCAGTGGCAGATAATGATTCCACTCCGTTAATTATCTTATCCTTTTCCTTTACTGTACTATCAATAAGCTCATAAGCTTCCTTCATTTCAGCTAGAGAATTATTTACTTCCTTTTGAATATCATTAAAGGATACAACGGTATTTTCAACTACAGCCTCCTGGGCACTGATTTTCTCTGATATTAATGCCGTATCAGTAGTAACATCGTTGGTTTCAGATTTTATAGCCTCAACAAGGGCATTAATACTCTTTGATGATTCCATTACTTGCTCAGCTAGTTTCCTTATTTCCTCTGCAAGAACTGAGAAACCTCTTCCAGATTCTCCTGCTCTTGAAGCCTCAATAGCCGCATTAAGGGCAAGAAGATTTGTCTGCTCTGCCACTTTATTGATAACATCAGTAATCTCTTCAATTTTACCTACATCATTACCTAATACTTCGATTCTATCCTCAGCCTTTTCAAATAATACTCTAATATCTTTTATTGATAAAATTAAATTCTTAAGTTCTTCTGAACCCTTATCTGCATTCTCCTTTATTCTTTTACTGCTTCCCACTACTTCATGTGATTTCACATTAATATTATCTAAAGATTGACTAAATTCTTCAAATCTTTCTGCCATATCAGAAATATGCATAGTTTGCTCATTTATAGCCTTAAACACTTCATTTAATGCACTTCTTACTACCTCCGAAGATGACGCTGCATTTTCACCAGCAACGGTCAGCTCAGCTGAAGCCTTATGCAATCCAGTCGTAGTAAGCTTCATTCCTTCTATCATTTCTCTTAAGGTTGTTATGGTATCATTAAGTCCATCCGTTAGCTTACCAACTTCATCCTTACTTTTGCATTGGAACTTCAAAGTTAAATCACCTGCTGTTCCAACATTTATGGTACCAATTGCAGCTGAAGCTTCATAGTATGGAAGAGCAACGTTATATACTTTCTCTCCACTAGGAGCTGTGTAAATTCTTATCCTTATCTGCTATAGAAATATAAACAATATTTCCATAGCTCGCTTCTACTAAGCTTTTAAACTCACTTGTTATCTTATCTTTTTCACTGAGGTTCAATCCCTCAATCTGTCTACATATCTGTGCAATAAGAGTAGCTCCATCGTTCATCATTTGCTTCTTTACAGCACCAGTTACTTCATAGTAGTATATTCCCATAAAAACCAAAGTATAAAATAGTGCTACAGACATTATTACAGCTACTATTTTTTTTTCAAAGAATTAAACATATTGTGCCCACGACTCCTCGCATAATTTATTTTAAAAACCTCAGTTTTTTAATAATTCAACACATATAGTCAATTTACTCTATTTTTTTGCAAAAAATCGAATACCTTTTCAAAAATAATCGCTGCTTATTAATTCCTAAAGGAATCTATAAGCAGCGACTAATTTATAGATTATTTAAGTGAGATACTCCAATTTTGATTATTATTATTGTCCCACTTGCTTCCA
>DUOT01000110.1 GCA_012838705.1 Acholeplasmataceae bacterium
AAAGAGATAACATCATATATTATAAAGCAATAATAATATTTCTGATTATAAAATTATATAAAAAAAGGTCCAATTTTATAATTGGGCCTTTTTTCTTTGGTTAAATCTTGTTAAGTGATTTGCTTAGATTTATTAAATTAATTACTATAAAAAGATCTAATGAAGAAAGGAGATTGAGTTCGTAGCTTGCTGCTCAAACATTTCCATTTTTTACAACTATAGTTCTTCTTTTATAATAAAGCTTAATAATAGATTTTCTTGAATAAATTCATTTTTAGTCAAATATTCATTAAAAACTAATCTTTTTTTAAAATACTCTTAATACTATATTTATAATCTAAAACCTTTAATCTTCGTTTTAAATTACTAAAAGTAATTTTACTGAAAAAAGGAATATTAGGTTTATCTTCATCATTACAAATAATTGCAATCACTATTTCATATTTTTTTGATTGGTCAACAAAATAAGACGATTCGCTTGTTATAGATGTAATTTTACTATTTACTTTATCAATAAAATCATCATATTTTATTAATTGAGCTGAAACGAATGCTTGATTAAATAAATGACTTAATGCTGATGAACCAGCATATTTTTTGACATGAATTATTTTATTATCTAAAGATAAAATATCACAAAACTCAATAGAGCTTCTTCCTCCACCATATCGAATCAGTTTATTGTCCATGCAAATATAATTTGTTGAATGATTTGATACAAATAAGTTATTATATTGATTCTCGGTATATTTTTTGGGACATTCATCAAAAGAAATTGATGAAATTGGGGTGTCATCATAATCTGAATTAATTTTTTCGACATAATCATTATTTATTTCGTACCATTTACCATTATGAATTGTATAAGCGTTTCCACCCAAACTTATTTCACCATATATGCATTTATAAGCAGTCCAACTCATTAGTACATTTCCGGTTTTAGAGCAAATGGCAGATATACTTTTGTTTTTTAAATTTCCAATAGTTTTTAGTCCATTTTTATAAGAATTTACAACTTCTTCAATTAAAATATCATCCACTAGATAAGCAACTCCGGGAATTTAAAAACCTTTAATGTCTTCCCAATTTATATTCTCCGGAACTGCTGCCCAAAAAGTAGGATCCCTATTCAATATTAGATTTAACATTTCTGTATCCAACTTCTTAATCAAGTCTTTATTTTTAATTGGTGTAATTTGATCAATCCAATCAAAATGGTCTTTATATTTGTCTGATAAAAAATATTGATATAGATCTTTTAAAACATCATCAATATTCGAAATATTCGCTTCTATACTTGCGGTAAAAGCATCCTTTCCTGATACGTTCCCTTCAATAAAATTTTCGATAGATTTTCCTGTAATTTTATTTAATAACTCACTTTCATGATCAAATCCAAATTGATCCATTGAAGCAAGTTTAGGCATACTTTCTGTAGAAGATTTTAAGTCTCTACCAATATCTATTTTATCTATACTTCTAATAGTATCTTTATCAATAATGTTTAATGCTGTTATAATTCCAAATCTTTCTTCACAAACATCTTGTTTCAATAAAGTTCTTCCGTATCCAAATGATATAGCAAAAATCCTTGTTTTAGTATCAGAAATTGATACACTAGTTAATAATAAAGCTTTTGAGATGGAATTATAAAATTTTTCTTTTAGTTTTTTGTCTTCTAAAAAAATAATTTTACCCAATCAGGAGTATTTGCTTTTGATGTAGTAAAATATAGTGTTTGATTATCCGACAATCTGATATTTTCAACATAATCTTTTACAATATCATCAAATGAAGTGAATTCTTCTTTAATTAGATAAATAGATAGTTTATTTTTCTTCAATAATAAAACCTCCATATTAGATTTAATAAAATATGCATTTATTATTTAAAGTAAAAAAGCATGACTAATAAACTTATACTTTTAGCCATGCTCTTAATAGTGTATTATAAATATTTAACTGAAATTTAATTATAAAACATTAATTTACATCATTATGTAATAATTATGTCCTAATCTCTTGTAAATCTATATCATTAACAAAGAATGATCCTCTTTTTGTACTACACTTCTCGCAAAGTGGCACAACATGCCATTTAGAATCATTAAACTCTTCTCTTTGTACATGTGCACATGTAGTAGCTTCATTGTTACAAACAATATTAGAACATTTGCTCAATTTTTTACCTTTTTTACTTTCCCACCAATGACTCCATGATGAAAAATTTGGAGGTAAAACAACATTTACGCCATATAAAATATGTACTTGTGCCATAATATCCCTTCCTTTTCACTATATTTATTATTGATAATATTATTATAATATATATTATT
>DUOT01000111.1 GCA_012838705.1 Acholeplasmataceae bacterium
AATTTGAGGTTTTAGATTTATGGATATTTATTTATTTTTAGGAAAAGAACCGTTAATGATTCAAAATAAAATTGATAATATTATTTCTAGTAGTCATTGTGATATATATAATATTAAAAAATATGATTGTGAAGAAATAAATGTAAGTGAAGCAATTCAGGATGCAATGACGCCTCCTTTTTTAAGTAGTAAAAAAATCGTTATTATTAAAAATCCTTTGTTTCTAACATCTATTAAGCTTGATCTCAAACATAATTTAAAAATGTTTATTGATTACCTTAAGTCTCCTTCGCCATCGACAATTTTAATCATTGACGGTACAAATATTGAATTAGATAAACGAAAAGATGTTGTGAAGACATTACTTAAACATGCTAATGTTAATGAATCAAAAGAATTGACGATTGTTGAAGCGGAAGGATGGCTAAAAAGACAACTTTTATTAATTGGTTATACAATTACAGATGATGCCATTAAAGAGTTTTTTAATCGTTGTGGAATCAGTCTTTTAAGAGCAAAAAATGAACTCGATAAATTAATTAACTATGTTGGTGATTTAAAAGTTATTACTTTAGACGATGTTAAGACGGTCGTTACAAGAGAAATTGAAACAGAAATATTTGCTCTTACAAATGCAATTATAGAAAAAAATAAGGAAAGAATTATCTTAATATATCAAGACTTAACGAAAATTGGTAAAGATGCAATGCAATTAATGGGGCTATTATCACGTAATATGTGTGACTTATTACTTGTAAATAAGTTTATGGATTTAGGTTATACTCAAAACGATATTGCTAAGCGTTTAAATATATCAACTGGGAGAGCATATTATTTAATGCGCGATGCGAAATCATTTTCTAATAATAGTTTAGAAGAGTTCGTAGAAAGGCTTGCTAATTTAGATTATAAAATAAAAACCGGACAAATTGATCCAACGTCCGGATTAGAACTGTTTTTATTTTCATTATAAAAAAATATCCTTACAAAAGGATATTTTTTTATCTAATAGAGTTTACTAATTTAAATAAGCGTGATTTATGACGTGCTGCATTGTTTTTATGTAAGATTCCCTTACTTACAGCTTTATCTAATTTTTTGCAAGCCATTGCTAGAGAAGCTTCAGCTTCTTGTAAATTATTTTCTGCAACTAATTTTTCAACACGTTTAATTGCAGTCTTCATTGAAGATTTAAAGCTTGCATTGAAAACTCTACTTTTTTGACTAGTTTTAATTCTTTTCTTTTGTTGCTTAATATTAGCCATTAATTTACCTCCAATAAATCCATAACATATTTTATCAAAGAAATTGAAAAAAAGCAAGAAAAATATTTATTTTATAAAAACAATAAATTTGGTAAAAATATACCTGGTGATAAAAAAATGGAAGTAAATAAAATTTCCGTAAGAACTGATTTAGCATTTGAAGCAGTTGATGGAAAAACATTTCAGCATCAAGATGAAATAATTAATGAAGATGTTGATTTTAAGAAAGTTAAAATCAAGAAAACGACAATAAAAGAAAACGGAGCGAAAGAGTGTGGTCGTAAACCAGGGGTATATTATTTGATTGATATTTCCGGAACTGATATTCATGATACGGATGATCTAAGAAATATCGAAGATGCAGTTACAAAAGTATTGAAAGAAGTGTTGCAAGGGGAAAATATTAATATTAATTCCAAAGGGTTAATTGTGGGGTTAGGTAATGATAATGTTACCCCTGATGCATTAGGGCCAATGGTTGTTGATAATGTAATTGTTACAAGACATATGTTCATGCTTGGTGAAGAAGTAAGTGAAGGTATAAGTAATGTTAGTGCAATAGCTCCTGGGGTTATGGGAACTACTGGAATTGAAACTAGCGATATTATTAATGCTGTGATTGAAAAGATTGATGTTGATTATATTATCGCCGTTGATGCTTTAGCTTCTTCATCAATTTCTAGGGTCAATCGTTCCATCCAAATAACAAATACAGGTATTAGTCCTGGTTCTGGAGTTGGAAACAAACGAAAGGAGTTAAGCAAAGAAGTATTAAATATTCCTGTAATTGCAATAGGTGTGCCAACAGTTGTTGATGCAGTTACAATAACAGCAAATACAATTGATTATTTATTAAGATTCTTTAATAAAAAACTTGAAGAAGGAAATAAAGAAAGTGATCGATTAGTTATTTCTGAAAAAACGAATTTTGAAGAAACTTCTTTACCTGATGAAAAATACACAAAACATTTCTTAGGTGAATTTGGGAATTTAAGTGATAATCAAAAAGCAAGTTTAATCCATAGCGTACTTACTCCTAATGGTCTAAACATGATGGTTACTCCAAAAGAAATTGATATTGATATTGCAGATTTAGCTGATGTTATTAGTACTGCAATTGACCGTTCTTTGCATACGATTGTTGAGCCCTGAATATAATATGATGGGTGATAATAATTAAAATAAGTATTTATTTAGGTTTTATAAGCTTTTTAGTTAATGGGCTATTATCCCCCATTTTTAATAAAATAGAAAGTTTTAATCCACTACTTCAAGGATATAATTCAAATTTTATTACGCATGACAGTTATTTTGGCTTTATACTTGATTTTTTAGTATGTATAATTTTTAATATTGATTTACAAAATATTTCAGAATGTTTGAAAATATATGGTGTGATATGAAAAAGATTTTAACTTTATTTTTTATCCTTTTAGTTTTGTTTATTGGTGTTATGATTGGTAGTGACCCTAGTATGGGTAGAGCAGCAAATATTAAAGAAAAAACAAAAAAATTTGAAGAGGAAATAGTCATTCCTGGCAATGACTATCATTATGATGAAAATGTCGTTACTCCTAATCTCAATAATAAAATTGCAAGGACTGGTGAGAATATTATCAAAGGAATTTTTTCCTTTTCTTTTGATGCATTAAAGAATGTTTTAGAATAAGTAATTATTTCTGATAATAATTACTTTTTTTAGTTTGTATTTTTAGTCCAAATAATGTATAATACTTATAGTGGTGAAAAAGATGAAAAGAATCGGTATCATTGGTGGAGGAGCATCAGGGATAATATGTGCAATTGCAATTAAGCATCAAGATAGCGATGCAAATGTTGTGATTCTAGAAAAAGAATCACGAATTGGCAAGAAAATTTTAATGACTGGGAACGGAAAGTGTAATCTTTCTAACCTAGATTTAAGTTTAGATTGTTATAATACCGATGTAATTTATGATTCATTATTAAAGTTTGATTCTCAAAAATGTATTGAGTTTTTTGAAAGAATTGGATTAATGGTCCGAATTGATAATTCGGGACGAATATATCCATATAGTGAAAGAGCAAATAATGTTTTAGATATTTTGCTTTATGAATTAAAACGTCTTAATGTTGAGATTGTTTGTGATTTTAATGTCATTGAAATTAAGAGAACTGATGAATTTCTTGTTTATTCTGATCGTTATGATTTCCGAAATTTTGACTATTTAGTTCTTGCAACTGGTGGTCTTGCTCATATTAATTATGATTACCAAGGCTATGAGATTGCGGAAAGATTGGGTCATCAAATCACGCCATTGCGTCCTGGTTTAGTTGGAGTAAAGGTCAAAGAAAATACAACTCCGCTAGCTGGTTTAAGGATGAAGGCAAATGTATATGTTGGTGAGAAATTAAGTTATGGTGAAGTTCAGTTTAAAAAAGACGGGTTATCAGGCATTGCGATTATGGATATGTCACGATACTTTATGCCTGATATAAAAATTAGACTTGATTTAATGCCTGATAAAAGTCATGACGAAATTTTAAGCTTTTTAGAAAACAAAAATTTAGAGATGGCATTAATGGGTATATTCCCAAAAATGATTGCAAAAGATTTATTAAAACAAAGTGAAAATAATATATATTCTTTAGTAAATATAATTAAAAATTATGAGTTTACAGTCTTAGATACTTATGGATTTACAAATGCTCAAATTACGATTGGCGGAGTAAATCATAAAGAAGTTAGTCCTTTTAACTTTTCTTCATTAATTGTAGATAAACTTTATATTGTTGGTGAAATATTAGATATTGATGGTAAATGTGGGGGATACAATTTACATTTTGCATGGACGAGTGGTTTCCTAGCAGGCGTTGATATAGGTTTAAAAGGAAGAGAGGAACAATAAGGTGAAGTTTTCGGAGATGAATTTACCAAATAAGCTAACACTAATAAGAATGCTTTTAATTCCATTTATGGTTGTGGTGGCTGAAATCGGTTATTTTCAAGGGATAAATGTTATTTATGATATTTCTCTTGCAAATATTTTAGTTCTAATTATATTTAGTATTGCGTCATTCACAGATTTTCTGGATGGACACATTGCGCGCAGGGATCATTTAGTTACTGACTTTGGTAAATTTATGGATCCACTTGCTGATAAATTATTAGTTTTTGCTGCATTAATAATTCTAGTTGAGCAAGAGAAACTTCCGGGATGGATTGTAACAATCATCATTGCTCGTGAGTTTATGGTGACAGGAATTAGGCTTCTTGCAGCTAATCAAAAAATTGTTATTGCTGCAAGTAATCTTGGAAAAGCAAAAACAATATCACAAATTGTAACTATCATTGTTTTATTAATAAATGGTTTTCCATTTTTCTTGATTAGTAAAACATTAGCAACAATCGTATGTCAAGTATTAATATATTTATCAGCATTACTTACACTAGTTTCTGGAATTGATTATTTTATGAAAAATAGGAAAATAATTTTTAATAGTTATTAAGGAGAAGATATGGACGAAAAACAAAAATTAAAAGTTTTGGAAGATACATTTAAGCAAATCGAAAAACAATTTGGCAAAGGTTCTGTAATGCGATTGGGGGAAAAAATCTATGACAAAATGGAAGTTATACCATCGGGATCGATTTCCCTTGATGAAGCATTGGGGGTAGGAGGATATCCTCGTGGTAGGATTGTAGAAATATTTGGGCCTGAGAGTAGTGGTAAAACTACCTTTGCATTACATGCGATTGCGGAAGCACAAAAGTTAGGAGGCTATGCAGCATTTATCGATGCTGAACACGCATTAGATCCTCGTTATGCTCGCAATCTTGGTGTCGATGTTGATAATTTAGTATTATCACAACCTGATACTGGAGAGCAAGCTTTAGAAATTGTTGAACATTTAGTAAGAAGTAATGCAATTGATATCGTTGTAGTTGACTCAGTAGCTGCTTTAGTTCCTCGTGTTGAAATAGATGGCGATATGGGTGATAGTCACGTTGGCCTTCAAGCTAGACTAATGAGCCAAGCAATGAGAAAATTAAGCGGAATTATAAGTAAAACTAATACTGTGGTAATATTTATTAACCAAATCCGTGAAAAGGTTGGAGTGTTATTCGGAAGTCCAGAAACTACTTCTGGTGGTAGGGCATTAAAGTTTTATTCAACAATTCGTTTAGATATTCGTCGTGCTGATGCGATTAAAAAAGGTACTGATATTATCGGTAACTCTACAAAGGTAAAAGTTGTTAAGAATAAAGTTGCTCCACCTTTCAAACAAGTTGTGGTTGATTTGATTTACGGAGAAGGAATTTCTTATGAAGGTGAACTATTAGACCTTGCTGTTGAAAAGGAAATAGTTAAAAAAAGTGGTTCATGGTTTTCATATAAAGATGAAAGAATCGGACAAGGTCGCGAAAATGTTAAAGAGTATTTAAAAAATAATCCGAACCTTGCGAAAGAAATTGAAGAACAAGTTCGTAATAAAGAAGTGCCATCAGAATAGAATGGCACTTTTTAAATGGTAGTGTAAAATTTTATTGGGTAAATAGTATTATAAGTATATACTATATTGCTTAGATAGTTATAATAAAAGCGATGTTTTTTAAGAATAAAACCATTTAGGAGAAATGATATTATTAAAATAAT
>DUOT01000112.1 GCA_012838705.1 Acholeplasmataceae bacterium
ATTATTTTAATAATATCATTTCTCCTAAATGGTTTTATTCTTAAAAAACATCGCTTTTATTATAACTATCTAAGCAATATAGTATATACTTATAATACTATTTACCCAATAAAATTTTACACTACCAAATTTTACTATTATATTTTTAAATTATATAATCAGAAAAGTCTCTTTCTAATTAGAAAGAGACAAAAATATACTAATTTTTTTTGTTAATTATGGTATTGTAAAAGTTTATGGAAAACTATTCAATTGAAATGAATTTTTTTCCACTAGATTTTTCATGTTCTTTTGGGAATGTAATTGTAAGTACGCCATTTTCATATGATGCTTTAATGTCTTCATGAGAAATTTCACCAACATAGTACGATCTTGCACAAGACTTCAAATATCTTTCCCTTCTTAAATATTCTTCTTTTTCTTCATCGATTGATTTATTATATTGTGCTTCAACTGTAAGGTATCCATTATCTAAAGTAATATTAATATCCTCCTTTTTAAATCCTGCAAGGTCAATATCCAAAATATAATGGTCCTCTTTTTCGCGTATATCTGTTTGCATCTTTACAATTTTATCGCTTACAAAAGATAGAGGTGCTCGAAATACACTATCAAAAATATCATCAAAAAATTCTGTCCTTTTTTTCGGAACTATTTTCACTTATTAATCACGCTCCTTTAATAATTTGCTCACTTTATTTTATGTTATTATATTAAAAATATTCACTACAATAAAAAAACAACCACTTATTAGTGGTTGTTTTTTATTTTATTTTTTTAATGCCGCATAAGTAAATTTAATGAAGTCATGTGGATCTAAACTTGCTCCACCAATTAATGCACCATCAATATTAGGTTGCGCTAGTAATTCATCGATATTATTTAATTTTACTGAGCCACCATATTGAATACGCATCTTTTGAGCTACTTCTTCGTTAAATAATTCCGCAACAGTATTTCTAATGAATTTACATGTTTCTTCCGCAACATCACTTGTTGCTGTTTTCCCGGTTCCTATTGCCCATATAGGTTCATATGCTATTACTAAATTTTCAATATTATTGAAAGTCAATCCATGTAAGTTAATTCTTAATTGATTTCCAATAACTTCTTCAGTTAAACCTTGTTCACGTTGTTCTAGGTTTTCACCAACACAAAGAATTGGATTTAGTCCGTGATTAAAAGCACTAATTAGTTTTTTATTAACTGTTTCATCAGTTTCATTATACATTGCTCTTCTTTCACTATGGCCAATAATCACATATGTAACACCAATACTTTTAAGCATTGTAGGAGAAACCTCACCAGTAAAGGCTCCATTTTCTGAAAAGTGCATATTTTGAGCTCCAATACGTAAGTTTTCTCCTTGTCTTTTAACTAATGAACGTAGGAAAACAAATGGTGCGCAAATAACACTATCCACTTCATCAATTGATGGTACTTGTTCGTTTACTGAATAAATAAATTGCAAACTTTCATCACGAGTTTTATGCATTTTCCAATTGCCAGCTATAATAGGTTTTCTCATTTTATCATCCTTCTTACTTTTTTATTTTGCAAGCACTTCTTTTATGGCTTTAATAGCTTCTTCTGCATCTTCACCTTTAGCTTCAATTTCTACTCTAGCACCTTCTAAAACTGCTAATGACATAATACCTAAAATTGATTTTAAATCAACTTCTTTGTTTAGATATTTCATAGTAATTTCAGATTCATAATCTGATGCTGCTCGAACCACTTCTTGTGCTTTTTGTGCATTAATACCAGAAGTGTTTTCAATAGTCATAGTTTCGACTTTTTGCATAATTCTCCCTCCTCTTTATTTTATTTATCATTTAAACATTCTATACCTGGTAAAGTTTTGCCTTCTAGATATTCTAGTGAAGCTCCTCCACCAGTGGATATATGCGTAAACTTATCTTCAAAACCCAGTTTTTTCGCTGCTGCAGCTGAATCTCCACCACCGATGATTGTTACTGCATTATCTAATTCTGATAACATTTTGCAAATTTCATTTGTTCCAGTGGCAAACTTATCAAATTCAAATACACCAGCAGGACCATTCCATACAACTGTTTTTGCGTCTTGAAGTTCTTTTCTAAATAATTCAATAGTTTTTGGTCCAATATCCATACCCATCATATCATTAGGGATCTCATCTGCATTTACAACTTTAGATTCTGCATCTTCAGCAAATTCCTTAGCTACAACATTATCAACTGGTAAAATTAATTTTCCTTTTGCTTTGTCTAATAAACCTTTTGCAAAATCTACAAAATCATCTTCACATTTACTTGTACCAACATTATATCCTAATGCTTTATAGAAAGTATATGCCATAGCCCCACAAATAAATATTTTATCGGCTTTATTAAGTAAATTTTCAATCACAGAAATTTTGTCACTTACCTTTGCTCCACCTAGTATAGCATAAAAAGGACGTTCTGGGTTGTCAACTGCTCCACCAATAAATTTAATTTCTTTTTCAATTAAAAAACCAGCTACGACATCATTCATATGGCTTGCAATACCAACATTAGATGCATGGTTTCGATGTGCTGTACCAAATGCATCATTTACAAATACATCGCCTAAAGAAGCCCAATAAGCACCTAGTTCAGGATCGTTTTTAGATTCCTTTTTGCCATCAAGATCTTCAAAGCGAGTATTTTCAAACATTAACACTTCTTTTTCTTTTAAATTTTTTATAGCTTTTTCTAGTTCTTCCCCTCTAGTTTGAGGAATAAATTTTACTTCTTGATTTAGAAGTTTAGATAATCGTTGAGCTATTGGACGAAGACTATTTTTTTCTTTGTCTTCTTCACTTTTAACTCTTCCTAAATGAGAAAATAGAATAACTTTTGCATTGTGTTCAATTGCATATTGAATTGTTGGTAAAGCTTGAACGATGCGATTATCGTCAGTAATAACACCGTCACTCATTGGTACATTAAAATCAACACGAATTAATACTTTTTTTCCATTTAATTCAATATCTCGAATTGTCTTTTTCATAACCTGCCTCCTAACTACCTTTATATTATATCATATTTAATATTTTTTGTATATCTTTTTTAAAAAAAAGCCACCGTGGGGTGGCTTAACTTGCATTAATATTTTTTAATTCTTAATTCAGTCTCAGGATCAAAGAAGTGACATTTATTCATATCAAACGCTAATTCAATTTCGTCACCCATATTGATGTCTGCTCTTGCTTTTACTTTCGCAACGATTGGTTGTGTATTTACATCTCCATAAATTAATGTTTCTGCACCTAATAATTCTGCAACATCAACTTTAACTTTAACTTTTGCGTCTTTATAAGTTTCAATCACAACATTTTCATCGTGAATATCTTCCGGTCTAATACCAAGGATAATATCTTTTTCAATAAATTTCTTTTCTTTTAATACATTGAATTTTGCAGTTGGAATCTTAAATCTTGAAACACCTTTTTTGTGATCCCCACATACAAAATATCCTTCTTCATTAACTTTGCCTTCAATAAAGTTCATTGGTGGAGTTCCAATAAATCCGGCAACGAATAAATTGTCTGGTAAGTCATAAATTTCTTTTGGAGCTCCTACTTGTTGAATATAACCATCTTTCATAACAACGATTCTTGATGCCATTGTCATCGCTTCAGTTTGGTCGTGCGTTACGTAAATAGTTGTAATTCCTAAACGTTCAGTAAGTTTAATAATTTCAGTTCTCATTTGAACACGTAATTTCGCATCTAGGTTTGATAATGGTTCGTCCATTAAGAATACCTTAGCATTACGAACAATAGCTCGTCCTAATGCAACACGTTGGCGTTGACCACCCGATAAAGCTTTAGGTTTACGATTTAATAAAGCTTTTAATCCTAAGATTTCAGCAGCATTGTGAACACGACGTTCAATATCATCACGAGAAAACTTACGTAGTTTTAAACCAAATGCCATATTATCATATACACTCATATGAGGATATAAAGCATAACTTTGGAAAACCATCGCAATATTTCGATCTTTAGGTGCTACATCATTTACAATTTCATCATCAATTCTTAATTCCCCAGATGTAATATCTTCAAGACCTGCAATCATTCTTAAAGTTGTAGTTTTTCCACATCCTGATGGGCCTACTAAAACAATAAATTCTTTATCCTTAACATGTAAGTTAAAATCTATAACAGCATGTACATTTCCATCATAGACTTTATTCAGATTTTTTAATGTTACGGTTGCCATTAAATTCTCCTCCTTAATAATTCATATATATTGTACTCTAATATTAATAATAATGCAATGTGCATGTTGCACAATAATTATGATGTTATTAATAAATACATTGCAACTGCATCTTTAAAACTTTGCATATTTAATGATGTTTCTTCTTTAATAAATTCAATTTTATTGTTTATTGTATTTCTATGCATATATACATCTTTAGCTGTTTTTGTTACATTTAAATTGTTTTCAAACATACTATTGATTAATTTTTCATATTGACTATCATTATAGATTTTGTTTAAAATATAGGGTTTTATAGTATCAAGTTTACTAATATCCTTTTTTGCAAGATCTAAAATCAAATCACCATTGTTTGTATGCAAACGAGAGTTATTTGTGCCATACTGTAAATAACATTCAAAAATCGTTTGAAATCCTTTAGGTTTATCAGTATATAATTTCCCACTAATATATGTTTTAAAATTCATTCCAAAGTCATCAGATGCTGCAACTAAGATGTTTTTTAAGTCATATTCTAATATGTCATAATAAAAACATACTGTTTTCCCTTTCAACTCTAAAATATCGACTTTACCCAACAAATCATTAAAAAAGCTTAATAAATTTTTTTTACTATTTAATTCATTAGTTAAAAAGTCAATTACAACAAACTTATAAAAGTTTTTATCGTAAGGGAATGGTTCACCATCAAATAAATACTTAAATAATAAATTATTGGATTTTTGATAATATTTATTATTTAAGTTCTCATATTCTTCAAAAGGAATATCTTTGCTTACTTCAAAATATTTTTCACCATCAAAAAAATAATAATTTTTAGTTGTATCGAATTTATTGAAATGATAATTAAATTTCATAATTCCCACCTATTTCTACAATCATTATAGCATAAAAATTATTAAATATAAACTCGATATTTCATAGTTTTAATTTTCCTTAATTTTTAATGCAATAACACTCATATCATCTTTAGCAACAACATTCGAGTATCTTGCATAATTTAATAACTCGTATATTAATTTCTGTGGTTCAAGATGGCGTATACTATTAATGAATTCTTCAAGATCTCTTTTATCTATAATATTTTCAAATATTCCATCACTAGCAATAATTATTAAATCATCATCTTTAAGTTGCATTTTTTTTACATTTATCATCTCTTCCAAACCAAACGGTAAGTTGTCATTTTCAATCTTTTCAAACTCTCCATTTTGATGAAATAAATATGTTGTTGTACCACCTGCCTTATAAAAAGTCCCTTCACCTTTTTGACGGTTTATCTCAACAAAATCTAAAGTAGAATATATCTCTTGATAATCTTGGATATAAATTAGAGTATTAAGTATTTGTAATGCCGTATCTGGTTGAAAATTCATATTAGTAATTTCATCGATTAGTTTTAAAGTTAATGAACTTTGCATACTGGCTTTAATTCCTTTCCCCATACCATCACTTATTGCAGCAATTAATTTCGAATTGTTAAGTTGCTTAACAAGATAATTATCTCCACATACATTATTACCAAGCGGAGCTAAAGCTCCATAGCCATATGTAACTTCATATTTAATTTCGGGAACGATATTAAAATATACTTTGTTTTTTTCCTTATTTTTATATATTAATGATACATCTATTTTAAGCTCATTTTCTGCAATTCTTTTCACAACACTTTTTACTTCATTAAAATCGACACCATATAAACCAACTTCAATTAAAAAATTATCTGCTATTGCACTTTTAACATTAAAAAAAGATACTGTAAATCCATAATCAGATAAATCTTTTCTTAACTGATATATTTTTCGATAATCTATTTCTGTTTGCATAGATGTTTCAATACAAAATTGTCTTAAAATTATTGAAATACCACTAGTAATTAATGATAAAATATCATTTTTTTCATTACTTTCAATTAGATTAAATCTATTGGCAATTTGATAAGCAGCCCTTTTTAATTCATTATAATGTGAGCAAGAAAAGTCTTCGCTTCTTTGATATATTATTAAATCTTTATAATAGTAATATAATTTTCCTTTATTTTTACTTAAACAATCTTTCCTAATCGAACACCCTTCACATTGGGCTCTATACAAATTTGTTATAGCTTCTTGAATTCTATTAAAATACCCTTTTGAATATGATATGTCTTTATTGATTTTATCGAGAAACGATGCAAAACTAACTACTTCAGTATTAACTTTACTAACGACATTTTCATAAACATTATTTGAAAAGTCAGTAATGTCTATTTTATTTACTAATGAAAAACGAACACATTCAAAAAATAGTCCAATAATCATGCTTGCTTGTACTAGGTTTTCAGAAAAAATATTTATATCAGCAAACAATACAAAAAGTGAAAATATAAAAAGTGTGATTGTGGAAAGGATTTTTGGCAAATAATAAAAACTCCCAACAATTATAATAATATAGCTTTCATCTATTTTAAAATAATATTGTAATCCTATCATCGTAACTAGATTAAAGAAAATACTTTTTTTATAATATTCATTACTAGCAAAATAAATACTAAAATAAATGGCAACACATAGCCCTAAATTTAGATCATATATTTTTAAAGATGTTGCACCTACTATTGAAATAATTGCTAAAAGCAACTCATTATAGCTAAATCCTCCAATATTCCCTGAAAATGAATTTTCTTGATTAAAATAAAAACAAGCTAGAAGAAAAGTTGAAACAAATGCGTAAAAAATCATATAATATAAGTCTATTTTATTTTGTATAAAAATATATGTAATACTATTTGCTAAGATACATAATACCAAATGAATAGTTACTTTATTTAACTTACTAAAGAATATATAATATATAACTATTAACATAAAGAAA
>DUOT01000113.1 GCA_012838705.1 Acholeplasmataceae bacterium
ATTTATTGTGTATGTAGGTGTTGTTATGGCAAGTATTTTATTTATCTCACATATGTATCCAAACAAAAATAATCACTCATATGGAAAAGTAATACACGAACAAGCATTAAGTTTAAAAAAATTTCATAATATAACTGTTATTGCTCCTGTTCCATATGTTCCTCCTTTTTTTAAATATTTAAAAGAAAGATATGCAAAATTAAAGCAAATTGAAAAAGAAAATGATTTTTACGGAATAAATGTATATTATCCTAGATTTATTGCTTTTGGTTCTTTTATGTTTTGTCATACTGGCACTTTCATGTATTGGGGTATTAGAAGGTTAATAAAAAAAATACACAAAAAAAATAAATTTGATTTAATACATGCACACTTTACAATTCCTGATGCATATGCTGCAGTTAAACTCAAAAAAATATTAAAGATACCTTTAATAATAACTTTACAAGCAACAGATATAAATTATACAATCCACAAATGTCCAAAAAAACTATTATATTGTTATCAAAATGCAGATGAAATAATTACCCCAACACCAATTCTAAAAAATAAATTATTTAAGTTAACAAATTTAAAAGCAAAGGTTATTGGTTATGGAATTAGTGAAGAAAAGGTGTTAATTAAAGCACCATTTACTCTTAAAGAAAAATATAAAGGTAAAACTATAATTTTAAGTGTATGTAGATTACTTAAAAGCAAAGGATTAGAAGATGCAATTAACGCTTTTAATTTAATCAAAGATAAATTTAATAATTTAATGTATTTAATCATTGGTGAAGGAGAAGAATATAACTATTTACAAAGTTTAGTTAATAACTTAAATTTAAATAATTATATATTTTTATTAGGAAAGAAAAGTTATCGTGAAGTCATGGAATATATGGATATTGCTGATATCTTTTTACTTCCAAGTTATAAAGAAACATTTGGTTTAGTTTATTTAGAAGCTATGGCTCATGGCATAATAACAATAGGTTGCTTTGGTCAAGGATTTGATGGAATAATTAAAGACTATGAAAATGGTTTTCTTGCAGAACCTCAAGATCCAAAAAGTATTGCTGCAATTTTAGAATATATATTAGATAATCCTTTGATTGCTAAGGAGATTGGGATAAGGGGAAAAATAACTTCACAAGAATTTACTTTTGAAAAAATAGCAAACAAATTAGATTCAATATATTCTGAAGTCTTAGGTGGAAAATGAACGAACGTAAAGTAGGAGCAATACTTTCATATATATCTATTATTGGAAGTACTGCAATATCACTTTTATATACTCCATATATGCTAAAGGTTCTCGGAGCAAATGAACACGGACTTTATTCTTTAGTAAATTCAGTTGTTATTTACTTTACATTAATGGATTTAGGATTTGGAAATGCAATAATAAGGTATTCTGCTAAATTCATCGAACAAAAAAACAAAGAAGCAGAAGGAAAGCTTCTAGGAATGTTTTTTGTAATATATTTAGTGATCGGATTAATTGTTTTTATACTAGGAATAATATTAACTCATAATGTTGATTTTATTTTTCGAAGAAACTTCACAAGAGAGGAACTAGAAGTAACTAAAACTCTTTTAATCCTAGCAACAGTTAATATTTCAATTTCTTTTATTTTTAAAATATTCAATGCTTCAATCCAAGCTCATGAAAGATTTATCTTTGCAAGACTATCTTATTTATTAAAACATTTAATTAATCCGATTTTAATGATTGTAATATTATTACTTGGATATAAATCTATCGGGATGATGGTTGGAGTATTAATATTAAATATAGTATTTTCAGCTCTCGAAGTAGGATACTTTTTTAGAAAAATAAAAGTTAAATTAATTATTTCTTTTAATAACTTATCACTATTAAAAGAGATAAGCATCTATTCATTTTATATATTTTTAAATATTATTGTGGAAAGGATTAATTGGAGTAGTGATCAAATCATCCTAGGAATATTTTTAGGACCTGCTACGGTTTCCATATATGCAATTGCTGCCTATATTAATACTTATTATCGGTCACTTGCAACTGTTATTTCAAGTATGTTTCTACCAGAAACAACTAAGATGGTTGAAAGAAAAGCAAGTAATGAAGAATTTACAGAAACATTTGTTAAGGTTGGAAGAATTCAGTTTATTATTTTATCACTTGTCTTAAGTGGTTTTATAATTTTTGGTGATAGATTTATTATATTGTGGGCAGGATCGGGATATGAAAAGTCA
>DUOT01000114.1 GCA_012838705.1 Acholeplasmataceae bacterium
AGTTTTCACATAGCATAAATCTGGAGGGTAGCAAAACAATTTCTAACAGGAATTGGTGGTGGAATTGGTTTTCACATAGCATAAATCTGGAGGGTAGCAAAACCTCAAATATATTATAACATATTTGAGAATATTAGTAAACTTTAAAGAAATTTATTAATAAAGCAGTTTTTATCATTATATTTGTTAAATATTAAGTTCAATACTTCATTTTTTAATTCTTGTAAAGTAATGTTAAACGGCAATTCAGAAACAACATTATTATATAAATATTCATCATAATACAAATCAACTACATTATTATTAATATAACATACATTATCGAAGTCAAATTTACAATTTGATTCTACCATATTACTAAAACATAAAATATAAGCTTTAATCTTTGAAACTTCCACTAATATTTTATTAGTAAGAATTGGTAGATCTAATAACACTAATATATTTTTATCATGTGTTTTTTCAGCTGTTTTTCTTATTAATTCTATCTGCAAATTAATTACTTCGTTATAATCAAGATCAAATTCATTGACTTCTAAATCATTTTTATAAAAATTGATATCTAATAAACTACTTATCGTTTTACTGTTTAAAAGTTGCAATGTGGTTTTTACTTTTATATCACCAAGTTCTACCACAACGTTTTCATTTAGTATACTTTCATTTAAATCCATGATTAACATATTGATTGTATTTGTTAAATCTTCGAATTCTATGTTTGATAATGCTGATTGAATATATTTATATAAAATCGCTTTTTTATTCATTTTCAATTCATCGATTAAACTATATTTATTATTGACTTCAAAAAATAACCAATCTTTTGTTTTGATGGGATAATCATCAATTAATATTTGATTTGAAAAATTATTATATTCATTATATTCAGTCACTTTATTTTTATAGAAATATTGACGAATAGCTTGCATTATGAGATGCTTTTTGAAAAAATTATTTCCAAGAAACAACTTATATTTGTTAATTCCAAACTCAACACAATCGTTCAAATAATTTATTATTATTTTATTCATACATCCCTCCTTTATAATAATACAAAAGGATCTACGGTTAAAATTTTTTCTTGGTTAGTTTTTCCACCGACAACAATGATAGTATTTGCATATTGTTTCTCTGTCACTAACATTAATCTTATATGACCAGTCTTAGGAGCATTTCGCATCAATATTTTTATATGATTATTCGCTGCATCTTTGTTATTAAACAGTTTTGAATATACTGAAAATTGAATCATAATATATCCATTTGATATTAGATATTTGCGAAAATCATTATAAATTTTCCTTTCTTTTAAAGTTACATTTGGTAAATCAAAAAATAGTAATAATCTCATAAATTCATATATCATTATATAAAATTAACTCAGGAAAAGTTAGATTTACATTTTTATAGACAAAACAATCTAATATTTTCCTAACATATATATTGATAATATTAAGAAAGGTGTGCTTTTGACCATCATATAACATTTTCTTTGTTGTCAATTTTATTAAACTTAATCTGTGATGCCTAGAAAACATTGTATCATTTTTAATGTTATTATAAACATAATTATCTACTAGTGGCCTAAATATTTCTATAATATCATCACTAAGATTAAAAGTGTTATTAGGTCCCTTATGGAAAATACCTAAAGAAGTATTTAAACCTCTACTAATTAGTACTTTTGTAATTTGTGATCTAACTATTGCATAACCGTAATTTAATCCTGCATTTATAGAATCTTCATCAAATCTCATAAAATCTTGACCAAACAATTCACGAAAATAGACTTTTGCACTTAAACCTTCTCTATTAGTTGAATCAAATGGTAACACCTCTTTGGCATATTGATTTAATTTATTTATTACTCCTTTACCTTTTGAGTTATGTATTAATACCTTAGCTTGATTTTCAATTTTTTTCTTAACGATTAGCTGTTGCAGTTTTCCTTTTATTTCATCATCCCAACCTAATTGCTGTTTTAATATTTTTGGTGATTGGTTATTACCACTACAAGGATGAATAATCGATTGTGGTAAATGATCAAAACCACATAAAACTATATTAACTTTATAATTTGTACATTTATTTATTAGATTCACTGATAAAACCGCTTTATAATTGTCTATTATTAAGGTGTGAATATCTGAAATAGGAATTAATATGTCTTGATCGTTCTTTTTGATATTAATATTGTCCAGATATAAACTCAGATAATCACTATCCTCAATATAAACTATTCTCCATCCCATATTAATAAAAAAAGAGGCTTAAAAAGCCTCGATTCCGGGATAAACCCTTATTTTGCTAGATCCTCCAGATCTTTGCTATATGAGCACTGCTACTAAGTGCAATTAAATTATATCATATTATAATATTAATTGCAAGTCTTCTTTTAAAACTTTATATTTTTTTCCAAGAATATCTACATGATATTTTTGAATTTTTGTAATTTTTTTACCAATCGTAACAAAACCCCTTTTTTGAAACTCGCGATTAATCCCTTTTAATTCGATAAGATTTGTCTTATCATTGCCCGTTCCTAAAAACCTACCTTCAATTATTGTAAGTTTATCTTTTTCTAACTTATGTATTTCTACAATTTCATTAGTATGTAGGCTAAAGGCAAATTGGAAGTTTTCATCAATACCTTTCGTCTTTTTATATTCTAAATATTTATCTTTATCTATCACATAATTATCTTTACACTTTTTAATGTCAATATATCTAATAGTAACAAATTTATATTCGCCTTTATTATTCACATAAAAATCTGTTCGATAAGGTCTAGGATGTAACATAATTACTCTTGGCTCTTTATAATCTTTCATATATTTATGTGTAATATCAACATGATTACCTAATTTTTCATATTTAAATTTTAATGATTTTATTATTGGTCCATTTCCATTCTTGGAATACTTGCGTATGTAGCCATGTTGTTCCTTATACAGTGCAAATGGACTTATCTTTTTATCATATGAATATTCTTGAACTATCTTCTTTAATAGTTCATAAGACTTAGGATCATGTTGCTTAATTAATAACTTATCATCATCACCATTTAAAATTAAATTAGCAACCTTTATACCATCTTGCCCATATATATCTGTATATTTTGCTATACGATAATTTGTTCCATCATAGTTCTTAACTCCGTATAAGGTATCATCCATTAGTTGTCTATTTGGTTTCTTATCAACCTTATGAGAAATTGAAATGAATGTGTTGTCTTTATTACCTATTTCCCTTAATTTCACAATAAACTTTAATAATTCCGGATCAAAAAATTCATTCTCATTTATTATTTCAACAATTTCACCTGTATCTTTACTAATCACATTACCATAATTATCTACTTTAAATGCTAAAATATCATTAATATAATTCATTTTTTTCATAGACGCTACGATTAAAGCATCAATTGCATGATGATGATAAGATTCATCTCTATTTTTATCTATTTGGGTTACTTTCCTAAAGATACTAGTTAAACTACCTCGGATCGTATGAACTGTAGTGCTAATTGAATTCACACGAAAATATTCGGTTAATGTGTTTAGAATAACTCTTGAAGCATAACGAGTGTCTACCAAATTACGATTAATAAATTCTTTCATTACATCATATTTCGTTATATTTCTTTTTTCCAATAAATATTTTAATTTTTTTCTATTTATTAACTTTCTTTTTTGTAAATCTTTTACATAAGTTTCAAATTCATTAAAATTCCATCCATAAGCTTTGCCTGACTGGAAAAATAAGAATGGTGTTAAATTTGATTTCAAACGGTTATAATCACTCTTAACAACCACCTTATTAGCCATAGAATCATCAAATGAAATAGAAATTGGAATAATATGATCTATGTCATAAGCGCTATCATCATAAATTAACGTATGAAGATCAATAGGATCACCAGAATATAAACATTTACCATCTTGTTCTTTATAGAGACGTAATTTTCTTCTTAATTTTGCATTGAGTCTTACATTCATTCCTTTTACTAATTCTTCTATTTCAGTATTTAATACTTCACCAAATCTTTGCTCGTCTTGAATTCTCTTTCTCCTATCTTCAGAATTACGGTCTCTAGGCATTTCAATAATTATGGAGTCTAATTCTCCATACCTTTTTCTAATAGCATTAATAACCTTTATTGCTTCATTTATTGATCTTTTAGCAACCGGGCTTAACACAGTTTCCTCATCAAAAGGAATATTTTTCAGTCCTTTCATATCTTCTTTCTTGGATTTTAATAGCCCAGTTCGAGTAAGTATTTGCATTTGATTTTCATTAGTTTCAATTAATTCTGGAATCATGTTTCTAAGTGCTTTAAAAGAAAGTGCATGATAACCAGTTATTCCACTAATATTAGCTAAGACATTTGTTACATTTTCTGTAAATAGATTCTGATTCAAGTTACTTAATTCTATTTTTCTTTCATCGATACCTTTTAGTCTTGTTAAGATTTCAATTATTGAATCTACGTAATCTTTATTTTCATAAATTTCTTTATCTAAGTGATTATCCTCAACAGTTTTTTTGATAATTTTATATCCTGTTAATTCAGTTAATAAAGGCTCATAATTTTTATTAACTCTAAACCCTGAAATATCATCTGCCTTAAGAAATTTCTTAAGTTGCGTTGGTGTTATTTTTGATTTTTTATTGAGTTTTTCAATTAATTCTTTCTTTTGTTCGGTGGTAATTTTATTGCCATCAACAGTTAAATTATTTAGATCATTTAAAAAATTAAATAATTCCGCTGAGTATGACATTTTTGGAGCTCGTAATTGATCAGGATAAACACTACATTTCCCTCTCATTTTTTCAATCAAGTCGCAAAATTTAATTTTACCATCTTCTATATAATACCTACCATAAGGGGTTGGTGATTTTATACTTCCTGGCCCCTCATAATATTCTCTTTTACGAAAAATTATATTTTTTATTTCTGTAATTGTGTTGCTATCTAGATCTTGATTTTTTAAAATTGCATTTAATTCTTTTTCATATGTTTGGCTTTTAAATACATTATCAACACCACGAATATTTTCTCCATTGTCTAATTTGGATACTAAATATTCACTTATATATAAATTTTTTTCTTTTAATATTTTTTCATTTTTTGAAATAATTGTTTTTGTTGAAGCGGCATCCTTTGCTTTTTCAACATCATCTTCTACTATTTTAAATGACGCGCCTCTCCTATTACATATACTTAACAAAGCAGTTGCTAAATCATCATTACTTAATTTTTCTGTTAATCCTTTAACTCTAATATGATATGGATTATCTAGATATTGAAAATCACTATTTATGATTCCAATTTTTTTTAAATATGCTTTAAGATCTTTAATTCTTTGTTGCTTCCTTCTTAATAGTCTCCTAGCACTTCGATAACTACGTCTTGAGACATTTTCAGCTGCAGTACGTTCGGGAAATATTCTTACACCTGCATCCACTATATCATTATCATTTAAATCAATTATCCCCCAACCAACAGACGTAATACCGATATCCAATCCTAATATCAATTTTTTCATTATACCGCCTCCCAATCACATTATAGCAAACATTTCCATAATTTGCAATATTTGACAAATAAAAAACTGCCCTAAGGCAGTTATTTAATTATCAGCAGAAGCCAACAGTTGAGCCACTAAAGGTAAAACCTCCATATATAGCCAAATTACTGTAAATGCTAAACCAAAGGCTGCAAACCATTCTAATGATTTTGGTTGCCCACCTTCTACTACTTGACGAATGTTTTCTAAGTCAAACATAATATATAGACTTGCAATAAAAATCATAATTAATGAAACTAAAATATTAATTCCAGGTGAAGCTAGTGCTTCTCTAAATGTTGAAGAGAAGAAAGAAATGATAAATGATAAGAAATATGTTACAAAGACACTTATTGAAACTAATAATAAGAATCTTACAAACTTACCATTAACCTTAACTAGACCTGTAAGATATAATGTTGCAGCAACAATAACTACTGCAAGTGTTCCTAATATTGCAATTGGAACAACTCCTGGAATTATAGCTTCAAAAATATATGATATTACTCCAACTAATATACCTTCAAAAAGACAATAAATAGTTCCAGCAATTTTTGTTGAGGTTGGACTTATAAATGCAACCAAAGAACTAATAAATGCTACTATTATTGAAGCTATCAATAATCCAGCTAAAAATGTAGGATTTTTTTCTAATAGAATTATACCTGCAAAAGCACCTACAAATACAAGCAACATATAGTAAAGTGTCTTCCCAGCAACACCTTGATATGTCGCTTGAGCATAAGTACCTGCATAAGCCGACATTTTATTTAATTTACTATAAACCGGGTTAGTACTTCTTAATCTCATATTTTTAACTCCTTTTTCCAATTAAATTATAATATAAATTTATCAAAAATGCAAACATTATTAACTATATTTATATTATATTCTTTTA
>DUOT01000115.1 GCA_012838705.1 Acholeplasmataceae bacterium
TAATAGGTGTAGGAAATGAAAACATTGTTTGATATAATGAGAATGATTGATTTACAAGAAGAAGTAGTATCTAAAGTTGTTAATATATATAAAAATATTAATATTGATAAATATGAAGATCTTATTAAAGGTATGCTTGATATTGATACTGCTGTAGAATCGAGAGATAAATTAAAGGAAATATTAAAGCCAGATCCAGACAACATGAAAATATTAACTTGTATGTTATATGCTTTAAGATATACTTATGAAAATTATAAAGAAAAAGGGATAAGTGAAGAAATCTTTAGAGCAACTACCAAATGTTATACAAGATTTCTAAATGAACGCTTTATTGGATATCAAGAATGGGTATTTGATCGTGAATGGTGGACACATAAACAAATATGTATGTCAATATTTAGATTAGGTGAATTAGAATTTGAAATGAAAAATATCGATGGCGATAAATTTATTTCAATCCATATTCCTTCCGATTCAATTATTGAACTTGAAAATGTTAAAGAATCTATTAAAAGAGCTAAAGAGTTTTTTAAGGAACATTACCCCGATTATGCTAATGTGGAATATAGGTGTAATAGTTGGTTATTAAGTCCATCACTTAAAAAACTATTACCTCCTTCATCTAGGATTTTAGCATTTCAATCTTTATTTCGGATAGTTGAGGAAACATATAGTAGTGATGGATATATTAGTTGGGTATTTAAAAGGAAATATGATAATTTTAATGAATTGCCTGAAGAAACAACATTACAAAGAAATATGAAAAAGTATTTATTAAAAGGTTATAGAATAAGTACTGCTTTAGGGATATTGGATTTGACATAAAAAATTTAGAAGAAGTACCTAAGTGGCGGAAGGAGCTTGTTTCGAAAACAAGTAGACTGTCAAAGGTGCAGGGGTACCTTCTCCGCTGCCATCAATACTAATTTAAAGTTTGATACATAAGTGTCAGACTTTTTTTATTTTTAACAAATTAGAATCAATTAAATTGATAATATCATTGACAATCAAAAGTATAAATGATATAATGAACGCACATTCATTTTATAATTTATAAGAGGTTGATTATGATAACACCAGAACAATTTGCAAAAATGCGAGAAGAATCAAAAACCAAGATTATGGATGCTGCGACAAGAGTTTTTATTAAAAATGGGTTTGATGGAACAAGTATCAAAATGATTGCTCAAGAATGTGGTATTAGTGTTGGTTTGATGTATCGCTACTTTAAAAATAAAGAAGATTTATTCTTAGAAATTGTTGATAATTTACTAGAAGAGTTTTTAAAGACAAAGCGATTATTTGAAAGCAATGCAAATCCTAAAGATATACTTATTAATTTTGCTAAGGAAATGTTAGAAAGTTTATCAGATGAACTCATGGTTGGCGTGATTATGCTTATTGCAAAAAACATTTTAAGTAAAAATAAACTTATATATCAAAAAACAATGGAAAGAGAGTTAGAAGTATTAACCGCATTATCAAAACTTATTGAACGTGGTCAAAAAGAAGGACAATTTGTTAGTGGTAATTCTCTAGACTTAGCTAAATATTTATTTATGCAAATCCAAGGTATCGCAATTTTTAATTCAGTAGAACCATTAAAATTTCATAGTATCAACCCTGAACAATTAATTGCATATCTATTAAAATAACAGAAAGTGAGAATAAATTATGAAATTTTTAAAAATGAAAGAAGTGAATCATGGCATTAGATCGGAATTATCGAAAATATTTGTAGATTGTTTTTATGTTTGGTTAAAATACTTTACAAAAAATAAAGAAAAACTTGTCAGAACTTTTGAACATATTTTTGTAGATAAAGCTTTTTATGTAGCAGTAGAAGATGGTAAAGTGTTAAGTATGGCAGCTTGTGTACCAAACCATAGTAGAGCAGTCAAAATGAATAAAAAAGAATTTAAAAAGCATCTTGGATTTATAAAAGGACAAATTGCTTATTTAATTCTACATAAAGAGTTTGAGGTTAAGGAGTATCCGTTAGAAATTCCCAATCATATGGGTAAAATTGAGTTTGTAGCAACTTCAGTAGATGCTAGAGGTAAAGGGGTTGCATATAAGCTTTTACAACACATCATAGAAACAACAAACTATGAAGAATACGTATTAGAGGTTGCAAGTAACAATGAAAAAGCTATTAAACTTTATACGCGATTAGGATTTGAGGAAATAAAGAGAGTTCCTCAAAAAAATGCAAAACAAAGTGGTTTTGAATACTTGATATATATGCAACTCAAAAAATGATTATTTTTTATCAAACACATTCAATTCATTTACTTATAGTGATAAGTATCGATTAGGAGTAAAGGAAGATTTAGATAATTTCAATGTAATTACTCATCTAGCTAAGTGGTATAATAGTTACATACTTTAGGAGTTTATTATATTAGTAAATGTGGTAATATGATGTATTTGGAAAGTGATTGTTTTACCTTTGATAACGATTAATGTGTATTAAACTTTTGAAAAATAAATAATAGAAAAATTCTAAACACTTTTACAAACTTTATATAATAAATAAAGAATA
>DUOT01000116.1 GCA_012838705.1 Acholeplasmataceae bacterium
GCATTAATATCTCTAATATAATACTATATATATAAAGAGAGGTGTTATTAATGGCCAAAAAAGTTTTCTTACCGGTGCTTTTATTAATAATCAGTCTTTTCGCTTTAACTGGATGTGCAAGTAAGGATATAGGGTCACCAAATGATCAAAACAACAATCAATTCAATGAAGTAAGTAATAATGTTTCCGAAAGAAAAATTATTTATAAAGTATCAGCAGATATCCATACTGATGATCTAGAAATGATACTAAGTGAGATTAACGAAAATCTTGGCGATGGATGGGTAGAAAACAAAGTTGTTGAAGAGGATAAAGCATACATTGTTATCAGAATTAAATCCAATCGCATAGATACGTTTTTAAATGTTTTATCTCACGAAGGTACAATTAACAAATTACGCCAAACTTCTACTGATGTTTCTCTTAATTATTTCGATAAGACTCATAGGATTAATTCACTTAATGCAGAGTTAGATAGATTAATTGAACTTAAAAAGATGCAAATAATTTAAGTCAATTAATTGAAATAGAATCTCGTATTACTGATGTCGAATATGAGCTAATGAAATTAACTCAAGAATTAAATCAACTTGATAGTGAAATCGAATATAGTACAATTACTTTTAATATATATCAAAATAAAGAAAAAGTTCCTTTTGGTAGAAAAATAATTGGTGCATTTTTAGCTGGACTAAATGCCTTTTTAGAATTCATGAAAATTGTTTTAATTGTAGTTGCAGTATTGATTCCTTTTTCTATTATTTTTGTTCCTATAGTATTAGTAGGAAAAAATGTTGTTAAGAAACGAAAAGTCAAAAAAATAGAAGAAATAAAAAAACTCATGGATAATAATTGATTTTATAATAGAAAAACAATCTAAATGATCTTCACTATTGAAGGTCATTTTTTCATGCCTTATAAATATCAATCTTCATTATAATTTTTATTAGTTGTTATTCCATACTAATATCATGCTTCGAGAAATAAAGTTATTTACACCTCTTTTACAAAAAATATAACTCTTTCAGTTTCCCGAAAACCACAACTTTTATGAAATTCCTCACTATTTGTATTATCAATTAAGCAATCAGATGCTATTTGTTTTATCCCTCTACTTCTTGCAAATTCTTCCGCCTGTTTAATCAGTTTCTTTCCAATTCCTTGTTTGCGATATTTTTCTTCTACATATATAGCTTCTATAAATAAAACAGGTGATGTGTTTGTACCATTAACATATTCCTTACGAATTGAAATATTCATAAAGGCAACAAATTCTTGATAAATTTGATATAAAAATCCAATTTCTTTTTGTAAATCGTTTGTCAAATAGTTTTGATATTCCTCATAAATTTCTTGATATGAACACTCAGGAAATAGTTTTAAAGATAGTTTTACCCATTCATTTAATACTTTTTTATCAGCAATTATAATACTCATAATAACCCCTTCTAGTTACTTTAATAATATAATATTATATTGGAAAATACAATAGATAAAAATTTTCAATGATAGATTTTTAAATCACTTTTTGCCAAATACTTTCTTCTTATGTTATAATAAAAAAGGTGATTTAAATGCTTAAAAGTGCGATATTAATGCAAAAAACGAAAAAATATTTTATTCTTAACACGATTTATATTAGTGTTTTTTTAATTATTTTTTTCATCATAGACAAATTAAACATGAGTTATAAGGAAATGAATGATAAATATGGCTTATTATTAGTTATTACTAATATTATCCTAAATATTATAATGGCATTTGCTACTAGTCTAATGATGAATTTAAGCAGCAGTATGGTCGCTTTAAAAGGAAAAGAAAGTAAGGGTATTATTTTTGGATTTATTTCTGTACTTTTTGGGATGTTAACATATGGTTGCACTCCTTGCGTAATTACTTTTTTTGCAACAATCGGAATCTCTTTTTCAGTAATTGCCTTACCATTAGCAGGATTACCATATAAATTAATATCTTTATTATTAATAATAATTGGCTTATTCATAGTTATAAAAAATCTAAAAAGTGGTTGTAAAATAAAGACTTGACTATAATAGTCAAGTTTTCTTATTATATAGCAATCATTGATGTTGATCAATAAGAATAGGATTGCCATTTGGATCAACTATCAAAAAACTACATGATCAACTTCATTATTGCTCAAATACATCTTTGTGTTCTTTAAAAAATTCATAGTATAAACGAACATTTTCAAGTTCATTCCATTTCCTAACATCGATTAGATCTAAATCTAAGTTATATATTTTCGCTCCAGGTATAGATAGTAAAAATGGTGAATGTGTAGCAATAATAAATTGACAGCTACAAAAACGTGTGCACTCTACAATCAATTTTAATAAATCGATTTGATATTTTGGTGACAAACAATTTTCTGGTTCATCAAGTAAATATAAGCCATCATTTTCAAGTTCAATATCAAAGTAACGCAAGACATGTTCTCCATTTGAAAATTGACGATATAATGTAGATCTCTTACGAATATAGGTTGTTTTTGTTTCTCTTAAAGCTGTAGTTTTTTTTACTAAATTATCGTAATCTTCTAATCCTCGAAATTGATATTTACTGAATTTTGCATCCAAGTATTCTTTTTCAAGTTCTTTTCTTTTTTCTTCAGTTTTAAGATTATGGTCTCGAATACTTAATATAAAATTTATTATATCTTCACTAGCTATTATTTTTGAATTTACTGGAACTTCTATTTCTTTACCGTAGTCATCAAGAGCAAGCCTTACTTTACACATGTTAACATATGCTTCAAATGTTTCGTCAGCATAAAAAGTAGACTTTCTTTCTAATCCTAATTTACTATTAATAACATTTAATAATGTTGATTTTCCACTCCCATTACCTCCATAAAAAATTGTAATCGGTGAAAAATGTATGTCGTAAAAAGATTTGTCTGAAAAAAAACTAAATGGATATTTTGTAGGATATTCATAAGTACTTTCTTGCTCAAATGATGGTAAGAAAAAACTTTCTAAATAAATCATAACCTTTTATTTTTCCTTTCTTGCACTTTCGTATTTTTCGATCCACATTTCAACAGTTATTTTCTTACATAACTTTCCTATTAACTCATATGGTATTTCATTTATATTTTTAAATCTGATACAACTTTTTCCCATATCTAGTTTTGTTTTTACATATTTCGGATATTCTTCACGAAACCAATTTAAAATATTCGAAAATGCATATATTCCTAAATGATATAAAGCAATATAATTTTTTTGTGATGCTATACTAATAAAAGGTAAAGGTTCTGAAGGATTTGATAAATATCCTTCTGGATATTTATCTAAAGGAATAACAAAATGGATAAAACCTTTACTATAAGTTTCCATAAATCCTTCAGGTAAATTTTCACTAATAGTGTTTTTTAATCTTTCAATTGCAGATCTTCGATCCTCTGGTAACTCTAATATAAATTCTTTATATGTTTTCGCATCAAATTTCATTTTCAACTTTCCCTTTCCTTAATAGTAACTTCAATGGTATCACCTGGATTTTACCTGTCTTTGCACGATTATTTTTTCTTAATCCAATAATATAACAATAGATCCATCTAGGTTCTTGATACACATATTTACAATACTTCCATCGTAAGGTACACCATCATATGTAGCATGTGCTTTTACCCTACCTTAACCAAACTCTTTTCTAATATCATATGGAAACTGAACATATTATCCATCAATATCAGGTATCTTTTGGATTACTGCATTAAACTTATATATTTTAGGATTCATAAGTGCCTCTATTTAATAAAAATTCATCAATTATATGCTTATGTGTTTCTGCTATTTTAAGTTTTTTTATATCATTTATATTAAAGAAAACTAGTTCGCTTGATTCAGAACTACAAATTAATTTAGGTAATGAATGTAATTTTACAAAATAAAAAAAAGCAACGCTTCTAACAACATTCCCATCAGGATACTCAATTATTCGCGATGGGTCAGCAAATACTTTAATAAATTTCAAATCACTTTTATTAATTACTAATCCTGTTTCTTCTTTTATTTCTCTTAATATACACTCTTCAGGACTTTCATCAATATTTAGTCCTCCCCCAATTAATCCCCAGCGATTACTATCTGATCTTTTTTCAAGTAATAGTTTTTTATCATATTCAATATAAGCACATGAGCCTAGATGAATAGTATCTATTAGTTTTGGAGCTAAATCATTTTTATAATAAAATTTAGTTTCTTTCATAATATCACTTCACTTAATTATAACATAATAAAATTTTAAACAAAAGTTTTTATTTTAACTTATAAAGCATGATTGACATACAATAAAATTGATGAGAGGATGAATTATATTGAAAATAAATGATTTATGCAATTTATATAAAGATGGGATTGTTCCTCCTTGTGCTCAATATCTTAATAACAATTTAATAATCAAAGATGGAATATTAATATTTAGAAACTTAAACCGTTTATTTTTCTTTATATCAATCCAAAACGATTCATCTTCTATTTCTTTTGAAGCAAATTATCAAATTAGTATGAAACATTATATCATTGGTCTTTTCCTATATGAACTATTTAAAGATTTTAGTAAGTATGATAAAGATTGTAAAATTGATTCCGATCCCAAAACTAACAAGTTTATTCATAAACTAATTCAAAATCCTCCCAAAAAACTTAATGAAAAGTATAAATATTTTCTAACTTTAGTATATTCAAACCAAGACGCAATCGTAAATCCATTTACCTATAATATTGAAATCAAAGCTATAATCTTTTATATTTTAATCGTTTTAAGTAGATTTGAAAATAATCCTGGACTTTTCTTTGCTAACAATAATTTTGTTTCAGATGATCCTATAAATTTCATATTATCTTCAATGCATCTTAAGTGCCCAATGAATGAATTATATAATAATGAAAAATAAAAGACCGCTAAGGTCTTTTTGTTTACATAATTAAATTGCCAATTGATACCGAATTTATCAATAACTACACCGTAGCATTTACTCCAAAATGTTTCCTGTAAATCCATTTCAACTTTTCCACCTTCTTTTAATTGGTTAAATTGTGCCTTCATTTCATCTACATTACTAGATAAAACAGTTAAGCTTACGTTGTTTCCAATTGTTGCAGGATTAACTGGATAAGCATCCGAAAACATTACTCTATTACCTGAAATCATTAAATAAGTATGTAAAATTAGTTTTTTGTCTTCTTCAGTAAATGGTGCTTCAGATGGAACATCCCCTAATGTTAGAATATCTTGCATAGGGGTATTAAAACTTCAGAATAATACTCAACTGCTTCACGACAGTTACCATTAAATATTAAATATACTTCTATTGACATATTAAACTCCTTATAACTTTTTATCTACTTAGAGCAACTTGATAAGGATAAAGTTCAGTCACCATTATTCCTTCAGCAACAGCAGAATCACTATTCATTATTTTATATGCTTCATCATAAGAGGATGCTTCAAAAATAACTATACCAAATGTTGATATTTAAAATGTCTCCCTACTACTTCATTTTCTTTATCTCTCCAGTTTTCTTCTTTAAGTAATCTAGATATTGGATTTAACACATAAATATATTGACTTTTCTTTTGCTCCATTATTAAGTCTCCTTTCATATTATAATATTATTATAATTAATTATAATAAAATTACAATGTAATAAATAAAATAAAACCGAGTTATCAAATTTATA
>DUOT01000117.1 GCA_012838705.1 Acholeplasmataceae bacterium
ATTGGAGGAAGAGTTGCAAAACATTTCAAACTTCCTAATGTATCAGTGGCTTGTTGCAAAATGGACACACTAAATTGAAAGTTTGTAGCATTTTGAACACAAGGGATATTAAATATGTTGCAAAATGAAAACATGATAATTTTAATTGGTAGCATTTCATTTACAGCAACACAATATTGGAATAATTAGGTTTGATATGTTGTTATCAAACTTTTTTGTTTATTATAAATAAATTGAAATTTTATTGTTATAAAGTTTCCTTTTAATGATATAATTTACCTAATAGCAAATATTTAGCAAATATTCCGGTATAAAAAAATCAATTGCACTACTAGATCTATGATGTAAGTATGTTCTATTTTGTACAATTTGTTCTTGTGTCTTACTATTAAAATTTTTTTCATTCTTAATTAGTACTCCATAACGTAAAATATCACTTTATGATATTTCTATTTTATGAACTTTTATACTAAACTTGCTCCTTCTACTTAAACCCAATCCTGAAGATTATATTCCACTTTTTGAAATCTTTGATTTAAATTAATGGTTATATAAAAATTAAAAAGGTTTATAACACTATGTCAACAATTTGTGTAGGCTTTATTGCCTACATTTTTTATATTGTCTTTAAGCAATTTTATACCAAGATGAGTTATTTGAAATAATCAAGTATATTAATGTTATCAATCAATCTTTACATTTTTTTGTTGACTAATAAATAAAGTAAATATTTGATTGATTAAGTGTTGAAAAAACATTATAATATAATAGTAATATTTGGTAAATTATAAAAAAGGAGAAATCTTTATGATAAAAAAATTCAATGTATTAATTATTTTTTTCGCATTTTTATTCTTTTTAGCTGGTTGTAACTTTTTTAGGAAAAACAATAAAGAAGATGAATTAACAATAAAACAAAAAGAAATATATCAACTAGCAGTAGAAGCAGGTTATCAAGGATCATTTGAAGAATGGTTAGATTCAATTAAAGGCGAAAAAGGTGATAAGGGTGAACCAGGAATTGATGGACGAGAAGTAGAATTTAGTGTAAGTGATACTTACATTAAATGGAGATATGTAGATGAAACTCACTGGAAAAATTTAATTGAGTTAAATCAAATTAAAGGTTTGCCAGGAAAAGATGGCAAAGATGGTAAATCAGCTTATGAATTATATAAAGAACAATATCCTAATTATGAAGGTAATGAAGAACAATGGCTAGATGATTTGATTAATGGTAGATTAAGTCAAAAAGAAATATATACAGTTACTTTTGATTTTAATGATGGGACTGAAGTGGTATCTCAGAAAGTTCAATCTGGAAATAAAGTACAAAAACCAAATGATCCAGTAAAAGAGGGATATACTTTTGATGGATGGTTTATTAATGGAGATGAAAAATGGATATTTGGTGGATATGTTGTTACAGAAAATATAGATCTAAAAGCTAAATGGATTCCGAAAAAGTATAAGGTTACACTTGATCCGGGGTTAGGAACTCTTGATGAGACAGAAATTTATTATGCCTATGGTGAAGAATTTATATTACCAATTCCAGAACTAGAAGAAGCGTATTTTATGGGATGGTATTATGAGAATAATTTAGTTGAAGACGGAATATGGGATATAGCTAAAGATGTTGTATTAAACGCTTATTTCATTAAGGAAAAATATAATGTATACTATGATATTGGCTATAATGATTTAGTTGAAATTGATGAAGTTAGATATGGCGATTCTTATACTCCTATTATCCCAACTAGAGAAGGTTATACTTTCAAAGGGTGGTTAGATGAAGAAGGAAACTCATATGAAGGTGACAATGAATGGAAAAGAGAAGAAGATTTACATTTAACAGCATTCTGGGAAGTAAATAAATATAAAATTACTCTAGATTTAAATGGTGGAACATTGGATGGCAAATTATACTATAGTGTTACATATGGACAACATTATTCATTACCTATTCCAACATCTTATGAAGGTGATTTTAATGGTTGGTATTTTGGTGATGAAAAAATAACAGATAAAGAGGGTAAAAGCCTAAAACCATATGCTGAATCCAAAAATATTATAGTAAAAGCATTATTCTTTATAGAAATATCAACTGTAGAAGATTTAGTAAATGTTAAAAATGATTTAGGGGCGACATATAAATTGGTAAATGATATTAATATTGCAGATATAAAATGGGTTCCAATTGGAGACGTAAATAATCCATTTGTAGGGAAATTTGATGGACAAGGATATACTATAAATGGAATGACTATTACAACACCATATGATTATGTAGGTTTGTTTGGATATAATTGTGGAGAAATAAAAAATGTAAAACTTGATAATGTAAATATTAACTTTGTAGGCAACATAGAACAAGTAATATATGGTGGAGCTCTTGTAGGATATAATAAAGGAATAATAGAAAATATTGAGACTATTGATGGATTAGTAACATTTAAGATTAAAGGTACTGTGAAAGGTTATATTGGAGGAATTATAGGTTATAACAATACCAAATTAACTTTATATAGAATGAAAAACAACTTAAAAGTATTTGGAGATCTAACATATAGTACAGGTGGTATTATTGGATTTAGTTCTAAGGATATTTTGGTTACTTCGTCATGTAATTCAGGAACTATTATGGGAAATGAGTATGTTGGAGGGCTAATAGGATTAAGTGATGATTGTACTGTTACTATTGATTCATCATTTAATAGTGGTGTAGTTAGTGGGAACAACTATATAGGGGGTTTATTAGGTAGAAGTAGTATTATATCTATAACAAACTCTTCTAACAATGGAGAAGTTAAAGGAAACTATTCTATTGGAGGTTTTGTAGGTTTTGCTTATACAAATTATATTAACTCATCATATAACTCAGGAGCAATTATAGGAAAAGACTGTGTAGGAGGACTAATAGGAGATGGATATTATATATCTATTAATAACACGTACAGCGAAGGAGATATAAGTGGACATGACTTCATAGGAGGTTTTGTAGGTCATGTTTCATTTGAGTTATCTATTATATCTTCTTATAACACAGGAATGGTTTGCGGGAGAGATATTTTAGGTGGTCTCGTAGGTTGTACAGGCGCAGGTAGTAACGATGAAAAATTAATTAAGTCTTCATATAATGTGGGAATAGTTTCTGGTAGTAATGAAATTGGAGGCTTAATTGGTAGGTCTGATAATATTACTATTTTATCATCATATAATATAGGAGAAGTTAATGGATTTGATAAAGTTGGAGGATTCATAGGTAACCCGAAGGAAAGCTATAAAATAAATATTTATAATTCAATAAATTTTGGGAAAGTTAAATCGAGTACTGATAATGTTGGTGGAGTTTTAGGGGATATACCAGATAATTATGATGAAAAACTAGCATTATATACAGGAAATGTATACGTAAATAACAATATTACTGATGGGTTAAATTACGGGACAAAAATAGAAGATTCATCGATATTTACAAAAGAATTTTTTGTAGAAACAATGCATTGGGAAGATGGTAGTGATGTATTAATAAGTGTTCTTGAGTATTTGAAAGATATGATGATATCCACAAAAAAATACTAATTAAAATTTTATATTACGAATTACTATTGGTGAAATATATGAATTAAACTTTCCTTATTTGAATTAATATACAATATAAATGATATAATTTATAAAAGACATTGTTGTTTGAACAATCAATGTCTTTTTTTGATATTTTTTCATTATAAGTATTGATTTGTATAAAAGAGATTGTAAAAATGTGGTATTTAATATATAATAAATTTAGTTTGTATTTAATTATATAAAATAAGTGAAATTGAGGTGGAATTATGATAGCATATCATGATACTTTATCAAACTTTAATTATCATATTGAAAACAATTTAATCGTAACGAAAATATTAGAAAAGATGGGACAAAATGTATCGGATTCAGAAAAGAGGTCAATGAAAATTTCACTTGGTGAAATGTATAAAGTGTTGAAACAGTCTTCTGTTCCTTTAGACGTACGTGTTGGAATAGAGTATAAAATTCCAATAACGTCAAAACGCATAGATTTTTTAATATCTGGTTCTAATGATTATTCTGATAATATTGTTGTTGTTGAATTGAAAAGATGGGAAAAAGTAAATAAGACAGATATGCCAAGTGTTATTCTATTGGGAAAGGAATTAAAAACACATCCTTCGTGGCAAGCTTATTCATATGCAGCAATTATTTCTCATTTTAATGAAGCAGTTGAAAAAAATGATATAAAACTAAATCCATGCGCCTTTTTACATGATTATAGAATTGAATATTTAGATCAATTGACTGATAATGTCTATCATGATGCAATTAATAAAGCACCAGTATTTATTGAATCAGATTATGAGAAATTAAGACATTTTATAGAAAAATATATAAAATATCCATCTAAAAAAGATCTTTTATTTGAAATAGATAATGGTAAAATAAAACCATCCAAAATGTTAATTGATGCTTTGGGAAACATGCTAAATAATAATAAAGAATTTGAATTATTAGACGAACAAAGAGTTGTGTTTGAATTATTATATAAAGAAGCATCAAAACGCATGAAGGATGGGAAGAAAAAAGTCTTTATTGTTGAAGGAGGGGCTGGAACAGGCAAAAGCGTAATTGCTATCGAACTGCTTTCTAATCTAATAATGAAAAAAGGATTCACAGCATTTTATGTATCAAAAAGTTCATATGTTAGAGAAAATTACTTTTCAAAATTAACTAGAAACATTCCAAATTATACATATTTGAAAACTTTATTTAAAGGTTCTGGTAGTTTTATTGAATCTATGAGTAATGAGTTTGATTGTTTGATTGTCGATGAAGCACATAGGTTAACAGAAAAAACAAAAATGTCTTGGTTTTATAAAGGTGAAAATCAAATCAAAGAAATTATTAATGCAGCCAAAACTAGTGTCTTTTTTATAGATCCTAAACAACAAATTGATATTAAGGATTATGGAACCATTGAAGAAATAACAAAGTGGGCTAATTATTTTAATGCAGAAATATATCATGGTAATCATTTACAATTAAAGTCTCAATTCCGTTGCAATGGTTCAGATGAATATATTAGCTGGATAGATTCTGTATTATATAATGAACCATTTGAAAGATCCAGTCAAATTGTAGATTATGATATTAGAATTTTTGATGATATCATGGAAATGAAAAAAGCAGTAATTGAAAAAAATACAAATAATAAATCAAGAATTATTTCTGGTGATGTTTTTCCTTGGAAAAGTAGAACTGATAAATCTCAAATTGATATTATAATTGGAGATTTTCAAGCTCAATGGAATAGAACAAAAACATTTGCAACAGATCCCAATTCAATAGATGAAGTGGGTTGTATTCATACCACACAAGGTATGGAATTTGAATATGTAGGTTTAATAATAGGAGATGACCTCATATATCGTAATGGTATAACTCAAACTGACTATACAAAACATCCTAGTGGTGCAACAGAATTTAAGCGACCTCATAAAAGAACTATAGATCCAAATGATAATGAGTTAATTGATTTGCTTATAAGAAATACATATAGAGTATTGATGTCAAGAGGGCAAAAAGGTTGTTATATATATTGTATGGACAAAGATCTTAGGAATTATTTGAAACAAAGAATAAAGGAGTTAAAAACACTTAATTAAATGGCTTTCTATAATAGTGTGTTATTCTTGTGATTTATAGCAGCAAGTTTAATAATTTGGTGCTTTTATTGGATAATTTTTTTATAGAGCGATAAATATAAATTCGAAAAGTAGTTAAATGTATTATTGGTGAATTTAAGGCGGAAAAAATATTCAAACATTAAAATATATGTTTATGAAAGTAATAAAGTTGTTTTACATATTTTTGAAAAGTCAGGTTTCAAAATAACAGGAAATCCCGCATGGAGCAAGTATTTCTACATGATGGAACTGAATATATAATCAATTTAATATTTCACTTAAAAAAAGATTGATTTAATAAAATCAATCTTTTTTAATTTATTTTTAATATTTTTTATCAAATTCATGTTATTTCCTACATTAATTGCAATAAGGCTTTAATTATTTATAAAATAATGATATAATTTAATAAAGTGATAAATGCTAAAATGTGGAATTATAAACTTATTAATTATATGGTGATTAATATGAATGATATTGCAATAACAATTTCTAGAGCAATAAGGGAAGGTAAATGGTTATCTATCACATATCAACAACCCGAAGGATTGACTTATTTTCTCGTTGCTATTACGTCAATCATTGATATTGAAAAGAAAAAGCTTGGCGTTAAAATATATAATGAGTCTAAGGACATTAGATTATTAAATGATACTTCAATTTATTTTGATAAAATTGGTGATGCTTTATTACTAGAAGGGACAACTTATGATGTCCCATCATTACTTATTGATTTTATTGAGAAAAATATAAATAAATTAGATTGGTTATGTTATGGGCAAAATCAATCTAATATTCTTAATTATTTAATTGAGTGTGCAAAGTATGATAAAGAACCTTATCAGAAACAATTTGCCTTAATTGATGGTATTGATGTAGATGAATTAAATAGAAAAGGAGTTTATAAATTAACGTTATCACAAGTTGATAAATTACTTAGAAATTTAAAGAATTATTCTAGAGTTTATCGTGATAATCATTTCACAAACTTTAATGAATTAATTATTAATTTGTTATCTATTAGTACTAATAAAGGTTTGTTTGTTATTGCTTATAAAAAAGTTTTACTTAATCCCGAAATAGATTCATTAGTTATAGGAAAAGAAGTTCATTTTAATCGAGAATTTTTAGTAAATGAAAACATAAAATATTCTTTAAGTATGTATTTTGATGAAGATCTTAATGAATTTATCACACAATATGTTTCTAATCCAAAAAAATATCATAGTATTTTAGTCAAGAAATTACGAAAAGGTGAAGAGATAGATGAGAGACCTTATTTAATGGAGTTACAAAGATCAATACCTATTAATTATGAAAAAGAATTTAATGGTATTATTAACATGGAAGAAGAACATAAATTAACAACTCCATTAAAAGCTTTTTTTGGTAGAAATTCATTACGGAACGAGGGAAGAAAAGAAGGAAATATTGTTCTTATTGATGAAAAAGTAAATATAGATCAATTAAGAGTAATTCATAATGCCTTAAAAAATCCAGTGACTTATGTACAAGGTCCTCCTGGTACTGGTAAAACACAAACAATAATTAATATTGTTATATCTGCATTTTTCAATGATATTACTGTTTTAATAACATCGAATAATAATAAACCTATTGATGGTATTTATAAAAAAGTTCGGAAATTAAAATATAATGGTAATGTAATACCATTTCCAATAATTCGATTAGGAAATTATAAAGTTGTTAATGAAAGTTTAGAAGAAATAAAGTCATTATTTGAAAAATACAAAGATCAAAGAATATTTAGTGATTACCTTAAAAAGCAAAAAATATTAAGAACTGAGGATTATGCTGAACTAAATAAATTATTAAATGATTATGAAGAAAAGCTTCAAGTTGAATATAATTTGGAAGCACTTGAAAAAGTATATCAAATTATTAAAGATAATATGCGTAGTATATTAATTCAAGATGAAGCAGAACAATTAAGAAAAAGATTTAAAGAACTATCAAATATTAAAGATGAAGATGCATTGAATTTACTAAAGCAAGATAATCATTCTTTATTAAAGTGGTTATATTATACTTCAATTAAAAGAATACAAAGACTCAAAGAACCCAAATATGAATCATTGATGAAAATAATATATTCTTCTAGTGAAGATAGAGTAAAACAGTTTAATAAATATTTAAGTATTGATGATAATTTAAAAATGTTTTTAAGAGTCTTTCCAATTGTTGCAACAACTAATTTATCTTCAGTTCATTTAGGTAGTTCAAAACCTCATTTTGATCTAACAATTATGGATGAAGCAGGTCAATGTGCTATTACTAATTCTTTACTACCAATAATTCGTGGTGAAAGATTAGTTCTGGTCGGTGATCAAAATCAATTAGAGCCAGTAATTGTATTAGATGATAAAATTAATCAACAACTAATGGATAAATATGATATTAAGGAAGATTACAATTATATTAACAATTCAATTTTAAGGTTAATGCAAACTGTAGATCATATTTCTAAGTTTATTTTATTGCGTTATCATTATCGTTCACATAAGAAAATTATACGTTTTAGTGGTATAAAATATTATGATAATAAGTTAATAGTTGAGACAGAAAATAAATACTTAAATGATGATGCTTTAACTTTAGTACCAATAAAAAGTATACCAAACTTAGATAATCGTAATACTTCAATCGAGGAAATCGATGCCATTATCGAAGTAATTAAACGCAAAAAAATTAAAAATTGTGGAGTTATTACTCCATTCCGAAATCAAGCAGAACTTGCACGTGAACGGTTCAAAGAAAAAGAAATTGATGTGGAAGTAGGGACTATACATACATTTCAAGGTGATGAAAATGATGTAATATTTTTAACAACTGCTATTACATCTAAAACCCCTGAAAAGACTTTTGATTGGGTTAAAAATAATCGTGAATTGATAAATGTAGCAACGACTAGAGCTAAAGAAAGATTAATTATAGTATGTGATTATGATGAAATTAAAAAAAGGTCTAAAGAAGATAATGACCTTAATGATTTAGTCGATTATATTAAGACAAATGGTAAAAACAATATTAGAATTAATGTCGATGAATTATATTGTAATCAAGTAAGAGGATTCAAAAACTATAATAGCAAATATGAAGCTGATTTTCTTCAAACAGTATCACATTATTTAACAATCAATAAAAAATATGAAATAAAAGATAAAGTAAAAGTTTCTTCAATCTTAACAAGCGACGATATTAAAGATATGAATTACTACTTAACTAGTGAGTTTGATTTTGTTTTATTTGAAAAGGGTACACAAAAACCAGTATTAGCAATAGAGTTAAATGGGTTAGAACATATTACTAATGAGAAAGTACGCAAGCGTGATAAAAAGAAATTGGAAATTTGTAATATTAAGAATTTAAAGTTAATATCAATTCCTAATAGTTATGCAAGAAGATATGAATATATCAAAAATGTAATTAAAAAAGTATTAAAATCTTATTAATAAAAGATTCAATTTATTTTTATAATATCGATAAAGGTTTTTTGCGTATCATTATTTTGAGATGTTAATTATTAACTCAAAAAAAATTATTTTA
>DUOT01000118.1 GCA_012838705.1 Acholeplasmataceae bacterium
AAAAAATTATCTTTAGAACTTGAACTCATGTTTTCAAAAATGAAACAAATCAAAGCTGAAAATCAGATCTTAACTCAGCTGCGTGATACCTTACTACCAAAACTAATGAATGGTGAAATAAATCTAGAAAATATAGAAATTTAGTCATACAAATTGTGATTTGTATAAATTAGAGTGAAAAGTAATGAACGAATCTAATGAATAATAAAGAAAAAAGGATTATTTGAAGTAAGTGATATTCAAAATGATAAATGGTGAAAATGAACTATATTTTATAGAAATTCATTAGTATAAATTATGTATATATGTATTATCAGGAGGTAAATATGGAATTAACTAATTTAATAATTAATATTTTTGTTGCAATTGGTACAGTAGGTGCAGTTGTTTTATCGCTTTGGAATATCATTACTGAGAACAGGCCAAAGTATAAAGTTATAAAACATGAGACGATACTTAATAAAGATCGTTATTATACTTTAGAAATTTGTAATATTGGAAAAATACCATTTATAATTAAAAATGTAGGATTTTCAAATCATTTGGAACAAAGCTGGTATAATTTTGCAGAAGATATATTGTTAATTAAAAAGGACTATAAAGATGAAGATTTTTCAAGCAAAATAGAGTATAAAGAATTTCCTGTAAAATTATATCCGTTAGAGAGCATTCAAATTTTAATTACTCATGAGGAAGTTTTGAAATTAAAACAAAACATGAAATACAAAAAAGTGTATATAAAAATTATATTTTTTGATGAAAGCAAGAAAAAATGTAAGATATTAATGAATGAAATAGATAAATTTTTAGAAAATCATAATTTAGTTAACAATAATGGAGTGTGATATAAATGTTTAATGAACAAGAATTAGAACTAATGACTATCGACTTATTAAAGGAATTAGGTTATGAATATGAACCTGGAGAATCTATTGGGAGAGATTATAGAAGTGTAATATTGGATTATTATCTTGTTACTTCTTTAATTAAAATTAATAGTCATTTAAGTGAAGAAGTTATTAATGAAGCTGTTAGAATTATTAAAAATTTAGATCAAAATAATTTGGTTAAAAACAACAAAACATTTAGTAAATACCTTAAGTCAGGGATAAGTGTTCCTGAATATACCAAAGAAGGTGTTAGATATCACACAGTTAAATTAATTGATTTTGATAATATTGATAATAATAGTTTTTTAGTGGCTAATCAATTTAGTGTTGAAGAACATAGTTTAAAAAGACCGGATATTATAATATTTATTAATGGTATGCCATTAGTTGTTTTTGAACTTAAAAGTATGGTAAGAGAAGAAGTTAATTTAGAAGATGCTTTTAATCAATTAAAAGGATATATGAATGTTCATATTCCTAGTTTGTTTTACTATAATCAAATATTGGTTATTAGTGATGGTGCAGTTGCTAAAGCAGGTACTATTACTTCTAACTATTCTAGATTTAATGAATGGAAAAAAACGGGTATTCATGATTCAGTTGAGAGAGTAAATACTCATGAGTCATTAATAAAGGGGATTTTTGATAAAGAAACATTACTAGATTTAATAAATGATTATATTTTGTATAGTGAAGATAATAAAATACTTCCTGCATATCACCAATATTATGGTGTGGAAAAGGCAATTGATAGAACTCTTACTGCTCAAGATGGTAGAGCAGGTATAATATGGCATACACAAGGATCGGGTAAAAGTTTTAGTATGGTTTTTTATACAGGTAATATGATTACCAAATTAAATAATCCTACTATCGTTGTTGTAACAGATAGAAATGATTTAGACAATCAATTATTTGAAACCTTTTCTAAGTGTAGTGACTTTTTAAGACAAGACCCTGTTCAAATTGAGAGTAGAGCCGATTTAAAGGAAAAGTTAGATGACCGAAAAAGTGGAGGAATATTTTTCACAACACTTCAAAAGTTTGAAGAAGAAACAGGCATATTAAGTGATAGGCAAGATATATTAGTTATTGCAGATGAAGCCCATAGAAGTCATTATGGAATTGATGCTGTTATGAAATTTGATGCGGAACGGTTAGAGGCTTATAAAAAATATGGAACTGCTAAATATTTACATGATGCTTTACCTAGCGCTAAATATATTGGTTTTACGGGAACACCCGTAGAAACAAAAGATCGTTCTACTGTTAATGTGTTTGGTGAGATTATTGATGTTTATGATATGACACAAGCTATAGAAGATGGTTCTACTGTACCTATTTTATATGAATCTAGAATGGCTAAAGTCGGACTCAATGAAAAGATTCTTGATGAAATTGATAATTTTTATCAAGAGTTGGAAGAAGAGGAAAAAGCAGATGTTGAACAAATAAAAACCAGCCAAAAAGCCATGGCTACTATGAAACAAATATTAGAAGATGAATCTCGACTTAAAATGATTATTGAAGATATTATTGAGCATTATGAAGATAGAAAAGATTTTGTTGCAAATAAG
>DUOT01000119.1 GCA_012838705.1 Acholeplasmataceae bacterium
AAAGATTTGGTTTTTAAAATATTAATTACCTTATCATTAATATTAATTATATTAATTGCTGTTAATTTACTACCACTTATGGCTTTAACAATCGTATATTTATGTGTGATTATAATTGTTTTTCGAACTGAATATTTAAAAAATTAGCACTTGAAGAAAGTGCTTTTTTAATTGAATTTTAAGGCTAATTATGTTATTATAATTATAATTAGATATCAAAATAATCTATATACTTCATATAATATATAATGGTGAAATAATGAAAAAAATAAGAAAAATATTAAAATTCCTATTAATTTTGTATTTTCTCTACTTATATATTTTTGGAGTGTTAATTTTTAAAGTGTATAGTCAAGGTGATGCACCATTTACTTATGATATTACTCAGTTTACAGAAGTATCTAATGAAAATACTTATGCATTTTTAGTTGAGGACCGTATACTTGCTTTTAGTACGAGGATAGCATTAATTGATGAAGCAAAACATTCAATTGATATATCGTATTATACTATTCATAATGGCACCTCAAAAAATATTTTTTTTGGTGCACTAATTAATGCTGCAAATCGTGGCGTAAAAATAAGGTTAATAGTTGATGGACTATCTAATTCAAAAATTTTCGGAAACGAAGAATTTAAAGTATTGGATTTAGAAAATAATATAGATGTAAAATATTATGAGCCGCTAAACCCTTTAAAACCTTATGCATTTAATAACACTCTCCATGATAAAATTATGATAATAGATGAGCAATACGGGTTGATTGGCGGAAGAAATATATCTGACCGGATGTTTGTAGAATATGATGATTCAAAAAAAGAAACATATGATCGAGATGTATTAATTTATGGAACCAAAAATTATCATCACACAGTTTTAGATATGAAAGACTACTATGATGAACTTTTTAATCATAAATATTCGAAAACAAAAAAAATTATAAAAACTGAAAAGTTAGATAATATAAAAACAAGGTTACTTAATGCTTATTATGATTATATTAAAATTGCTAATTTGAATGAAGTAAAAGAATATATTTTTGATAATGCAATAAAAGTAGAAAATACAACTTTTATTAGAAGCCCAATTACAAGACTAAATAAGTATCCTGTTGTTTTTTCTACAATCTCAGAACTATCAAAAAATTATGATGATATATTTATTCAATCCCCTTATTTTATTGTAAATAATCAAATGAGAAAAATGTTACCTAACTACGATAATAAACGTATTACAATTCTTACGAATAATATCGATACAAATCCAAATCTTTTCGCAACTTCAGGATATATTAGAAATCGAAAGAAACTAGCTAGTATTGCAACTGTATATGAATTTCAAAGTGACTCGAGTTTACACGCGAAAACGATTATATTGGGTGACGAAATAAGTATAATTGGTTCGGAAAATTTTGATCCTCGGAGTACATTTTTAAGTACTGAAAGTATGATGGTCATTTACTCTAAAGACTTCACAAATCATTTAAAAGATGAAATTGATTATTATTTAAATCAAAGTTTGATTGTGGAAGCGGATGGGAGTTATATAGAAAGTGATACCGTTCAACCAGCTGATAAAAAGCGTATTAAAAGAACTATATTGTATATTATTTCTGGAATCACTTTTTTTCACGATGAATTACTTTAATTCTTTTCTTTTGTGGTAAAAAATGATATAATATATATAAAGGAATGAGACAATGAATAAGAAAATAATCGAAAAAATTATTAAGTTTCGTGATGATCGTAATTGGAAACAATATCATAGTGGCGAAAACTTAGCAAAAGCATTAAGTATAGAAGCAGCTGAATTGTTAGAATTGTATCAATGGAAACATGAAGTTGATAATCTCGAAGCCTTAAAAGAAGAACTTGCAGATGTTTTAATATATGGAATATTACTTGCAGATACTTATAATTTTGATATAGAAGAAATTATCGAAGATAAACTAAAAAAGAATAATGAAAAATATCCAGTTGAGAAATCGTATGGAAATGCAAAAAAATACAATGAATTTTGATGCAATACGAGAGTATTGCCTTTTATACTAGAAAAAGGTGGTGATGAAATGTCAATTTTAGAATTAATACAAGAAGCAGAAGCCAAAGGTGAAAAACTGAAATTAGAAGCAACAGAAAAAGTAACGAAGATGCTTGAAGACGCTCAAAGAGAAGGTGAAACTGAAGGGAAAAAGATTGTTGAAGAGGCAGAAGTAGAAGCAAAACAAATCGCTTTAGATACTGAGAACCAAATTAAAATGATGCAAGAAAAAATTCTTAAAGAAAATGAAGAAAAAGATCAAACACTTGCAGAAAAAGTAAATAGTAGATTTGATGAAGCAGTTAACTTTATTGTTGGGAAGGTATTGATGTTATGATTATCCCGATGAAAAAAGCTAATATTCTTGTATTAAAAGAAGATCAAAATAAGTTGCTTAAATCATTACAGCGATACCAAGTATTTATGCCTGTCTCACTATCAGATAATACAATTGGAGATAATGTAGATGAACAAACCTTACAAAGAACGGAGCAAACAATCAAGTTATTATCTAGATATAACCAGAAAAAATCGTTAGGTAAAGTTGTTGATTTTGAAGACTTTGCTTCTTATAATCCTCAAAGGGAAGCCCTTGTAGAAGAAGCTGAAAAAACCAAAGATGAAATAGATAGATTAAAAAATGAAAATTTAGAATTGCAAGACAAAATCAATTACTTTTCTCCATGGCAGGAGATGGATATTAAGCTTAATGAATTAGAAAATTCTAAATATACTACTTTACATTTAGGTTTTATATATCGCAAAGATCTTGAAAAAATACAAGAAGTAGTAAATGAGTATGGAAGCGTTCTTGAACTTTATGGTGAAAGCCTTGATGGAGTAGCTTCACTTTTAATCAATTATTATCAAGATGATCAAGAAATAATATCAAAAATAAAGTCTATTGGTTTTAATGAAATTATACTTCCAAAAGATAATGAAAATCCACGAAGAATAATTACAAATCTTGAAGCTACTATTAATAATAATTTAAGTGTAATACAAGATTTAGAAAGAAAGTTGCAAGGATTATCGAATGAAATTGATGAATTAGCTATTCTAAATGATCAATTACTTACTAAATTAGAAATGAAAAAAGTTAAAGGCCAAGAAACATTAAAAGCTTTATATTTAGAAGGTTGGATACGTAGTGATGAAGAAGACAAACTAAAAAAAGCAATTGAAGAAGCTACACCAATCTATGATTTAGAAATAAGAGAACCTTTGGAAGATGAAAATCCTCCGACAGCAACTAAAAATAATCGTTTTGTAGAACCGTTTGAAGCGATTACAAATTTATATTCTGTTCCGCAACCAAATGAATTAGATCCAAACCCAGTAATGGCACCATGGTATTGGTTATTGTTTGGAATGATGGTTGGAGATGTTGGTTACGGAATTGTAATGATTTTATTTTTCGGGTTATTGCTAAACATTTTAAAGCCGAAAGGAGACACTCGGAAATTAATCAAAACATTACAATACGCAGGAATCCCTAGTATTTTCTGGGGTGTTTTATATGGTAGTTATTTTGGAGCAACCTGGAACCCAATTCTTTTTGTACCTATGGATAGACCACTGGATATGTTAATTCTATCAATGATTGTTGGTGGTGCTCATATTATCTTTGCTTTGCTTGTAAAAGCATATATAAATATTCGTCAAAAGAATTATTTAGATGCATTGTTTGATGAGTTTACATGGATAATGATATTAATTGGACTTGGATTTTATTTTCTTCCGCCACTAGCAAACATCGGTAAAGCATTAATTATTGTTGGTGTTATCGTAATCTTAATTACTGGTGGAAGAAAGAAACAAAACATCTTTGGAAAATTAACTGGAGGAATTACTAATCTATTTGGTATTGCAAACTATTTCAGTGACATTTTATCTTATTCTCGAATTTTAGCATTATATTTATCATCTGCAGTTGTTGCAATGGTAATGAATATGCTTGCCGGAATGTTACAAGCTAGTACAATAGGATTTTTCTTTTCAATTATTATCTATATAATTGGACATATATTTAATATCGCAATGGGATTGTTATCAGCATTTGTACATGACAGTAGATTACAATATATTGAATTTTATGGAAAGTTTTATGAAGGTGGTGGGTATTTATATAAACCACTATCTTATAAATTAAAATATATCGATAGTATAAATGATAAAATTATAGGAGGTTAATTATTATGACTACAGGAACATTAATAGCAATTATTGGTGCAGCATTGGCTGCGATTATTTGTGGACTAGGTTCAGCTATCGCTGTAACAATGAGTGGGAAAGCAGCAGCTGGTGTTGTTAGTGAAAATCCAAATTTATTTGGTAAAATTCTAATATTACAAATCTTACCAGGAACTCAAGGGTTTTATGGTTTCTTAACAGCTATTCTTTTAATGAGCAGTATTGGAGCTTTAGGTGGAAATCTTGAACCGTTAACAACAGATGTTGGTTGGGCTTATTTTGGAGCAACTTTACCAATTACTATTGTAGGGTTTGTATCGGCAATATATCAAGGAAGAATGGCAGTAAGTGCAATTCATTTAACAGCAAAACAACCTGATTCATCTGGTAAAGGGATGACGATGACTGCCCTCGTAGAAACTTATGCTATTTTAGCTGTTCTAACTAGTATTCTATTAATTCTTGGTATTAGTTAATTATGGAATCAATTTATGAAAAAATCGAAAAGAAATGTGCTTTAGAAGCACAAGAAATTATTGATGAGGGCAAAGCACGTGCTGATGAAATTAAAAGCACATTGATTAATGAAGCAAAAAAAGAAGCAGAAATTATTATTAATAAAGCAAATGCAAAAAGTGCAGAAAAAATTCAAACTGAAAGAACATCATTTGAACAGATAGCAAAACAAAAGTCACTACAAAATAAGAAAAATTTAATTGATAAAGCAATTAATTTATCTTTAGAAAAACTAAATAATTTGGATGATGATAAACTGTATAAATTTGTAATAAATAAACTATCATTAGAAAAATTAAACGGAGATGAAATAATTAAAGTATCACAAAATGATTATTCCCGTTATAGTAAAGTTTTTTCTACTGGAAAGAAAGAAAATAACTTTATTGTATTAGACAAACTAAATCAAGCTTTAGGATTAAACTTAAAACTTGCAAATGATTTTGCAAATATTGATGGCGGATTTGTAGTGATTGGTAAGAATTTTGATTTAGATTATTCCTTTTCCGCAATCCTCTTTCGTATCAAAGATGAATATGAAGTAGAGATTGCGAGAATATTGTTTAAAGGAGATTAAATAATGAATTATCCCTATGCCAATGGAATAATTAAAGCAATTGAAAATAATATATTAGATTATTCTAAATTTCAAAAATTAGTTAGTATTTCTAAAAAAGAATTTATCAAAACATTAATTGATTTAGGCTATGGCGCACCACATGCCAAAACCTTGGAAGAACTAATTAATTTGGAATTACAAAAAACAAAGGTATTACTTTCTGAAATATCTCCAAATAAAAATCTAACTGATTTATTTTATTTTCAAAATGATGCTGTAAATATAAAATTTTTCTACAAAAGAAAAATATTTAATGTTATGCAATTTGATACTTTTGTAGGGATTGGGACTATTTCACGAGATACTCTAGAAGAAGTAATTATAAATGAAGATTTATCTAACTTAACTAAAGACTTAGCAAAAATATTTAAAGATATTAATAAAGCGATAGAAAATCTAGATAGTCCTCGTTTAATTAGTTCAAAAATAGATCAAATAATTTATAAATATATTTTTGGAAAAATAAATCGTAGCCCAGCATTAGTTACATATTATTCATCAAAAGTCGACTTTACAAATGTCTTAATATTTTTGCGTTCAAAAAAATTACGTTGGGATGAAAATGAGTTTATTGAAATGTTTGTTCCAGGTGGACAAATTAGTCATAAAGTATTTTCCACAGCATTTAGTAAAGATGAAAAAGAGTTAATAAAACTTTTTGAACCATTTTATAATGAAAAAATATCTAAAGGCTTAGCAAAGTTTGGATCTGATTTGAATCATTTAGAACGATATTTTGATGAATTAATTATTGAGATAATGAAAAGCTTTAGTTTTGATTCATTTGATATTGGTCCGATGATATATTATTTTTTACTGAAACAAGCTGAAGCACAAAACTTAAGAATCATTTATGCAACAAGTGATATTGATTCTTTGCTTAGGTATTAGAAGGGATGATATCATATGAATAATAAAGTAAAAGTTGCAGCGATTGGAAATCATGATACAATCGTCTTATTTAATGCAGTTGGAATAAAAACTTTCATTACCGATAAGGTATCGGAAGTTGAAAGAATAATATACAACTTAGTAAATGAAAATTATAAAATTATTTATGTTGCGGAAGAACTATATGAATCAATTCCAGAAACGATTGAAAAGTATTCTTTTGATCCATTTCCAATTATTATTCCAATTCCAATTACAGATCAAAGTTTAGGAATTGGTCAAAAGAAAATTAAAGAGAATGTAGAAAAGGCTATTGGAATTGATATTTTTTAGAAAGGATGGCGGCAATGAATGAAAAAGTAGGGATTATATCAAAAGTTGCTGGACCTTTAATTGTTGCTAAGAATATGCAAGATGTCCAGATGTATGATGTTGTCCGCGTTAGTGAAAAAAGATTAATTGGCGAAGTTATAGAATTACGAGGCGATCGTGCTTCAATTCAAGTTTATGAAGAAACTGCAGGATTAGGTCCTGGTGAGCCAGTTTACTTTACAAACGAGCCACTTTCTGTTGACTTAGCACCTGGGTTAATTTCAGGTATTTTTGATGGTATACAAAGACCGCTTGATGTTATTGAAAGACAGGCAGGCGACCGTATCCCTTTAGGAATCGATATTCCAAAATTAAATTATGAAAAAGAATGGGAATATAAAAGTGTTGTAAAAGTAGGGGATTATGTAACTGGTGGAGATGTTCTTGGTGAGGTCCAAGAAACTAGTGCAGTATTACATAAAATTATGTTAAGCCCTAAACTTTCTGGAAAGGTTACTTGGATTTATAATGGTACAGCAAAAATTACAGATGTAGTTTGTAAAATCCAAAATGAAAAAGGTGAAGAACTTAATATTACAATGCTTCAAAAATGGCCAGTAAGAAGACCAAGACCTTATTTTGAAAAATTACCACCACGTGCTCCAATGGTTACAGGACAACGTGTAATAGATATGCTATTCCCAATTGCAATTGGTGGAGTTGCTGCGATTCCTGGACCGTTTGGATCTGGAAAAACAGTAGTTCAACATCAACTTGCGAAATGGGCAGATGCTGATATTATCGTTTATGTTGGTTGTGGCGAACGTGGAAATGAAATGACCGACGTATTAAATGAATTCCCGAAATTAAAAGACCCGAAAACAGGTAAATCTTTGATGGAAAGAACAGTATTAATTGCTAATACTTCAAATATGCCTGTTGCTGCTCGTGAAGCTAGTATTTATACGGGAATAACAATTGCGGAATATTATCGTGATATGGGTTATCGAGTTGCAATTATGGCCGATTCAACATCACGTTGGGCAGAAGCATTACGTGAAATGTCTGGACGTTTAGAAGAAATGCCAGGTGAAGAAGGTTATCCAGCATATCTTGGATCACGCTTAGCAGAATTCTATGAACGTGCTGGTTTAGTTAAATGTTTAGGTAAAGATAATCGAATTGGTGCAATTAGTGCGATTGGTGCAGTTTCGCCACCGGGTGGAGATACATCAGAACCTGTATCACAAGCTACATTAAGAATTGTTAAGGTATTCTGGGGATTAAGTTCAAATCTTGCGTATCGAAGACATTTCCCAGCAATTGATTGGCTAACTAGTTATTCATTATATCAAGAAGATTTGAATGAATATTTTGACCAAAATATAAAAAAAGATTGGTCTGAACTAGTTGCTAAGACGATTGCTATACTTCAAGAAGAAGCAAATTTAAATGAAATTGTTCGTTTAGTAGGTATTGATTCACTTGAATTTAAGGATCGTCTTACACTTGAATGCGCAAGAAGTATTCGTGAAGACTTTCTACATCAAAATGCCTTTGATGAAGTTGACACATATACCTCACTTAATAAACAATATGGTATTCTAAAAACAATTCATATTTGGTATAATCGCGGTCAAGAAGCGCTTTTGAAAAATGCTAGTTTTTCTAAGATAACTAATATGAAGGTTTTAGAATATATTGGACGAATGAAATATGTACATGAAGAAGATTTTTCAGAGCATCTTTCTAAAGTTCAATCAATGCTAGAACAAGAATACCAAGACATCCTTAGAGGTGATGTAGATGCTTAAAGAATATAAAACAATAAGAGAAGTAGTTGGTCCTTTAATGCTTGTAGAGGGTGTTGAAGGAGTAAAATATGATGAGCTTGTGAGAATCAAACAAGCAGATGGTGAGGAAAGATTAGGAAAAGTCTTAGAAATTGATGAAGATAAAGCTTTAGTTCAACTTTTTAATACGTCTCAAGGTCTAAGAATTAGTGATGCGAAAGCGATCTTTTTAGGTCATGGAATAGGTATTAAACTATCACCAGATATTGTTGGTCGCGTCTTTGATGGAATGGGAAGACCAATTGATGGTGGTGGTGAAATAATACCAGAAAAAGTAGCAGATATTAACGGTGCACCAATTAATCCGGTTGCACGTAATTATCCTTCTGAATTTATTCAAACTGGAATAAGTGCTATTGATGGATTAAATACATTAGTTCGCGGTCAAAAACTTCCGATATTTTCTGGTTCTGGGTTACCACATGCTAAACTTGCAGCCCAAATTGCAAGGCAAGCAAAGGTAAGAGGGACTGATGAAAAATTTGCTGTTGTTTTTGCTGCGATAGGAATAACATTTGAAGAAGCTAATTTCTTTGTAGAGGACTTTAAAAAATCTGGTGCGATTGCGAGATCGGTTCTATTTATGAACCTTGCAAATGACCCAGCAATTGAAAGAATTGCTACTCCGCGAATGGCAATAACGTGTGCTGAATACTTAGCATATGAGTTAGGAATGCATGTATTAGTCATTTTAACTGATATTACTAATTATGCTGAGGCATTACGTGAAGTATCAGCAGCGCGAAAAGAAGTTCCAGGTCGTCGTGGCTATCCAGGGTATATGTACACTGACCTTGCAACTTTATATGAACGTGCAGGAAGAATCAAAGGCAAAACAGGATCAATAACACAAATTCCAATTCTAACAATGCCTGAAGATGATAAAACCCATCCAATTCCTGACCTTACAGGATATATTACAGAAGGACAAATTATTCTCTCAAGAGAACTATCATTAAAAGGAATAACTCCTCCAATTGATGTACTACCTTCTTTAAGTAGATTGAAAGATAAAGGAATTGGTAAAGGTAAAACTAGAGAAGATCATGCTGATACAATGAACCAATTGTTCTCTGCTTATGCACGTGGAAAAGAAGCGAAAGAATTAGCTACCATTCTTGGTGAAGCCGCATTATCAGAAATCGATATTATATATAGTGATTTTGCGGAAGAGTTTGAAAAACAGTATGTTTCACAAGGCTTTAATGTTGATCGAAGTATCGAAGAAACATTAGATATTGGATGGAAATTACTATCAATTCTTCCGAAATCAGAATTAAAACGTATTAATATTGATTTAATTAATAAATATTATCCGGAAGGAAATTAATATGGCTTTAAGAGTAAATCCTACAAGAATGGAACTATCTCGTCTTAAGAAAAGATTAAGTACAGCAACAAGAGGACATAAATTATTAAAAGATAAACAAGATGAAATGGTTCGTCAATTTATGATTCTCATTCGTCACAATAAATCATTACGAGAAGAAATCGAAGCTAAACTAATTGACATTATGAAACAATTTGCAAATGTTCGGCTTAAGATGAGTTATGAAGGTATTATCGAATCATTAATGGTCCCTTCTAAGGATGCGGAAATTACTGTTGGCTCAAAATCAATTATGAATATAAAATTACCAACTGTAAGTTACCAAGATAACGAAAGTATAGATATTACTTATGGATTCGCCTTTACCCCAAGTGAATTAGATGACACAGTATTAAACTTATCAAAACTACTACCGAAATTAATTGAGCTTGCTCATGTAGAAAAATCAACAAATATGCTTGCTCAAGAAATTGAAAAAACAAGAAGAAGAGTGAATGCAATTGAATATGTAATGATTCCGGAAATTTCAGAAAGCATTCGCTATATTACTAATAAACTTGATGAAAATGAAAGAAGTAATATTATTCGCTTAATGAAGAGCAAAGAAATTGTATTAAAAAAGGGCTAGTCCCTTTTTTCTTAATTTAGCCTAATATTTCCTTCAGGATGGCGTTTTATATGCCTTGTGTATAAAAAACTCAAGATTAAGGTGATAGAGATTATGGAGAAAATTATTCCCTTTGCACATAAACTATTAGAAGAAGTAGTAACAAGAAATGATATTACAGTTGATTTAACTGCAGGAAAAGGTAATGATACATTATTTCTTGCAAGAATCTCAAAATATGTTTTTTGTTTTGATATTCAAGAGAAGGCAATTGAATATTCAAAAGAGTTAACAAAAGATTATAATAATATAAAATTTATTTGTGATAATCATGAAAATTTGCTTAAATATGTTAATACAAAAATTAAAGGAGCAATTTTTAATTTAGGTTATTTACCCGGAGAAAATAAAGATATTACAACAAAAGCAGAAAGTACTCTTAATGCTATCAAAAGTGTATTGGCAATTTTAGACCATGGTGGAAGATGTGTTATTGTTGTCTATCCAGGTCATAAAGAAGGATATAAAGAAGCACTTGCATTAGATGATTATTTATCTAAATTACCGCAACAACAATTTGAAGTAATCAAATATAAGTTTATTAATCAAATAAATAATCCACCTTATATACTTGCAATCGAAAGGATATAAATATGAGAATGTTTATTGGGTTTGGGCTAAGCCTTGAAAACAAAAAGAAAATAGAGAAGTTACAAAAAGATTTAGATGTAAAGGGTCGTTTTACAGCAATTGATAATCTTCACTTAACTTTAATATTTTTAGG
>DUOT01000120.1 GCA_012838705.1 Acholeplasmataceae bacterium
TATTTTTATTTTAGATAAATATTATTTTCAATTAATCTATATAGTAATAATTATAGGACTATATTTATTAATGCATAGGGTGAAAATTAAAAAATTGCATTTTACACCTCGGATTATTAGACTTACTAGTTTTATTATTATTTCCTGGACAGCTTTAGGTACAATCTTAATGCTAGTTTTTCCCTTCCCGCAACTCATATCCCTTCTTGCTTTATTTATCGTTATATCACCACTCTTAGTTTTTGCATCTAGCATATGTATGGTGCCAATTGAAAGGTTAATTGTTAAGGGATATTATGTGAATGCGAAAAGAAAACTCTCAAAATATAAGCCGTCAATTATTGGCATTACAGGTAGCTGTGGGAAGACAAGTGTTAAAAACTATTTATACGATTTAATTAAAGAAAAACATATTGTCTATAAATCTCCTAAATCATATAACACATTGAATGGAATTAGTATGACTATTAATGAATATTTATTCAGTTATAATAATCTCTTTATATTAGAAATGGGAGCAACAAAAGTAGGGGATATTGAAAAGCTAGTGAACTTTGCAAGACCTAAATATGCAGTAGTTACAGAAATTGTTCCCCAACATTTAGAAACATTTAAAACAACTGAAAATATAGTATATGAAAAAATGAAAATTGTAGAAGGACTTCCTAGTGATGGCGTTGCTTTTTTAAACTATGATAATGAATATATTAAAAATTATCAAATTAAAAATAGTTGTAAAGTTATAACTTATGGAACTAATCCTAATTGTGATTTTTATGCATCAAATATTAACATGACTTTAGATAAATTAACATTTGATCTTCATTTTCAAGGATTGAGTTATCAAATTGAAACAAAATTATTAGGAAGACATAATGTCTTAAATCTTCTTGCTGCTATTTCTGTAGCTAATACAATCGGCTTAAGCATCGAAGAAATTATTGATGCTATAAATGATTTAAACCAAGTTTCCCATCGTCTTAATTTAAGATATGATAGAGAGTTAATTATTTTAGATGATGCTTATAATAGTAATGTAAAAGGGTTTTTAAGTGCATTAGAAGTATTGAGTTTATCAAGTGAATATAAGACATTACTTACGCCGGGAATTGTAGAGTTAGGGGATAAGGCTAAAGAAATAAGTTTTGAGTTAGCAAAGGAAATTGTTAAGGTTTGTGATGAAGTTATTTTAATAGAAAATGATGCTGCAAAGTACTTACAAGAAAGTTTGGAAAGTTTAAATTATAAAAATATTAGGGTTGCGAAAAGTTTTAAGGAAGGTTATGCGCTTGTAAAAAAGGGAATTGTTTTAATTGAAAATGATTTGACTGATAATTACTTTATTTAAGGAGGGGAAAGGTGAATATTGCCGTTGTCTTCGGTGGCAGTTCAGTTGAGCATGAAATATCTATCCTTACAGGAATGCAAATCATTGCAGCATTAAATAAAACAAAATATAATTATATTCCGATATACTTAACAAAAAACAATGTCTTTACAACTGGTAAAGATTTTGATAAAGTTGAAACTTTTAAAAATAATAATGTAAAGATGCAAGAAGTATTCTTTACTCGTCATGGATTAAAAAAAGGATTTAAAACAATATCAATTGATGCTGTTATTTGTGCTGTTCATGGTCGTGGTCTTGAAGGTGGGGAACTAGCTGGATTTTTTGAAATTCTAGATATTCCTTATACTTCATGTGAAGTTTTAGAGGCTAGTGTAGCTCAAGATAAAATTACAATGAAAAAGATATTAAGCTATGAAGGGCTTCCAACTGTTAATTTTGTTGGCTTTACAAATTCAGAATGGAAAGGTATGCGTCAAGAAATAATTAGAAAATGTAATGATTTAAGTTATCCATTGATTGTTAAGCCGGCAACATTAGGATCTTCAATTGGTATTGAAAGAATTGAAAAGGCTGATGAATTAGTTAATAAGGTTGCAAAAGCATTTCGTTTTGATGAAAGAGTGATTGTGGAAGAGGTTATTACAAAAATGAGAGAATTTAATTGTGCGATTATTAATGATGACATTCCTTCCGCAATCGAAGAAGTCATTACTGAAAATGCAATCCTTACATTTTCTGATAAGTATGAAGAAAGTCAATCGAAAAGAATAATCCCAGCACAAATAGAGGAAAATTTAAAAAAAGATATAGTAAAACTAACGAAAAAGGTAGCAAGAATCCTAAACAATAAAGGTGTTATTAGAATTGATTATATTTACGATCTTGATAAGGAAATGTTATTAATCAATGAGATTAATACAATCCCAGGATCTTTAGCTTATTACTTATATGAAGATACTGGCCTTTTCTTTGATGAACTTTTAGATAAGTTAATTGAAAATGCTGTTAAGTATAAATATTTAAAATACCAAAAAATTAATTCTTTTAAATCAAATGTTTTAAATATGAAAGGTATAAAAAAATAACACTTACATTAAGGGTAAGTGTTTTTATTTAGGAAATATTACCTTGACATAATTTAGTAAATATATTAAAATAAAGCCATTCTTAAGAAAATACAAGTATAATACCATTATAATTGAAAAAAGATAAAAGAAAGTATATAATATTACTGGTGGTTAAATGGAAACAAAAGTACTACAGTTTTTAAATAGATATAATGTAAATTTTGATGATAAAGTTTTAATCGGTGTTTCTACTGGTGTTGACTCAATGACTTTACTTACTATCCTACAAAAGCTAAAGTTTAAAAATATTATTGTTGCCCATGTAAACCACGGAGTAAGAAAAGAATCTATTGATGAAGAAAAGTTTATTATAAATTATTGTCATGAAAGAAACTTAAAATATTATATATCACATTTAAATCCAAATACAATTGAAAATAATTTTCAAGAAGAAGCAAGAAACTATCGTATCAAGTTTTTTGAAAGTATTCTAAAACAAGAAAACTGTAAGTTTTTACTTCTTGCCCATCATTTAAATGATGATATGGAAACATCGATTATGAAAATTATTCGTGGGAGTAATTTAAAAGGATATAGTGGTATTGATGAATGTGTTTATATGAAAGAATACTTAATTCTAAGACCTTTATTAAAAGTATTAAAGGAGAATATTATAAAATATGCTAAGGATAACAATATTAAGTATTTTGAAGATTATACAAATACATTAAATTACTATACGAGAAATAGAATTAGACATCACATTATTCCTGAAATAATAAACGAAAATGAAAGTTTTCATGAAAAGTTTTTAGAGTTTAAAGAAACATTAAATGAAGCAAGTAAAATTGTAATGGAAACTTGCGATAAATTTATTTACCAAGAAGTAAAAAGAACTAATGAATATTATTTCTTTACCAAAAAAGCTTTTTTAAGTCTTTCTCCTTTTCTTCAAGTTGAAGTATTATTTAAACTTTTAAAAGACTTTAACTTAAGTAAAGCCAATATTCTTGAATTAATAAAATTAATTAAATCAGATAAGAAAAATCTCAAAGTTAATTATAAAGATGTTGGATTTGTTAAGGAGTATGAAGACATATATTTATTTTTTGAAAAGCATGAAAAATTTAAGTTTTATAAAATAATTGATTCTCTAGGTGAGTTTCCAATTGATGAAAATCGAAGTATTGTAGTTTCAAAAAAAAATGATATTTCTGTTACAAATCTAAATAAAGTATGGTATAATAGTAATATGTTGCCGATTATTGCTAGAACCAAAAAGCCTGGGGATCGGATTTCTTTTTCCTACGGAACAAAAAAAGTTAGCAAACTTTTAATTGATGAAAAAGTAGGAATTACAAAAAGAGATAAAGTAATTATTCTCGAAAATAATAATCAAATCCTTGCGGTTTTGGGTTATGGGAAAAGCAATATTCTTGCAAATATTAAAAACTGTGATATTATGATAGAATTGAAGGAGAAGAACAATGAATATTAATCCATGCATTGAAGAAGTTTTAATTACTCATGAAATGATTCAAAAAAAATGTGAAGAATTGGGTAAAATAATTACTGAAGATTATAATGGAAAAGTACCAATTTTAATTGGCTTATTAAAAGGAGCTGTTCCTTTTATGGCTGAATTAATAAAATATATTGATTGTGATATCGAACTTGAATTTATTGATGTTTCAAGTTATGAAGGAGTAAGCTCAACAGGTGTAATTAAAATAGTTCGCGACATTAATTGTTCTGTAGAGGATCGTCATATATTACTTGTTGATGATATTATTGATACTGGGCTTACATTAAATGAAGTAATTAAACTACTAAAGGATCGTAAAGCCGCGTCTGTTGAAACAGTTACTTTAGTAGATAAACCAGAAGGAAGAAAGATAGGCGGCATAAATCCAAAATATATTGGATATACTATTCCGAATAAATTTGTTGTAGGTTTTGGATTAGATTATAATGAATTATATCGTAACCTACCATATATCGGAGTACTGAAAAGAAGTGTATATGAAAATAAGTAACATAGATTTTATGTTTCTTAATTATTAAAGGAGGAATTTATGGCTCAAGGTCCACAAAGAAAACCACAGATGTTCTCGAAAAGGGACTATGGTTTGATTTTTATAATTATTCTAGTTATTCTAGGCTTTGCTTTACTAATTTCAAGAAATTCAAAAAAACCTGACGAATTAACATTTAATGATTTTTGGGCTTATATTGAAGATAACAAAATAACAGAAATGAATGCTAAACCAGTAGGTAGCGGTGGAAATGCTAATTTATATAATATAACAGGTATTTATATTGATGCTGGTACTGAACATCGTTTTGTTATTACTATTCCAATAAAAGCTTTTGAGGATTTACAAGAATATATTCAAGCAAATCCAGATGTAAATTTTACATTAGAAATTCAACCCTTAAATGATATAGATTGGTTAAGTTTAATAATTTCGGTTGGAATTCCAATTGCATTAATTGTCTTTTTAGTTTATATTTTTAGAAGTTCAGGTTCTGGAAATACACGTGCATTTGATTTTGCTAAGAGTCGTGCTCGTTTAAATCGTCAACAAACAACAACATTTAAAGATGTTGCTGGTGCTGATGAAGAAAAAGAAGAAATGCAAGAAATTATTGACTTCTTAAAAAATCCAAAAAAGTATTTTGAAATTGGGGCACGTATTCCAAAAGGAATTCTTTTAGTAGGCCCTCCAGGAACCGGAAAAACTTTACTAGCCCGTGCTGTTGCTGGTGAAGCAAAGGTACCTTTCTATACAATTTCCGGTAGTGATTTTGTTGAGATGTTTGTTGGTGTTGGAGCAAGTCGTGTTCGTGATATGTTTAAAACTGCGAAACAAACTGCCCCATGTATTGTTTTTATTGATGAAATTGATGCTGTTGGACGTCAACGTGGTGCTGGCTTAGGCGGTGGTCACGATGAAAGAGAACAAACATTAAACCAACTTCTTGTTGAGATGGATGGATTTGGCGATAATTCAGGTGTAATTGTTATGGCAGCAACGAACCGTCCAGATGTTTTAGACCCTGCATTATTAAGACCAGGACGTTTTGACCGTCAAATTACAATGTCAAATCCTGACGTTCGCGGTAGAACAGAAATATTAAAAGTTCATAGTAGAAATAAAAAATTATCACCTAAGATTAATCTTGAAGAAATTGCTAAACGTACACCTGGATTTAGTGGTGCTGATTTAGAAAACTTACTTAACGAAGCTGCATTACTTGCTGCTCGAGAAAACCGTAAAGAAGTTAAAATTTATGATATTGATGAAGCTATCGATAGAGTATTAATGGGTCCAGCGAAACGTAGTCGTAAATATTCGGATTTTGAAAAACGTATGGTTGCTTTTCATGAATCTGGTCATGCAATTTTAGGTATTAAATTAGAAAGTGCTGAAATTGTTCAAAAGGTTACGATTGTTCCTCGAGGTCAAGCAGGCGGTTATGCAATGATGACTCCAGAGGAAGAAAGATTCTTACAAACTCGTAAGGGCTTAATGGATACTATTACGGGACTATTAGGTGGTCGTGTATCTGAAGAATTAATGATTGGTGAAATTTCAACTGGTGCTCATAATGATATTCAAAAGGCAACACAAATTGCTCGTAAAATGGTTGCTGAGTATGGAATGAGTAAACTTGGTCCAATTCAATATGAAAAGCCATCAGGTTCAGTATTCTTAGGTCGCGATTATATGATTGATAAAAACTTCTCTGATCAAGTGGCATTAGAAATTGACCATGAAGTAAGAGCAATCATTAATGAATGTTATCAAAGGGCTAAAAATGTTTTAAATGAAAACCGTCATTTATTAACTCTTCTAGCTGAACATTTAATGGAAATTGAAACTCTTACTAAAGAAGATATTTATGAAATTGTTAATACTGGACAATTATCTTGGTGGGAAAAGAAAAAGGCTAAAGAAGAAGCCCAAAGAATAGCTTCTGAAAAAGAAAAAGAATTACAAGAAATTTATAAAAAACAATTACAAGCAATGGAAGAAGCTAAGAAAAATCAAGAGCAAAAAAATCAAGAGCAAAGTAACGGAAATCAAGATACTCAAGAACAAAATACACAAGATAGTCAAGAAGAACAATGAGATTAGATAAGTATTTAAAAGTTTCAAGAATTATTAAACGTCGTACTGTAGCTAGTGAAGCCGCTAAAGAAAATAAAGTATATGTAAATGGAAAGTTGGCAAAACCAGCTACAATGCTAAAAATAGGTGACATTATTACAATTAATTATTTTCAAAAACAAGTATCAATAAAAGTCCTATCTTTTACAACCTCGACAAAAAAAGAGGATGCTAGCAAGATGTATGAAATAATTAATATTCAAAAAAATGAAGCAGTCGAGTAAAAGACTGCTTTTATAAAAAGGAGAAGAAAATGGATAAAGGATTAAAAATTGCTATTATTGGTGCAGGTAGTACATATACTCCTGAGTTAATTGAAGGTTTTATTAATAAGAAAGATACTCTACCAGTACGTAAATTATATCTCATGGATATTGATGATCGTAAACTAAATGTAGTTGGTGGATTATGTGAGAGAATGATTAAAGCAGCAGGACTAGATTGTTCAGTTCACTTTACAAAATCTCTTGATGAAGCTTTAGATGGTGCTGATTTTGTTTTAGTTCAAATTCGTGTTGGAAAATTACCTGCAAGAATATTAGATGAAAAAATACCTTTAAAATATGATTTGATCGGACAAGAAACTAATGGTATTGGTGGTTTCTTTAAAGGAATGCGTACGATTCCAGAGATTTTAAAAATCACTAATAAAATGGAAAAATTATGTCCCGATGCATGGTTAATAAACTTTTCAAATCCATCAGGAATGATTGCGGAAGCAGTATTAAATTATACAAAAATCAAAATGCTTGGGCTTTGTAATGTTCCAATTAATATGATTGATAGTGTTAAAAAACGTTTAGGTTTAAAAGAAGCTGAAGTTGAATATGTTGGATTAAATCATTTAAGTTGGATTACATCAATTAAAAGTAATGGTAAAGATTATCTTCAAGATGCGATTGCGGAAGGTATTAATAGTGAAGCAATGAAAAACATTCCTTCAAGTGGTTTTTCTGCTGAACTAATTAAAACCGTTGGTGCTATTCCATCATCTTATTTAGAATATTATTATTTTAAAGATGAAAAACTAAAGAAACTGAAAGAAGCAGAAAAATGTCGTGGAGAAGTATGTTTAGAAATTGAAGAAAATCTATTAGACATTTATAGTAATAGTGAGATCCATACTAAACCAGAGTTATTAAGTCGTCGTGGTGGAGCCCGTTATTCTGAAGTTGCAATTAATCTTGTAAATTCTATTTATAATGATATTGGTGATATTCAAGTAGTTAATTGCAAAAATCAAGGTGCTATTAGTTTCATGGATGATAATGATGTTGTTGAGATATGTGCTAGAATTGGAAAAGATGGAGCTACACCAATAAAAGCAAATTTTGAAAATGAACATATTAAAGAATATATGTTAATGATGAAAGCATATGAAATTCATTCTGTCAATGCGGCATTAACTGGGGATAAAGATGAAGCAATTAGAGCATTAATGATCAATCCTTTAGTATTTGACTATCATAAAGCATATGATTGTTTTAATGAAATGCTAGAAGTACATGAAAAATATTTACCACAATTCAAAAAGGATGAATAAAATGAAGTATATTTTAGGTGTCGATGGTGGAAATACAAAAACAGATTATTTTCTATTTGATACGAATGCAAATTTTATAGATTTTTATCGTAGCTCTACTTGTTCACACGAAGCACTACCCGATAGTTTTAATGGTAGTTATAGAGTAATGAAAAAAGATTTAGATTATATTCTTGGGAAAAACAATCTAAAACCTGAAAATATAACTGCAAGTGTTTTTGGGCTTGCAGGTTGTGATACACCTTATCAAAAAAGTAAATTAGAAGAAGTTGTAAGCAAACTTGGCTTTACAAACTTTCGCGTTGTAAATGATTCTTTCCTAGGAATTAAAGCAGGCACAAGCAATGGTGTTGGTGTTTGTTCGATTAATGGAACTGGAACTTCATGTGGTGGAATTGATAAAAATGATTCATACCTTCAAGTTGGAGGAATTGGTGCTGTTGTTGGTGATGAAGCTGGTGGATATAATTTATCACGAAAAGTAGTTAGAGCTGTTTTTGATGCAGCTTATCGATTTGGGAAACCAACATCACTTACAAAAATTGTCTATGATAAATTAGGCGTTACTGACAAATATTATTTAATGGAAAAAATAAGTGACTACTATTTATCTAGAAAAATAAACTACACCGACTTTACTATTGCCTGCTTTGAAGAAGCAAATAAAGGCGATGAGGTTGCTTGTGAGATTCTAAAAAGTACTGCTGAACAACTTGCTAGAAGTGCAGGTGGAGTTGTTGTCAACTTAGATTTTGATGAACCTGTAGAAATAGTGTTAGCAGGAAGTGTTTGGGTTAAAGGTAGTTCACCAATTATGGTAGAAGAATTTATAAAATATATAAATATGTTCACAGGGAAAAAATGTGTAGTAACTAAATTAATCGTTCCCCCAGCTACAGGAGCAATTATTTGGGCTTTAGAATTACATCTAAATGAATTTCCAAGTTTAGAGTTACGAAATAAAATTATTAACCAAGTAGAAAAAGAACTTGAAAAAATAGAAAAACCTTCGTAATGAAGGTTTTTTTAAAAGAAGGTGTGCTATATGAAAATAATATTAGGATCAAAATCCCCTCGAAGACGTGAATTATTATCGATGTTAGGATATGAGTTTTTAGTTGAGGTAAGTGATATCGATGAACATGTGAGTGAAACTGATCCTCAAAAAAATGCGCTTGCTATTGCAAGAAAAAAAGCACAAGCAATAAAGCAAAAATATCCTAATGATTTAATTATTTGTGCTGATACAATTGTTGTTTGTGATGGTACAATAATCGGTAAACCCAAAGACATAGATGATGCAAGAAGAATAATTACGAAGATTCAGGATAACAAGCATATTGTATATACTGCTGTTGTTTGTTCATATAGTGATAAAAAGGTAGAATTTGTAGAGGGAACAAAGGTATATATTACGAAAATGACTAGTGAAGAAATTGAAGAATATATTAATACTAGTGAACCTTATGATAAATCAGGCGGATATGCAATACAAGGTATTTTTGGGAAATATATAGAAAAAATAGATGGCGATTTTTATAATGTTGTTGGTCTTCCAATTTGTAAACTAAATAGAATAATTGAGAAAATAATAAAAAACTCTAATCATTAGAGTTTTTTGTTATATAAGCTATTAATAGTTTTAATGTATTTAATACTGCATGCCAATGAGTTCTTTCCATACCATGGGATGCACTAACTCCAGGTCCTATTAATGCAGCTTTAATATTATTTCCTGCTCTAAGTGCTGCAGAAGCATCTGAAGAATAAAAAGGATATATGTCGACTGCATAATTTATATTCATTTTCTTGCAGATCTCAATTAGATTTGTTGTTATATCATAGTCATATGGTCCTGATGAGTCCTTTGCGCAGATTGACACATCATATTCAGTACAATTTAAATCAAGGCCAATACAACCCATATCGACTGATATAAGTTCATCAACTTCCGGAATATTACTAGCTCCATGTCCAACTTCTTCGAATGTGGAAATGATTATTTTTAGACTTTGTTTTGGGGTTACTTTATTTTTTTGTAAATAATCAATTAGTCCAAATAGAATTCCAACACTAATTTTATCATCTAAAAATCGAGATTTAATAAAATCATTTTTAGTAATAACAGTTTTAGGATCTATTGCAATAAAGTCTCCACTATTTATTCCAAGTTTCAAAACATCATCTTTTGTTTTTACTACTTCATCTAAGCGGATATGCATATTATCTGTATTTCTTTCAAGTGTTCTTGCTTTATCATAAACATGAATTGCTGGTGCATTTGATAAAAATGTACCAGTATAAACTTTTCCGTCGCGAGTATATATTTTGCAATACTCTCCATCATATGTTGGCAGAATTGGTCCCCCGATTGTTGTGAAGGCTAAGGTTCCATCACCTTTAATCGATCTTACCATTGCTCCTAAAGTATCAACATGAGCACTTAAGCCAACGGTATAATTACTTTCTCCTGGAAAATTAATAAATAAATTACCTTTATTATTTTTATAAAAGTCAAGATTTCTTGATTCACATTCTGATACTAAGAAATTGATAATGTTTTTTGTAAACCCACTAGGACTATCAATTGATAATATTTTTTTAGTAAACTCTAAAACATATTCTTTATTAATCATTTTTTAATCTCCTTAATTAAATTTTCTATTTCTTCTTCATTAAAAACATATCTTTCCTGACAAAAATGACATACAGTTTCTATTTGTTTATCTTTATGAAGAAGTTCTTCTAAATCATCTACACCTAATGTTACTAATCCTCTTGAGAATCTTTCTTTTGAGCAATCGCATTTAAAAAATACATCTAATTTATCTAGAATTATATAATCTTTATCAAACAATATTTTAATAATTTCGTCAATTGAGTAGTTTTGCAACATCTTCGACATTGGTTCAATTTCTCTTAATTTGCGCTCGAGAATATCTACTACTTCATCAGATGCATTAGGTAGTAATTGAAAGATGATTCCTCCGCTAACTTTACAAGTGTTATCGACATCAATTAATATTCCTAGAGATAAAGCAGAACGTGTTTGTTCACTTTCAAGAAAGTAATATGTAAAGTCATAAGCTAAGTCACCGGATAAAGCAATTGATGAAGTAAAAGGTTCTTTCAATTTTAAATCCTTAATAACGTCAAGATAGCCATCAGTACCGATTGCTAAGGCATCATCAAATCCTCCTTCATTCTTTACGATACTAACATGAGGATGATCAACATACCCTTTTACCTCTCCATGTGCATTTGCATCAACAATTATATTTCCTAATGGTCCATTACCATTAATTTTAATTGTTATCCCTTCATTCCCTTTAAGCATAGCCCCCATGATTAACCCCATTGTTAAGGTTTTTCCCAGTACAGAGGAAGCAGAGGGCCATAAATCATGTCTTTTAATTGCTTCGTTAACTACTTCTTTGTTTTGTACTAAATATACACGTACTTGATTATTTAAAGCTAAAGCTTTGATTAAATAGTCCATTTTATCACCGATAATATTATAACACAAAAAATCTTTTTCTTTCTATTATTTTCTTGCTTATTTTTTCTTAACAATATGTGCAAAATGTGGTATAATAATATAAATGGAGGAAGACAAATGGATAGAGTAATTTCAAAAACAAAATATGACCGCAATGATCATAAAAAATATTATAGATTTCATATGATATATCGTAGCAAAACTTTATACTTTTTCATTGCAATAATGATTTTCTTTTTAGTAATGACAATTACTAATACTTTGAAAAATTCACTAGATATTGAAAAACTAATTTTTTCATGGATGCTTACAGCATTTACATTAATGCTTGTTCCTCTTATGATTATTTTTCAAATTAATAATATTGTTAAGAGAGAGAGTAGAGAACGTTTAGATTCAATTGATATTATTACCGTAACAAAAGCAAAAATTGAAAAGAATAGTAGTCATATGGAAGGGAAAGTTGTAATCGGTTGGAAGCAAGTAGAAGCTATTTATGAAACTAAAGAATTTATCTATATTTATACTGGTCCCCAACAAGGAATATTTATTAAAAAGGAAGATATTGTGGAAGGGGATATTGAACTATTTAGAAAACTTGCCCAATCAAATATGACTCCAAATAGACGTGGAAAAGTAAAATATAAAATCCGATATCGAGAGGATAAAGATGAAAAGTGATTATCTTTCATGGTTTCAGAAAAATGAAGATTTTTTTGAAACCTTATTTAAAGAAGATTCTTTAATCTTTAATCATTTACATGATACTATTAAAGTCTTAAACTTTATAAGTAATCAGGAAAAAGTAAATGAAGATTTAGAAGTGTTCTATGAAATTGGATTTCCATATTTATTTAATAAAGTTAATGATATCAAATATTATGTTGAGAACTATTTTAATAATAATCTAAGTAAGTTTTTAAAATATGAAATTTTAATAAATTATACTTTATACTTAGATGATTTAATTGATTCATTAACTGAAAAGAAATTATTTGATAATAATATAAAAATTGAACTTTCTAAAATTAATGAAGAAATAGATGATATTTTAAGAAATAAAAAGAAGTTTGATAATGATTTAATTAATAAATATGATTTAGTTATTCAGAGTTTGATTCCTAATACACAAATTCTAACGATTCCAGAAATATTTCATAGAGCAGCAGAAGAACTTAGGTTATAATAAAAGACCCCAAATTTGGGGTCTTTTTCTATACAATATCAAAATATATTAATACTCCAAGAATAATAAAAAATATACCTACTAAAAAGTCAATTTTTGTATTAATTCTTTTGGAAACAAGTACACCGAGAAAAATAGCTAGAAAACTTAAAAGAAAACTTATAATACCAAAAATAGACGCAGGAATTAGAATACTTGGAATTTCAGAGCATAAGGATATCCCAACTAATAAACTATCGATGCTTACACCAACAGCTAATAAAATTACACTTGTAATACTAAAAATTTTGTGTTGTTTTACCTCTTTATCAAAAAAACAAATAATACCTAGTAGGATAAATATTAAGGAACTAATTAGTTTTCCAACTGATTCTAAATTTACAATCAATGATTTAAAAAATGTAAATGATATAAATGGAAAGATAAAATGGAATGCTCCTATGAAAAAAGGAGCATAATTTATTGTTTTTTTATTATTTGTTGCATAAGCAAAACATGCGAGTGATGCATCGACACTTAATGCGATAGCTATTAATAAGGATAAAATAATAGTTTCAAACATTATTTTGCCTTCATATGAGGGAATAATATTGCATCACGAATTGAATCAATGCCAAGTAGTAACATTACTGTACGGTCAATACCTATTCCTAATCCTCCAGTTGGTGGCATACCATATTCCAATGCCATAATGTAATCATGATCCATTTCAGTAGCTTCTTCGTTTCCTAAATCTTTTTCTTTTAATTGATTTAAAAATCTTTCTTTTTGATCAATTGGATCATTTAATTCACTAAATGCATTAGCATATTCTTTTGTATTTATAAATAGTTCAAAACGATCTGTGAATCGTGGGTCATCTGCATTTTTCTTTGCGAGAGGACTAATTTCTAATGGATGTCCATATACAAATGTTGGTTGAATTAATGTTTCCTCTACATATTTTTCAAAGAAAAGATTTACGATATGACCATAAGATCTTTCGTGTTTCTTTAATTCAATATTATGTTCTTCGGCAATCCTAATAGCTTCTTCTGTATTAACGTTATAAAAATCAATTCCTGTTACTTCCTTAATAGCATCAACCATATGAACGCGACGGAATTTTGGTGCTAAACTGATTTTATGTCCTTGATATGTTATTTCCGTAGTATTTAAAACTTCCTTAGCAAGGAATTCAAAACATCTTTCTGTTAGATCCATCATACCTTCCATATCAGAATAAGCTAAATATGCTTCAACTGATGTGAATTCAGGATTATGTGTTGAATCCATTCCTTCATTTCGGAAAAGTCTACCGATTTCATATACTGCTTCCATACCACCGACAATTAATCTCTTTAATGGAAGTTCAGTTGCAATTCTTAAGTAGAAATCCATATCCAAAGCATTATGATGAGTTACAAACGGACGTGCATTTGCTCCACCTAGGATTGGTTGTAGAATTGGTGTTTCCACTTCTACAAATCCTTGGCTGTCAAAAAACTTTTGAAATGCACGGATAATTTTTGGTCTTAAAAAAGCAATTCGTTTTGATTCTTCGTTAACGATTAAGTCAACATAACGATGACGTCTAGCTTCTTCTTTATCTTGAAGACCATGATATTTTTCTGGAAGCGGACGTAATGCTTTTGTTAGGTGAGTATATTTTAAAGCTTTAACTGTAATTTCACCAGTGTTAGTACGAATTACAACACCTTCGATACCAACGATATCACCTAAATCACCTTTAGTAAATACTTCAAATTCAGTTTCTGATAATGTATCTTGACGACAATAAATTTGAATTTTTCCATATTTATCTTGGATATGCATAAATCCAGCTTTACCTTTACTACGCTTAGTCATGATTCTTCCAGCAACACTAACATGAACATTTGCTTCTTGTAACTCTTCTTTAGTATAGTCTTGGTATTTGGTTAGGATATCTATTGAATATGCATTTCGATTGTATTTTTGTCCGAAAGGATCGATTCCTTTTTGTCGTAACTCTTCCATCTTCTTACGACGGACTATCTCTTGATCTGTTAAGTTAAGTTCTTGATCCATTAATTTCACCTCATGATTAATTATTATACCATAAAAGCTTTAAAAAACAAAGAAAAATTAGAAAACATACTTATTGATTACTTCAGTCACTTTTAAATATCCATAAGAATTTAAATGCAACCCATCTAGAGTATATTCTTTTTTTAGTATACCATTTTCATCTTTTAAATGAGATGCAACATCAATAAAAATCAAATTATTGTCATCACAATAAGAAGTAAGTAAGCTATTTAAATAATCAATATCTTTATTCTTTCTTCTCCCAACAATAATTTTATTACGAAGGCCTTTATTATTGACTGGATATAATGATAAAACGATAATTTCTACTTGTGGGAGGGCGTTTTTTAGAGTATTGATAATATTAATTATGTTTTCGAAAATATAATCGACCTTCTTTTTCTCTCCTAAATCATTAGTTCCAATTTGCAGAAAGACTTTTCGGGGACTAATATTAATACAATTATCATGTAACCTATTTATAACATCGATTGTAGTATTTGCTGCTATTCCCCGATTGATTACATCAACACCAGAAAAAAACTCATCCAATCTAAAAAATTCAGTTATGGAATCGCCTAAAAAAACTATACTTTCTTTTTTTGCTCTTTGATTTAGACGAGCATATACTTCTTTTTTGTTTTCTCCTACTCTTCTTATAATCCACTTTAAATAAATTATTAATAAAACAATAATTATTACAAGGATAAAA
>DUOT01000121.1 GCA_012838705.1 Acholeplasmataceae bacterium
AATAAATTGCAATTATGTTATAATATTATTGGCAGTGCATATTGCTTGAATTATTTTAAGTTAATGATAAACTTATACTATAAATTTTTTTAGGAGGTAAAAACATGAAAGTTGTATATGCTTCTAGAACTGGAAATGTTCGTAGTTTTATTGAAAAACTCGGCGTTGATAATGTTTTAGAAATTGAAGATGGCACTGAAACTGTAGATGAAAAATATGTATTAGTAACATATACTGATGGTTATGGAGAACTTCCACCAGAAGTTGAAACTTTTTTAGAACATAATGCAGATAACTTAGTAGCAGTAGCTGCTAGTGGAGATACTAGTTATGGTGATGCATATTGTTTAGCTGCAGATGAAGTTGCCGATCGTTATGGAGTACCAATTTTATTAAAATTTGAAAATGACGGTACTAATGAAGATGTAAGTGATTTTTTAGACCAATTAGAAAATGTAAAATAAATAAAAGGAGGTACATTCATGGATAAGTATGTATGTGATGTGTGCGGATACGTTTATGATCCGAGCGAAGGGGATCCATCTCAAGGAATAGCTCCAGGAACAAAGTTTGAAGATCTTCCTGAAGATTGGGTATGTCCGGATTGTGGTGTTGACAAAGATAATTTTAGTAAATTAGAAGATTAGAAAGGTGAAGAAAATGATCGCAACAAAAATCTGTGAAGGCATTTATTGGGTTGGTGTGATAGATTGGGGATTAAGGAACTTTCACGGCTATTCTACCCCTCTAGGTTCAACCTATAATGCATACCTAATACTAGACGAAAAAATCACTTTAATTGACAATGTTAAGGAACCTTTTACTGAGGAGATGCTTGCTCGCATTTCCTCGGTAATTGATCCAAGTAAAATTGAAGTGATAATTTCAAATCATGGTGAACCAGACCATAGTGGTAGTCTATTAAAAGTACTTAAACTTGCAAAGCAAGCAAAAATATATTCAGCAGCTCCTAACGGCGTAAAAATATTAAAAGCTCAGTATGGAGATGACTTACCAATTGTCGGTGTAAAAAGTGGTGATAGTTTATCAATAGGTAAAAGAACATTAGAGTTTTATCTTGCTCCGATGGTTCATTGGCCTGATAATATGGTTACATATTTAAAGGAAGATAAAATTCTTTTCAGTAACGATATTTTCGGGCAACATCTTGCTTCATCTGAACGATTTGATGATGAGTTTGATTTAGATATTGCTTTACGAGAAGCGAAAAAATACTATGCTAATATTGTATTGCCATATACTAAACAAGCTTATAAGTTTGCAGAGTCAATTGGTAAACTTGATATTAAAATGATTGCAACAAGCCATGGAATTAGTTGGCGCAGTCATATCCCGGAAATTATGTCATTGTATCAAAAAATGACTACATCCACAAAAAAAGAAAAAGCTGTTGTTGTTTATGATACGATGTGGGGAAGTACAGAAGATATAGCACATCTAATAACTGAAACATTTATGGAGAAAAATATTTCAGTTGTTATGTATAACATTAATGATACAGATGATTCTGATATTATTACTGAACTAATGGAAGCAAAATATTTAGCTGTTGGTTCTCCAACATTTAATAATAATATTTTGCCACGTCTTGCATCCTTTTTAACATATCTAAAAGGTCTTGCACCTGTAGGAATAAAATACATAGCTTTTGGTAGTTATGGTTGGGGTGGACAAAGTATTAATATTATTGATGACATTTTAGCGTCATTAAAATTTGAACGTTTAGTTGAACCTTTCAAACAAAACTACAAACCAAAAGACGAAGATTTAAATTTATTTAAAAATAAATTAAGTGAAGCTCTGGATAAAGAGGTGAAATTATAAAAGTAATTAATGTAAATACTAAAATTGCAACTTTGGTAAAACAATATCCAGAAATAAAAGAAATAATGAAAGATCTTGGTTTTAAAGATATTACAAATCCAGTTATGCTTAATACTGTAGGTAAAGTAATGACAATAAAAAAAGGTGCACAAATGAAAGGTATAGATATTGATAAAATCAAAGAAACTTTCAAGTTACATAATTTTATATTGGAGGATACTCATGAGTGAATTAATCAACAACAGTGAATATCGCAAAAATAAACTCAAAGAGTTAATTAAATCATTACACGAAGGAAGAGATTTTGAAGAAGTTAAGGAACAATTCCAAAAGGAATTTGGAACTGTCTCAACTGAAGAAATTTCTGAACTGGAAAAAGCATTAGTTAAAGAAGGATTACCAATTGAAGAAATTCAACGCTTATGTGATGTTCATGCTGCAGTTTTTGAAGGGTCAGTAGAAGATATCCATAAGAGACAAAATGAAGGTATTGTTGGTCATCCAATTAACGTTATGATTGAAGAAAATAAAGCAATTGAAAAGGTTGTAAATGAAGAAATTCTTCCATATTTAGAATCTTATATGGAAAAAGAAGATAAAACATCAATGCTAATGCTTAGGGTTGGTTTAGATAGACTTTGGGAAGTTGATATCCATTATTCACGTAAAGAAAATTTAATGTTCCCTTATCTTGAAAAACATGGGGTTACAGCACCACCAAGGGTTATGTGGGGTGTTGATGATGAAATTAGAGCTGATATTAAAGAATTAATTAAAATTACATCGCAACCTCAAGTTGATAAGGATGAATTATATACAAAAGTAATAAATACAACTAAAAAAGTCTTAGATATGATATCTAAGGAAAATAATATTCTCATTCCATTATTAAATGATACATTAACATTTTATGAATGGATAAAAATAGATGAAGCAACACCTGAAATTGGGTATTGCTTAGTAACTCCTAAGAAACCTTGGAAAGTAGAAGAGACTGAAGAAGAAGTTGAACAAGAAGAAATTGTTGCAACACATCAAAATGAAGTTGAATTTGATGCTGGAAGAATGACACCAGAAGAAATAAATGCATTACTAAATACTGTTCCATTAGATATGACATTTGTAGATAAGCATAATAATGTACGTTATTTTACTCAAGGTAAAGAAAGAATCTTTGCTCGTCCGAAAACTATTCTTGGTCGTAATGTAAGTATGTGTCATCCACCTGCAAGTGTTCATGTTGTCGACCAAATTATTAATAGTTTCAAAAGCGGCGAAAAAGATCATGAAGACTTTTGGATTCAATTAGGAGATAAATTTGTTTTGATTCGTTATTTTGCTGTTCGTAATAATCTTGGTGAATATTTAGGAACTTTAGAGGTTACGCAAGATATTAAACCATTAAGAGAATTACAAGGTGAAAAGCGATTAATTGAATAGGAACTTTTTGTTCCTTTTTTTATTGTAATTGTTTTCATCTTAATGTATAATATATGAAAGGGAGTGAGAATATGAAAAAATTCTTTAGTTTTCTACTTTTATGTATTATTCTAGTTTTGGGTGGTTGTCATAAAGACAAACAATTTGTTATTACATTTGAAACATATTCAGACTATGTAATCGAAGAAATAATCTTAGAAAAAGGTGACGAATTTAATCTGCCACCAGACCCTACTCGCCCTGGATATGATTTTCTTGGATGGTATTATGATGAGAATTATACAGATCCGTTTGATCCGTATAAGGAGATTAATGGAGATATTATTTTATATGCGAAATGGAATCCACATACATATTTAATCAATTTTAATACTCATGGTGGAAGTGAAATAGAAAGTCAAAGGGTATTAAGAGATGATTTTGTTGAGAAACCTGCTGATCCTACCAAAGGGGATTTGATTTTTGCTGGTTGGTATCTTGAAGCAGGCTTAATTACTCGTTATGACTTTAATGAACCAGTCACAAGACCATTAACATTACATGCGAAATGGGATGTGCCTTTATTAGAATTAGAAGAATATGAAGCTTATTATATTGTAACTAGTCCTGGAGAAGATGCAAGTAAATCATTTACAATTAGTTATCATATAAAAAATAATAAGTCTTCTGTAGAACTTTCTTTAGCTTCTGATGAAAATTATGAAAATAAAAAAGTTGTGCAACCAGAAACATATGGTTTTGAAGCATTAGAAGAAAGTTTAGAAGTTCCATTTGAAAGACGAAATGTTTGCAAAGTTAGATTAAATGATTTGAAACCTAATACAAAATATAAATATCGTATTAACCAAGGAAATGGTACTTATACTGATGATTATTATTTCACTACTAGTGGTGGAGATGACACAACATCATTTATCTTCATGACAGATGTTCATTTTTATGATGGTTATGATGGAGCAGAAATAAGTGATGAAGTAATAAAAGCCGGACTACAAATTCAACCAAATCTTGATTTCATTTTCACAACCGGAGATATGGTTGATACTGGTGGGAACTCAATTGATTGGGATAAGATGCTTACAAAAACAACTAGTTTTAAAAATTTACCATACTTAGGACTTCCTGGTAATCATGAACTATATGAAATTGGAAAAGGTATAAATCAAGTATTTAGAGCATATTTTCCATTCCCTGAAAATGGGTATCGTGAATATCGTGGAGTAAGTTATTATTTTGTTCATAATGATACATTATTTATTAGTTTAGATACGAACTCGTCATATGATGTTGGTGGGCAAGTTGCATGGCTTGAAGAAGTATTGAAAAATAATCAATCAA
>DUOT01000122.1 GCA_012838705.1 Acholeplasmataceae bacterium
ATGGTAATTTTACCATGTTTTTTGTTTCCTAACATTTTTTTCTTTACCCAAAACAAATTGACACTATCATTTAGTATAATTTCCTTGAAAATTTTAGTGAATTATTATATAATATAATTGTAATAAACATAGGGGAGCTTCTTTGAGGCTGAGAGGTTATTAAGTTAACGACCCTTAAACCTGATCTAGGTAATGCTAGCGTAGGGAAGGATAATTTCCTTTTTACGTTCTTTGGCATTCCCAGAGAATTTTTTTATTAAAGGAGGAATTATGAAAAATACAACACAAATTAGGTTTATTACAGAAGTTGCAGTTTTCTCTGCAATAGCTTTAGTACTTGATTTCATTGCTGGTTGGTATTCAAATTTTATTTGGCCATTAGGTGGGTCAATATCGATTGCAATGGTACCAATCTTCATTATGTCTTTTCGTTGGGGACTTAAAGGTGGTCTTTTGACTGGTTTAGTTGTGGGCTCATTACAAATACTATGGGCTAATCCAGCAGAAGCGCCTCATCCTTTGCAAATCATCCTTGATTATCCACTAGCTTATACACTAGTAGGTTTTTCTGGATTATATGCAAAGAAAATTGCCAACTCAGAAAATGCAGCTAAATTATATTATATTACAATTGCGATTATAGTTGGTGGTGTTTTAAGATATATCCCTCATGTAATTTTAGGATATGTATATTTCCGACATTACTTATTAGAAGATTTACCAAATTATATTCCAGTGATTCCATATATACTAGTATATAATTTAGGTTATTTAGTGCCTTCAATCTTTTTATCAATTATAGTAATTAGATTAATTGTAAGAAAAAGAGTAGATTTAATTGAAATGTGATATAATAAAGATAACCATTAGTGTATTCTAATGGTTATTACTATTAATAAAGGAAGTGAGTGTAAATGAATATATGGCATGATATTGATGATAAAAGAATTAAATCAGACAATTTTATTGCTTGTATTGAAATTACAAAAGGAAGTAAGATGAAGTATGAATTAGATAAAGAGACAGGAATTTTAATGTTAGATAGGGTTTTATATACATCGACTCATTATCCTGCTAATTATGGATTCATTCCTCGAACATATGCAGATGATAAGGACCCTTTAGATGTTTTAGTACTATGTCAGGGAGAAATTCAGCCATTATGCTTGGTTCAATGCTATCCAATTGGTGTTATAAAGATGATAGATGCAAATGAAATAGATGAAAAAATTATTGCTATTGCATTTGGAGATCCATCACTTAATACATATAATGATATTACTGATCTTCCTAGTCATTTATTTAATGAAATTTCGCATTTTTTTACTGTATATAAACAATTAGAAAATAAAGAAACCTCAGTCACAGAGATACTAGGTCGTTTAGAAGCACAAAAGATTATTGAAAATGCAATAGATTTATATAAAAAAACCTTTAATAAATAAAAAAATTATCAAATAGATTGATAATTTAAAAATATAATTCATCTACAGCTTTTAAATAATCGATAGCAGGAGAATAACCGATTTTAACCTTTTTACCTATTTCGCTTATTTGCGTAAATTTTATGCTTTTTTGGTGACCTTCGTTACCTAATTGATATAAATGATAAAAATCTTTAATATCTATTAAATATACTTCATTTGCACGTTTAAAGTAAATAATGATAAAAGCTATTCCACCATGTTTATCTACTTGTAAAAGGTGATTGATTTGGTGTGGAGCAATATGTTTAAATGAAAAACTAAAATTATTAGTTTCTTTTGCTTCATAATCAATATACTTACCGCGATATATTCCATTATAATCAGTTGTAGAAGGAGTTTTGTAATATGCTTCTACAATCTTAGCTTTACTTCTTTGAGGATAATCGACTCTAACAACTTGGATAGGAGTTGGTTTTTTATAAATAACTGCAATGTTTTTGTTTAAATAGTATTTATTTGATTCATTTAATGCATTTTCAAATAACATGCCATGAGTTTGTGGGCGTGTTATTTTTTTTGGATTTGATTTTGGAATAGGATA
>DUOT01000123.1 GCA_012838705.1 Acholeplasmataceae bacterium
AAAGATGTAAATTTGATTTAGAAGACACTACAAGAAGAGTACTTGGATATATGTTATCAAACGAAGAAGTTGATGTTAATGACAAAGGATTAATAAGATGTATATCTAAACCATTTATTGTTAAATCTTTAGATTGGCAGTATGAAGAAGAAATTAGATGTATCTTATCCCCAAATAGTGAAGGTGTTATTGTAGGTGATGAATTAAACCTATATACTATGCCAACAAGAATCACAAAAATTTATATTGGATGCAAAGTGGATACTAAATCTAATAAATATGAAGAATTGCTAAGAATAGCTAATGAAAGAAACATAGAAATTGTTAAACTAACTGAAAGTGAAACATCATTTAGTCTCAAAGAAAGAGATGATTCTTTCAATGTCTAGGTTAGATGATTTTATAAATTCGTATGAAGAAAATTTTGAGAAGTTGAATCTTCCATCATTAAAGATAAACCACACCTTTTATTTTGATGAGAGCAATAATATAAAAAAAGGAATTATTGGATATGATAAAGATAATAATGCGGATTTAGAAAATTTATATTTTGTTCTTGGAGGAATAGCAACAGAAAGCACATTAGATTTTAATGATTTACTAAAATATGTTGGAGCAAGACAAACCCCAGTTGATGCGAAGTTTAATTTCTTTGCTTTCAAACATAGTAATTTTTTAGAGGCAATTAATCAATCAAGATTGAGAAAGTTTTTTGAGTATCTTCTTAATAATAAAATTTTAATTCACTTTGATGTGTTACATTATATGCACTTTGCCTTAACTGATATTTTAGATTCTTTAATAGAAGAAAATGATGCAAATCAATTTGCTGCATTTATGTATTATAAGCAACTTCAAAGCGATATGACTGAAGTATTATATCAAGATTATGATGAATTGCATTCACTATTAGTTAAATACGAATTCCCAAATGTTCCTAAGAATAAGGCAAACAATTTTATAAGAGATGTATTAGATTTATACACTTATAATTATGATAAGTATGATCCAGATGATATTGAAAATTTTACAAAGGAATTACTAAGACAAATTATAAAAGCTAAAAGGGATAAATCAAATTTGATTTTTTTAGAAGATAACGAATCATATGTTATATCTAGTGATGTTTTTTCTAATTATATTTCAAGAATGATTGAGGTTAATGATAAAAAATATTTTGACAATGAAGCATCAATTACTAAACAATTGAGTGAATTTGATGATAATTACGAGAACAAATTAGATGTTCATTTTTTGGATTCAAAAACTAGTAGAGAAATACAAATTTGTGATGTTATTTGTGGTTTTGTTGCTAGATTTTATAACTTTTTGAGTCATAATGATGAAATGGCTATATTTACCTTCATTAAAGGCTTGAATAAAAATTGTGAAGCTTTTAAGACATTAAAAACCTTTGCGGATTTAATGACTTTATCTGATAATGTGTCACATATGATGTTTAAAAAGACTAACCCACTTTTTATTGAGAATAGATTCGCTTTATTTATAAAATTGCTTGAAGAATAGGAGGGCACCATGAATAAGTTTATAGTTGATGAAATTGAATACTGTATTGTTAAAAATCCAAATACTGGTGGACCTATGATTGCAAGAGTTGATGGAATTTTTGTTGATAATAGGAAGGAAATATGTCGAAGATTTCTAAGAGACTATGGTTGGACTGATGAAATGTTCAAAAATAGAATTACCAACGATTTAGAACGAAAAATAAATTCAATTTTAAATGGTAAGGAAATTCCGTTGAAAGAAGATAGTAACATTATTTTAAATAGAAAAAAATATAATCCTGAGACTATAGAAAAAATAATAGCAGCATCAACTGATTTTTATAATGAATTAAGAGTTGATGAATATGGTAGATTTCGTTCTTGGGAACATAACTACAAGGTGTTTCACGATGCTAGAGAATTAGATAAAGTAGATTATGATTATTTAAGTTTACATTTATCATTTTATTTAGCTAGTTGGGGAATGTATAGAGGATCATCATTCTTATTACAAAAAGATTATCGAATTCATATTCCTATTATAAAAGAAGTTTTAAATCATAAATATGACATCTTATTTGGAATTGAATGTTCACAATATAAGAATAAAAATGTTATTAATCTTTTATTTGAATTAGCTGATTATATATCTAATTATTATAATGAAATTAGAAAAGAAGTTAAGGAAGAAGAAGTGTTACAAGATGTGTCTGAAACATTAGTAACTAAAGTATTGATGGGAGTTTTAGGATGTTGCCCAGCATATGATAGATATTTTAAAGATGGATTATCTAGGGAACATATAGGTATAAAAAGGTTTAATGCAAAATCAATATTAGAATTAGTTGATCTATATGAAGCTAATTTTGATAAATTGGAAGAAACAAGAGCAAAAATGAATGTTGAAGGATTGCCTTATCCGCAAATGAAAATGCTAGATATGGGATTTTGGAAAATTGGATTTGATTCAGATACTAACAAAGGATTTAAAAAGTCTCATTAGGAGGCGAGTTATGAAAAAAATAATCACATTTCTAGTCACATTAACATTAATAATCTCTCTTTCAGCTTGTGGTAAATCAAATAATTCATCGGTACAACCAACTACTGATGAGCCTAGTATAACAATTACTACGCCACAAGATGATAAGACAATAACTAAGGAAGATGAAACTGCCAATATGAAATTAACATTAAAAATAGATGGTATAGAAGTAGATGTAATATGGGCTGATAATAATTCAGTAAAAGCTTTGAAGAATCTTGCTAAAGATGGATTAACTATAAATATGAGTAAGTATGGTGGATTTGAGCAGGTAGGATCAATTGGCTCTACATTACCATCAGCTGATACTAGAATAACTACTAGTCCAGGAGATATAGTTTTATACTCATCAAACCAAATAGTAATATTTTATGATTCTAATACTTGGTCTTATACGAAATTAGGACATATCAATTTATCTAAAAGTGA
>DUOT01000124.1 GCA_012838705.1 Acholeplasmataceae bacterium
ATACAATTATATCATAAGGGCGAGTTTATCTTAAGTTAAAGCTAGCTTTAACTTAAGATATAGATATATAAATTATTGAAATAATCAAAAGATAATACAATATGAAATTATCATAAGATAATCATAATTAATAAAAAAAGTATAGAAATATGTTGACATTTTTTAACTTAATGTGTATAATATGTAAGGTATTTTAGATAGCTTTGGATATCCAAAGCTATATTATATGGATAAATGAAACGCCAGGAAGTGTGGCAATACTTATAGAAAGGAGAATTATTATGCCAACGATTAATCAACTCATTAGAAAGCCGCGTCAAGACAAAGTGAATAAAACTAAATCTCCACATTTAAGAATTAGTTATAACGCTTTACGCAAAGCTTACACAACTGTGTTCTCACCACAAAAAAGAGGAGTATGTACTCGTGTAACAACAATGACTCCAAAAAAACCGAACTCAGCGATTCGTAAATATGCACGTGTTCGTTTAAGTAATGGAATTGAAGTTACAGCATATATTCCAGGTATTGGTCATCGTTTACAAGAACATAGCGTTGTATTAATTCGTGGTGGTCGTGTTAAAGACTTACCGGGAGTTAGATATCATATAATTCGTGGCACACTTGATTCTACCGGTGTTGAAAACCGTAAACAAGGTAGATCAAAATACGGTGCTAAAAAAGAAGATTAATTATTTGCAATAATTTGAAAGGAGGAATCAAACATGCCACGTAAGGGACATGTACCAAAAAGAAAAGTATTACCAGATCCAATATATAATAGTCCTATTGTTACGAGATTAATTAATAATATTATGTTGGATGGTAAAAAAGGTGTAGCTCAAAGAATTCTTTATAACGCCTTTGAAAGAATAGAAAAAGTAACTGGGAAACCAGCTTTAGATGTATTTAATGAAGCTTTGAATAATATTACTCCCCAATTAGAAGTTCGCGCTCGTAGAATTGGTGGAGCTAACTATCAAGTGCCGGTTGAGGTAAGACCTGAACGAAAAATGACATTAGCGTTAAGATGGTTAACTCAATATGCAAGATTAAGAAAAGAAAAAACAATGGAAGAGCGCTTAGCAAATGAAATAATGGATGCTGCAAATGGTGTTGGTGCTGCAGTTAAGAAACGTGATGACGTTCATCGCATGGCTGAAGCGAATAAAGCATTTGCGCATTATCAATGGTAATGGAGGAAAATTAATTATATGGCTCGTGACATATCCTTAGAGAAAACGCGAAATATAGGGATTATGGCTCATATCGATGCAGGCAAAACAACAGTTACAGAAAGAATCCTATTTCATGCCGGAAAAATACATAGAGTTGGTGAAACTCATGATGGCGCTTCTCAGATGGATTGGATGGAGCAAGAGAAAGAACGTGGAATCACAATAACTTCAGCAGCTACAACAGCTGTTTGGAATAGTCATAGTATTAATATTATTGATACTCCTGGACATGTTGATTTTACTGTAGAAGTATCTAGGTCTTTAAGAGTATTAGACGGTGCTGTTACAGTTCTTGATGCACAAGCAGGTGTCGAGCCTCAAACTGAAACAGTTTGGAGACAAGCGACTGATTATATGGTTCCTCGAATTGTCCTAGTAAACAAAATGGATAAAACAGGAGCTGACTTTATATTTTCTGTTCAGACGTTAAGAAATAGATTAGGGGCAAACGCACATCCGATTCAATTACCAATTGGTTCTGAAAGTAATTTTACTGGTATAATTGACTTAGTGTCAATGAAAGCATATCAGTATGAAGGTGATCAACATGAAACTTCGCATGAAATTCCGATTCCAAGTGAATTGCTAGATCAAGCACAATTATTACGCGAAGAATTAATTAGTGCTGTTGCCGATTATGATGAAGAATTAATGATGCTTTATTTAGAAGAAGAAGAAATACCATTAGACTTACTTAAAAGAGCAATTCGTAACGCAACTTTAAGTGTTGAATTTTTCCCAGTTCTATGTGGATCGGCTTTTAAAAACAAAGGTATTAGATTAGTTCTAGATGCTGTTGTTGATTATTTACCTGCGCCGACTGATGTTGTTGCAATTAAAGGATTTGATAAGGATGGTAAAGAAGTATCTATCCATTCTTCAGATGATGAGCCTTTAGCTGCATTAGCATTTAAAGTTATGACAGATCCTTATGTAGGGAAATTAACATTTATTAGAATTTATTCTGGTGTATTAAAATCAGGTTCATATGTATATAATTCCTCAAAAGGAAAACGTGAACGTATTGGACGTATTTTAAAAATGCATGCTAACCATCGTACTGAAGTAACAGAAATGTATGCAGGTGAAATCGGAGCAGCAGTCGGACTAAAAGAAACGACTACTGGTGATACATTATGTGAACAAGGGAATAATATTATTCTTGAAAAAATTATTTTCCCTGAACCTGTTATTTCGGTAGCTATTGAACCACGTACTAAGGCCGATCAAGATAAGATGGGTGTTGCTTTACAAAAGCTAGCAGAAGAAGACCCAACATTTAGAACATATACAAATGCGGAAACTGGACAAACAATTATTTCTGGTATGGGTGAACTACACTTAGATATTATTGTTGATCGTATGAAACGTGAATTCAAAGTTGAAGCGAATGTTGGTGCTCCACAAGTATCCTATCGTGAAACTATTACGAAAATGGGTGAAGTACAAGGTAAATTCATTAGACAATCAGGTGGACGTGGACAATACGGTGACGTTTGGATTCGTTTTGAACCTAATCCAGGTAAAGGCTTTGAATTTGTTGATGCTATTGTTGGTGGAGTTGTTCCTCGTGAATATATATCTGCTGTTGAAAAAGGCTTAATTGAAGCAATGCAAGCAGGAAATGTTGCTGGATACCCAACAATAGATGTAAAGGCTACTTTATATGATGGTAGTTATCATGAAGTCGATTCAAGCCAAATTGCTTTTGAGGTTGCAGCATCAATTGCATTTAAAAATTCTAAAGCAAAATGCGATCCTGTATTATTAGAACCGATTATGATTGTAGAAGTAGTAACACCGGAAGAGTATTTAGGTAATGTTATTGGTGATTTATCATCTCGTCGTGGACGTATTGAAGGTCAAGAAAGTCGTGGAAAACTGCAATCAATTAAAGCTTTAGTTCCACTATCAGAGATGTTTGGTTATGCAACTGCATTAAGAAGTAATACTCAAGGACGCGGAACCTCAACAATGCAATTTAGTCATTATGAAGAGTGTCCAAAAAATATTGCTGAAGAAATTATTAAAAAACGCTTAGCGTAATTTAATAGTAAAAATTACTTGCATTTATTATGCAAATAGTATAAAATATATATATAGAATTTTTGAAAATTTTAAGGAGGAAATAAAAAAATGGCAAAAGCTAAATTTGAACGTACAAAACCGCACGTTAATATCGGTACTATTGGTCACGTTGACCACGGAAAAACTACATTAACATCTGCTATTACAAATGTTCTAGCAAAACAAGGATTTGCACAAGCAAGAACTTACGATTCAATCGATGGAGCTCCTCAAGAAAAAGAACGTGGAATTACTATTAATACATCACACGTTGAGTATGAAACTGCAAATCGTCACTATGCTCACGTTGACTGTCCAGGGCATGCTGACTATGTTAAGAATATGATTACTGGTGCTGCACAAATGGACGGAGCGATTCTAGTTATCGCTGCAACTGATGGTCCAATGGCACAAACTCGTGAACACATTCTACTTGCTCGTCAAGTTGGTGTACCTCGTATCGTTGTTTTCTTAAATAAAACTGACCAAGTAGACGATGAAGAACTAATCGAATTAGTTGAAATGGAAGTACGTGATCTATTAAGCGAATATGATTTCCCAGGCGACGAAATTCCAGTTGTTAGAGGATCAGCTCTAAAAGCTATGGAAGGAGATCCTGATGCTGAAAATGCTATTCTTGAATTAATGGAACACGTTGACAATTATATTCCTACACCACAACGTGACACTGACAAACCATTCCTAATGCCAGTTGAAGACGTATTTACAATCACTGGTCGTGGAACTGTTGCAACTGGACGTGTTGAACGTGGTACAGTTAAAGTTGGAGATACAGTAGAAATTATTGGTATTAAACCAACTCAAAGCACTGTTGTTACTGGTGTTGAAATGTTTAGAAAAATTCTAGATTATGCAGAAGCAGGAGATAACGTTGGAACATTACTACGTGGTATCACTCGTGAAGACGTACAACGTGGTCAAGTTCTTGCAAAACCAAAATCTCTTACACCTCATACAGAATTTGAAGCACAAGTATACGTTCTAACAAAAGAAGAAGGTGGAAGACATACTCCATTCTTCTCAAATTATCGTCCTCAATTCTATTTCCGTACTACTGACGTTACAGGTGTAATTCAACTTACTGAAGGTACTGAAATGGTAATGCCTGGCGATAACGCTACATTAGTTGTTAAGTTAATTCACCCAATCGCAATTGAGCAAGGAACTAAGTTCTCAATTCGTGA
>DUOT01000125.1 GCA_012838705.1 Acholeplasmataceae bacterium
ATACCTTCGTGTGAATTTATCCTTTATAGGAATTGACACCTAGTCTAGCTAGTTCTTTATTAATTTCCCTCTCGGTAGGTGTGAATTTATCCTTTATAGGAATTGACACTCAAAATTAACGCCAGTAATAATTGCTACGTTAAAAATGATAGTGTGAATTTATCCTTTATAGGAATTGACACATGAAGCATAACCTTTTTTCTGAGCATCTAATTAAAAGTGTGAATTTATCCTTTATAGGAATGATACATTTCATCAACCAGATAAAAATATAATCTATTCTTATAGGAACAAAATTATAAATTATTAGGAGGTTATATGGATATTTTGTTTAGTTGTATTGGAAAGACGGATCCTGTGAAGCATTATCATGATGGTGCAGTTTTACACATATTGCGTAACTATCCCCAAATTTCAAAAGTGGTATTATTTATGTCTAAGGAGATCATGGATTATCATAAAAAATTTGATTATTACAATATAGCATTTGAAGATTTCATGCAAAAAACAGAGCGGCAATTAGACATAGAATACATTGATTCAGGGTTAGAACAAGTGGATGATTATGATGAATTTTTCGACCAATTTAACAAAATCTTAAAGGGATTACTTCATGAAAACCCAGATTCTCATATTTATTTAAATATTAGTTCAGGAACACCAGCTATGAAAGCAACTTTGCTAATATTGGCTGTGGAAAATGTAAATAAAAAAGTGACTCTGATTCAAGTCACTGATCCGAAATATGTTAAAGAGATAAAAGAAAATGGCAAATTTGATATTCTCGATCAACTAACGAATAATATAGATAATACTGAAAATTCACATAGGTGTAAAAACCCAAGTATGTTAATGTTTTTTAAAAACAAAATAAAAAATCAATTAATTTCATTATTAAATAATTATAATTATGAAGGTGCCCTAACAATATATAAAGAAAACTATGATGATAAAAATGTTAAATTGTTAATTGAGCATTTAAGAAAAAGATTATTATTAGAAAAAGATAATGAACGAAATGTTGAAAAATTAAATGAATACTTTAATATTAATTGTTATCCAATTAATAATAGAAGAATAGAAGAAATAATAGAATATTTTTTACTGTTACAAACAATGGTAAATAAAAAGCAAGTAACTGAATTTTTATTACGATTAAATCCTTTTATAAAAGAAATAGAGATATTATATTTAAAAGAAAAACATAATTTAAAAATTGATAATTATATAAAAAAAGTAAATCATCGAGATGACTTAGATTTAGATGAATTTAAAAGAGATTATCCAGAAATATATGGATATTTAGATAATAAATTTAATGGAATTAATTCCAATAATATTTCAATTCAATTATTGACATATGTTATAGAGTTTTTTGAAAAAGAAAATATGAATAAATTATTTGTTACATTGAATGAAATAAATAGTAGATATCGTAATAGTGCAGCACATGAGCTCTTTAGTGTAACTGATGAAGAGATAATGAATAATCCTAATATAAAAACTCATTCAAGAAAATTACTAAAAGATATTTGGGAATTATTAAGGGGATTATATGGAAATCATTTTCCAGATAATATAATAAATCTATATGATCATTTAAATAATGTTATTATTGAGCATCTATAAAATATTAGGAGGGGAGTCATGGATAATAATGATATTAAAACAACGTTAGCAGCTTTACTTCATGATATTGGGAAATTTTATCAACGAACGGGAGAGAAAATAGATAAGACTTTCTATGAATCATTTATGAAAAATAATGGGTACAAGCATGCAGCATTTACTGCTCAGTTCATTGATAAATTTCTAGATGAAAAGTTTGGGAGTTTATTAGTTCCAAGTGCTGATCATCACATTAGTGTAGATGGTATAGTTAAAAAAGCAGACATTATTGCTTCGGGGCATGATCGAAGGTCAGAAGAGGCATTAGAAGAAGAGCAAAGTAATCACTATATTACCGGGAGAATGTATTCAATATTTTCAATATTGTATGATTTAGAAAACAATGAAAGAAAGTATATTAATTTAGGTAAACAAATTGATTACTTCCCTTCAGATGTTAAAGATACTGATGATATTGAAAAAAGTAAAGAATTGTATAGAAGTTTATTTAGAGAATTCGCAGATAAGGTAAAATCAATTAATGCTAAAGAATATAGGGAATTGCATCAATATTTATATCCGTTAATAAAAGAATATACAACAACTATTCCTTCATCAACATATAATGTTGATACTCCAACAATCAGTTTATATGATCATCTAAAACTTACTGCGGCAATTGCCAACTGTTTAAATAAGCCAAATTTAAATCAAGAAAAACCATTTATGATTGTTGAATATGATATGTCAGGCATCCAATCATATATTTATAAAATTACCGAAGGAAGTAATACAAAACCTCAAGTAGCAAAATCGCTGCGAACTAGATCATTTTATTTAAATATTTTATGTGATTTCATCACATATGCAATAGCTAATGAATTTAATGTTACTTATGAAAATATATTATATACTTCAGGAGGGCGTGGACAAGTTCTAATTCCTAATACTATTGATATCGAAGAAAAATTAACTATTCTTTTTGATAAAATAACAAAAGAAATATTTAATGTTCATTATACAGACATCTCTTTTTCTTTTTCAACAACCGCACTTGATGAAGTAGAATTGCAATTTGCAAGTTTCAAAAAAACAATGTATGGTGACAGTAGAAAACTTTGGATTGGAAAAAATCAAAAATTTGTAAATTTACTCAAAAAAGATCCTCAGAGTTTTATAAGAAAACCTCTAACAAATGCTTGTTCATTATGCGAATCAAATGAAGCGAAAAATACTCTATGTCTATTTTGCAATAAATTATTAGATTTAAATAATGAAATACTTGCTAAATATGATAATTTTGTAATTGAATTTGATTTCTCAAAAGATAAAAACCAAAAAGGAATAGTTTTTGATTTTGGTTCTTTAGGATCAATTATTTTCCATAATGGCTTAGATTTTTCATTAAACACAAATTCATATTATGAAACAATTAACTATCCTTTAATTGGTGAGACAAAATATTATGCAAAAAGTAATATTACCGGAATGTCATTTGAAGAATTAGCAAAAAAGACTAAAGGAGACCCTAAACTTGCAGTTATAAAAATGGATGTTGACAACCTAGGTTGGACGTTTCATAGTGGTTTTGATGAAGATAAAACTAGTGTTTCAAAAATTCTCACTCTTTCTAGAAACATGGATTTCTTCTTTTCAAAAATTATTGTTGATCTAGCGAAAGAATATGAGAATAAGATTTATATCATTTATTCTGGTGGAGACGATTTAGCTATTGTTTTACCAGCTTCATTATCTTTAAAGTTTGTAAATGACATTAATAATAAATTTAAGAGTTATACTGGTAATCCAGAACTTCATTTATCTGCAGGTATTGAAATCTTTCATCCGAAATCACCAATTCGTTTTGCTATTCAAAGAGCTGAAGAGGAATTAGATAGTGCCAAGAAGCGTGAAGGGAAAAATGCAATAGGTGTATTTAATGAAGTAATAGCCAATCAAGACTTAAAGCATATTTTAACTGAAATAGAATATTATATTGAAAAATTCGAAAAGAATAAAATTTCAAGAACTGCTTTACATAATATTTATCTATCAATATCTTTAAGTTTAGAGAATAAATCTAAAGATGCATTTCAACGTTATATTCCTCATATTGCATATAGC
>DUOT01000126.1 GCA_012838705.1 Acholeplasmataceae bacterium
AATTAAACTTACCAAAGTCTATTTTATATTGAGTATATTCATCAGGAGTCATGTCATATCTTTCGCCATCAACTGTATAGTATGAGTTAGGAATGTATGGAATAATGTCTTTATTATCTGTTTGAGTAAATAAATTCATAATCTCATTATCTACAGGAGTATTTATATTATTTTCACTAACCCAGAATGGATAAACCATATTTTCTAATGCTCTATTTAGTATATTAGGATTTTTTCTTCATTACCCCAAACATTAATATAAGGTGATAAAGTGTTATAAAGCTTTTTGCAAATTCTTCTGCTTTGTTAATTAATAATGATCTGATACCTTTTTTTTGATAATGATCTAATATATAAAATGATTCTCCCCATACAACTTCTTTATCTATTCTGATACTAAATATCCAACACAACATTCTTTTTCAAAACATAAATACATAGGAAAACTATCCTTTTAAGGAAATTAAATAGACGCGAAATTTTGCAATAACTGGTGATACGATATCTATATCATCTATATTTGTCTATATTTGCTTTTCTAATATTCATTATTTTCTAAACCCCTTAGATACTTATTGCGCGTTAATTCATAATCAACACTTGATTGTACTTCTCCTAATTGATTCTTCCATGAATGTTCTCTTACTCTAACCTTTACAAATCCTATTTTTTCATATACATGTTGTGCTCTTTTATTCTTTAGATTAGTGTCTAAAACTATTTTATCGATATTAAAATTTTCAAATAAATATTTAATTAACAGTTTTAGTGCTTTTGTACCTATGCCTTGATTGTGATAATTAAAATCACAAATTTTTATCCCTATTTCCGCAACCTTTCCTTCAATTTTATAATTTATTTCACCTATTCTTTTATTATCAACTTCAATAATACATAGTTGTGAATGAATATCTTTATTACGGTTTATTTGTTTTATTGTTGTTGGTATACTTTGATTTATACCAAGTGGGAACCCAGCATGTTCCATCACATTACCATCATTCCACCACATAGTAAGAATAATAGCATCTTTTTGTTCAGCACTTCTTATTGTTAGATTATCCTTTGTAATTATCATTTAACCACCTTGATTTTTTTATAAATATCTAAGCCAGTTCCATATCTCGAAAAGCCTTTAATGTCTATATAATTTTCTCCATATTTTGCTCTAGCATATTTATCTGCTTCATTCCATGCAATATCAATAAATTCTTTAGGAATTGTTTGGAAACCAGAATGTGCCCCTGTTTTTAATTTATACAATCTAAATTTTAATTTTTCAGTAAACACTTCAGAAAAACCTTCTACTTCCTTACCGTAAGGAGAGTGAAAATATTTAGGTATATATTCCTGGAAATGATTATCAAACCATAATACTTTTTGACCTAAATTCTCAAGAGTTTTATGAAACACATCTGAAATATCATTTAAAACTTTATTACAATTAATATTAATCTCTTTTTCTTCATCACTTAATGGAAGACCATAAGTCCCATATCTTATTAAATATCCACCTGGCTTAAGTACTCCATTCATTTCTTTAAGTACTTTATCAGGGTTATCTACTAAATGTAACATCGCATTTTCTACAATTATATCGATACTTTCACTAGCAAGCATTAATTCATATGTTCATTCTAGCAAAAATTAAGTTATCAAAACGTCCTTTTGCTCTAGCTACGGCAGTAGATAACATTACATTAGAAATATCAGCAGCAATTGTATAAATACCGTTTTTCGCAAGCGGAATAGATGCAGTTCCAAGTCCAGCACCTAAATCTAATACAGTAATATTCTTCCCAAACTTTTCAGCAATCAAATCACCAGATGCTTCATAAACACCATATCTTTCAACATTATTACTATCCAATATACTATTTGCGGCTCAAAATTTTCTCCGATATTATCATAACCAATATATTTGTTCTCACCTTCAACTTTTATATTCGGGTCATCACAAAATTAATAAATCGAATTAATTTGTGGGACTATATATCCACATGCTTCACATTTTGGTAAATCCATTTTACTTTTTACACTTTGGACAAACAAACATTATTTTTCCCCTTTTTTTACTTTAACTTCGTTTTAATTATATATTAAAATACTCAAACTAGCAATATATAATAAAAATTAAAAAAGGTTCATTTAAGAACCTTTAATTTGAAGCATAATTATTAAAATAATTTTGTATTAATACAAAAGGAGTTCCTTTATCTCCAGAACCACTTGTGAGATCAGCTAAACTTCCTAATAAATCTACTAATTGTCTTGGAGTTGTTCCTTGGGATTCCATTTTCCCAACTAGATTATTTCCTTTTTCCTTAATTAATTTCTTAATGGCTTCTTCATCATTAACTTTATTTGCAAGGAATTTTAGTTTTATTTCATTAGGTGTACCTTCAAGACCTTTAGTAAACCCTGGAGAAACAACCGGATCAGCAAGTTCCCAAATCCCTCCACGTGGATCTTTAAATGCACCATCGCCATATACCATAACTTCTAAATGTTTATTAAATTTATGTTTTATTTGACTTTGGATTTCATATACTAGTGTCTCACAATCTCTTGGGAAAAGCTTGACGCTATCTTCAGTAAAAAGATTAGAACCTAGTAATCCATATTTAGTATTATATCCTGAAGTTTCAACTGGATTATTTAATATTTCATCTAGACTTATTACTTTTTTTCCACCATTTTTAATAAGTAATTCTTTAATTCTTTTTCTGTTATGGATACTTGCAACAATCACACTATCGGTATATTTTAATATTTCTGTCGAATTATTTGCAAGAATAATCTCGCAATCATCTCCGATAATCTCTTGATAATACTTTATATAATCTACACCAGTAAATTCATGTTTTGTATCTTTAAAAATTCGTTTGAACTCTGAGCTTGAAAAAGCATCTTGATATGGATTAATATTTGCCTTAATTAACTCATCTTCAGTAATTAATCTATTACCAACTTCATCACTAGGATATGCAAGTTGAACTATTAATTTTTTTACTCCCTTACGTATTCCTTTTAGTAATATTGAAAATCTATTTCTACTTAAAATCGGAAATACTAATCCAACTACATCAGCATCAAACTTTTTACTTACATCCTCAGCAATCTGATTGGTGGTTGCAAAATTACCTTGTGATATTGCTACTACAGATTCTGTAATACATAATACATCACCATCTTGTAATACCACATTATCATTATTAACTAAGTTATATAAACTTTCATTAATAATGTTTATTAAATTATCACCTTTTCTAATTAGTGGTGCTTTTACCCCTCTCGAGATCGTTCCTGTATATTTCATGATTAATGCCTCCAATACATATCATATTATACCAAAAAATGATGAAAAATGATATATAAATTTTACATCTTTATATTTTAAAAAACAATATTTTAATGAAAAATTGGAATGATTAATCATTCCAACCTAATCATTATTTAATGCTTTTCTTACTGCTTCTCTAAAACTACCCATACTTTCACCATGCTTAGGAAACCAATGCATTACATCAGCATGATTACTTGCAATCCCCATTTTATGTGCTTCACAATGGGTAATTATATTTTCTTCAGTCAAGTTAAATTTTTTGCATAACATAACACATAACTCTACTGCGTTTTTGAAAGCTTTTCGAAAGTATTCTTCATTTGCCTCGACATCATATTCAATAATGGTAGAACCATATTTATCATCATAAACAATTCCAGCAGGTTCACACATTTCAATACCAATATGAGTTTTATTAACAGGTCCTCCACCATGCCATCCACGATGGTCCCAAGGTAAATATTGCATAACATTTTCATCATCTAAAAACGCATGAACACAAACTTTCCTATTTATTTCCCCTTTTTGATAAGATTTGTTCCACATATCATACCATTCATGAGCCATAACACCAGGGGTTGCAGTTGAGTGTAATAAAATTCCTTTCGGAACAATCTTTTCATTGGCTTGATAACAATCATTTCTTGTCATAAATTTTTGGATTATTTTCATTTTCTTTTCCTCTATGCATCAAATATTCTTGTTTTAAATTGTACCCTTAAACATTATAACATATTTCTATATAAATATTCAAACTAACTTACTAATTAATTTCTTTCGTAAATTAAATCAATAGTTTCTTTAGATTTTAATTTGCTAAAAATAACTTGAGCAAAAACTTCAATGATGATAATCGTAAACACTAAAATAATTACATGAGCATTTTACAAATCTTTTTATTCTTCTTAAATATACAAAAATTGAAAGATTATTTTATTTATAAAATCACACGAAAGGTAAATTTGTCACAATTTTTAAATAATAAGTAAGTTATTTATAGAGGGGGAAAAGAAAGTTTCGTTCAAAAATCAAAAACAAACACCTAAAAATAAAAAAAAGAATCTATTATAGATTCAATAATGGTACACCTTCAGGGACTCGAACCCTGGACCCATTGATTAAGAGTCAATTGCTCTACCAGCTGAGCTAAAGGTGCATTTTTTACTTTAATATTATACTATATAAAACTAAAAATTGCAAATATTTTTGATTAAAACTTTCAGTAAATATAGTAAATTACATATAAAAAAAAGCAAGTCTCCTTGCTTTATTTTATAATTTCACCATATGTATTAGGTCCTATTGAACCTGCATTTGATTCGTCAGTATCAATATGCATTGCTAGACTAAAATCTTCACGAACTCTAACAACTACATCTTTAAATGTAACTGAACGTATTCCATTGCTAACATCTACACTAACAATTTGACGATCTACAAGTCCTAATGCCTTTGCATCTTCAGGAGTTGCATGAATATGACGCTTAGCAACAATAACTCCTTCTTTTATTTCAACTTCTCCAGCAGGACCAACAATTTTACATCCAGGTGTATTTTTTATATCTCCAGATTCTCTAATAACAATATCAATACCTAATGTTCTTGCATCAGTTGCTGAAATTTCAACTTGATTATCTTTTCTAAAAGGACCTAAAATAGATACATTAGGAATTGATTTTCTTGGTCCAACTATTGTAACTCTTTCTTCAGCAGCAAATTGTCCAGGTTGAGAAAGATCTTTTCTTACTGTTAACTCTTTATCCTCCCCAAATAATATTTTAAAAGTTTCTTCATTAAGATGGACATGTCGCGCTGAAGTTTCAATTAATACTTTGTTTTCCATTGCTTACCTCCAATACTTATAACATTATACCACATTTTAATATTAATTTAAAGATTTATTTTCCAAAGATAGAATCATATAAACGATTTAATTCTTCTAAATTAATACTATTTTCAATTTTTTCAAATATTTTATTTTGATCTTCATTTGATAATTTATTAATACTTTCAATTAGTTTATCTGGATTATCAAAATCATCTAAGAAGTCTTGATATTCATTAATAAACTCATTTGCTAAATCTTCATCACTAAAATCACTAAGATCAAAAAGGTCTGTTGGTAGATTTTTAAATTCATTAATAACAGTATTTAAATCATTATTAATATCATCATCACTAATATTAACATATACTTCTAAAAAACCATCAACAATTTTGAGACGTTCAACTTCTAAAGGTGTATTATTATCATCTAACATCATAAGAGTATTAAAGTTTTCACTTTCAAGAAAGAATGAACCATCTGAATAGCTTAATAATCCAAATTCATTTAATGAATCGCTTAAATTATCAATTATTAAATTTATATTAGCTTTTATATATTTATTTTCTGATTCATCAATATCTTGACCTATAGTAACTATCTCATTTAACTTTATTTCTACTTTCTCTGAATCATTATTTACTACATTACCTTTTATCAAAATAGATGTTTTGAGTCCATTAATATCAACATTTACCCTAATTTCTACTACATTACCAAAAGAAATTTTAATTCCAATAACACTTAAGGTAATTGTAGATTCTGATGAAGGTAAGATTATCGTTGTGATGAAATCTTCATATCCTTCTGTTTTATTATAAATTAATTGATTGAATTCCATATCAGAAAAAGTGATTTTCTTTTGATTAGCAAGATTTACAAAAACAAAATTTTGAACTTTATTTTTAATAAAGACATCTTCATCATAATTTGTAATATCACCTAATTCTAATACATCTTGATTAACCTTGAACTTTTCTAATGAGAAACGAAAACCAAGGCGATTATCGAACATTCCAAAATTAATTAAATCATTTTCCTCGCTTGTTAATAGGTCAATAAAAGCAGAGCTATCATTATCATCTTTATTTATTCCTGCTTTAAATAAGTCTCCAATTTTAGCTTTTGAAATGATTACTTTATTATTTTCAAAATCAACAGTTGCAGGAATATTTTCTTTTGTTAGAGTGTCATTGATAATACTTTGGTCAATAACTTTTTCGATAATGTCACGAACAAATCCAGATAAAACATTAAGTTTACCTAATCCGATCGTATCAAAATTTAAATAATAATTGTCATTATCACTAGTAACACTTAATATTACTTTTGCCCTTGTATTTATTCCTAGTAGTTTTAAGTTTACATATACCGATAAAACATCATTTTCTATTTCTACATACGCACTCTTAACAATTACACTTTGTTTTCCAGGCAAAAAATCAACCGGTACCGTTTTAATATATTTACATTCTTTTGTAGCACAGTTACCACTAGGTAAATATTTATCATTAATATTTTCACGAATATAACTAAAAATAATTTTATTTATTTCTTCATCAGTTAGTGTTAAATCGATATAGTCTTTATTTTCTAAATCAAATCTTGAATTAAAGATTTTTGTAAATTCATTATGAAGAGTAATATCTTCACCATAAATATCATTTGGAGTTCCATCAGTCTTATCACTTAATTGATAGATTAAAAATCCCACAAAAACACTTAATAGTAAAACAATAACAATAACAAACGATAACAAGAACTTAAAAAGTTTTCTCATTTTAATCTCCTTTACTATATGGATAAAACTTTTTGCTTATGTTATCATAGGGAACAATTTTATGATTAGGTAGACTATTTCCGATATTAGTTATTTGTGTTTCTAAGTAATTAATAATTCGTTCTCTTTCATATTCTAGTTTGTTTTCAGGATTGAATTCAATTGGTTTACCAATGATAACTTTTTTTAAATAGGGACAAGTATAAACAGGATAAAATTTTGCTTTGACTTTTGTTTTGTTATAATATGGCCTAGCTATATCAACAAAACGAGTTTGAAATTTATTTATAAATTGATTATACTTTTCTCGACTTTCTGGAAAGATAATTATATTCTCTCCTTCACATAAACATTTTAAGGTTTCCCTAAAGGTTTGTCTTAACCTACTATCTTTATAAACAGGAATCGTTTGTGCATGCTTAAAAAGAAAAGGAGCAAGTGGTGCAACGATTAACTTAGCAAATATTCTATATATCCATTTTACTGCTTTATGCTTATTTCCCCAAAAATCTTTCATAGCATATGGATAAACTTCTTTACGGTTACACATGTCACCGATAACCCAAATATATTTAGGCTGAGGAAAATATAAATAAAGAGATAAAGGCCCATGTAATTGGGCATGATTAGATATATAAAAATGTCCGTTATTAGTGTTTTCAATATTTCCTACAACATCTACTTTAATATAAAAAACTTTTACAATCTTTCTAATAATTCTAAATATTAATGGTTTTTTTCCTTTTTCTATCATA
>DUOT01000127.1 GCA_012838705.1 Acholeplasmataceae bacterium
AATACGCACATGCTATAGTTGTGCCTAATTATTGGTTTTTTTATTTTCTATTTAAATATAGTATTGGTTTTATTAATTTTCTATTGCAAAGATAACTTTATATTATTAGTGGATTATAATAGTTAGGTAAAAATTTTAAACTCATTGCCAAAACTATTGATTTCCAAAAAATAATATGTTATTATTCAAAGGCAAATAGGAAAATAAAAATTTAACTGCCCCAAGGGGTAATTTAAAGTAAAACCAATAATACGCACACGCTATAGTTGTGCCTAATTATTGGTTTTTTTATTTTCCTAATTAAATATTAAATATTGGTTTTATTGATTTCTATTGCGATGTACCTTAAAAACTTCATATTCTAATCCACCCATAGATGTTTAATAGGATAGTGTGCGAAGACCTAACAAGCGAGCATGCCCATTAATTAAATAGTGCATAGCACTTGCATTTATGAGGTTTCCTTTAAAAAAATAGGACAATATTAAAATTTATTTTGATATTATCTCCTGTTTGAGAAAGGAAGATTAATTATGAGTAAATTAACATTAATTAGAGCTAAGGAAAGATTTGAAAATTATATTCATCAGAAACGTAAAGCAAAATCAACAGCAACAGCTTATTTAACCGATTATTCTCAGTTTCAGGTATTTATGAAAGATAAATATTTCAACATCACATATGTCCACCAATTGACTAAACAACATTACTTAGATTATTTTGATTATTTATTTAGCAAATCTAAAAATGGTGAGATTAAAGCAATAACGATGGATAGAAAAAGAGATTCATTAATCATCTTCTCTAGGTTCTTATTAGAAAATGGCTATACAGATGTAGATGTTTTAGACAGCTATAGTTATAAAAGAATAACAGGAAAATACGTTAAGGATTTAGAATGCGAGTTTAACCCATATATTCTTACGGATGATGATAAGGAAGCTATATTAAAATCCATTATTGATTCCAGAGGCAGTAACAAACACAGAGACTTTGCAATAATGCAAATTCTTTGTGAGACTGGAATTAGAAGAAGTACACTACTACAGATAAAGTGGGAGGATATAAATTTTGCCAGAAGAGAAATGGTGCTCCATCACGTTAAAACTAAAAACATAACTACGATAAAAATCTCTGAAGGATTAGCTCTTACATTAGATAGACTAAGCTATATTACTATGAAGAAGATAGGTTATATTTTTCTAAGCAATAAAGGGAATAGACTTTCGGAATCATCATATAACGATGTAATTAAAAAGTATGTAAGATTAGCTAAATTAGAGGACAAAGGTGTAACAGGACATAGCTTTAGACACACCTTTGTTACTGAACTTTTAAGAAAAAATATATCCCTTTATAAGATTATTAAATATACAGGTCATAGTAGGGTTGAATCCTTAAAGCCATATGAAGCTTTGATAGCAAAAGATTGTGAGGATGTAATCGGAATTTCCAGCTCTATTACAAGTAAGTTGCTTGCTAAATTCGAAGAAAAGATAGTTTCTTAATATAGCTATGTTTTGTTGGTAGAGCATTTATTTTTTATAATCTTCAATCTATAAGATGTACATTATATTAACAACAGTCTATACAGTTGAATTAGCAACTTAGTTCTTTGGGGGTTTTCATCCCCCAATCCCCCTGAAATACCCATTAAAAACAATGAAATAAAAAGCATTTCATTTATTTTTAATGGGTTTAATATAGAGTATTTTAACTTTCAATAAATACTAAATTTAATTTATATTAGGAGATTTTTTTATCTTTGAAAGAAATTATTAATGGTAAGGTGTACAATACAGAAACGGCAGAAAAAATATGTAGTTGGGAAAATGGCTATTGTAGTGAAGAACCTTATTATGTATTAGAAACAATATTTCAAAAAAGAACAGGAGAATATTTTTTATACGGATGTGGTGGTACATTAACAAAATATGGACAATCCCATGGTAATAACGATATAGCAGGAGCGAGTATTATACCTTTTTCTGTTGAGGATTGTAAGAAGTGGGCTTCAGATAAATTATCAGCAGTTGAATATTTCTCTATTTGGAGCTATAGAAGAACAGCAAACGATATAGATAATTGGTTTGTTTAAAACAAAGGTAATTTATATATTTGAAAATTTATATTAGGAGGAATTTATATATGGGTAATCAAGCAAGTTTTATAAGTACAAGTAAAAATTCAGATTTGGACAAAATTATTTCTTTGTTCGAGAAATATAATATCAGAACCGCAGATGATGAAATGTGTTCTTGTTGTGCAAAGGTCACGTTAAATAAGCAAATAAGGCTTACAATTGATGAAGTTTGGGGAAGTGTAGGAAATAACAAAACATTTAAGAAAGGAAAACAGTTCTTACTATTAGTAGGAGAAAGATGTTGCCAAAGAGATATTGAAGATATGTTTGATATGGAAAATATTCAATACAATGATAAGGAATTAGACTTAATTTATAGTATTGATATTATCTTTGCAGATTATTTCCCAACGGAGAAAATGTTTGAGGACATTAAATATGCTACAATTGAAGACTTGGATGTATGTACTCAAACACCTGATGAAAAGTACTTAGCAATCGCAACAGAAATTGCAGAAGAACTGAAAATTAAAGGTAAGCCTATTGAACAATGCAAAAAACAAGTAAAAGAAGTGTGTGACAGATATGGAATGAATTTAACAATTGAGGACTGGGTTACTACAAATACTTTTAGTTATGATGAGAGCATTCAGGATTATAGAGAAGTACATGATAGTGTTACAAACTTAATTGTTGATGATATTTTCTACTTTCAAATAGAAGTACCAGAAAATGGTGGAGAGATAAGATATTTTGTAAATATTGATAAGACACTGATTAGAAAAATTGCAAACTTTTTAAGTTCAAAAGATAAATAAAATAGTAAATTAAATAAAAGGAGGATACTATTATGTATCAAAGACAAATTCTTAATTGTGATTATATTAAAAAAGAAGAAATCAAAGATTATATAAAGATGTATGAATTTGAAACTACAAGATTTTTTAGTTCCGAACAAACTTCTATTGAAGTAAATGAAATTATTAATATCATTAAAGAAGCTGAAGCTCAACAAAATGTAGGGCAAATTGACATTAATATCTTCAAATCTATAGACTACTACTTTTTTGAAACCTTTATCATAAATATGAGGTGGCTATTTGAGTTAGAGTTATTAAGAATATTGGATAAATGTAATGTGATTGATGATTTAAAAGGATATATATCATACTTTGAACATCAAACATATGAATTCGACGAAGGAATCACCTTACATAGAGTAGATGGTTTCCTTACTATTGAACAAGCTCCTTTTTCTTGTATATCTGTACCATATGGTGGATTTATTTCATTACCTGATATAGAAACTAATGGAAAAGGTGAAATCGCAAGTTTTTACATTAAATATAATGATTTTAGATTACTTAGTAAATGTGATGTAGATACATTATTCTACGTTGTTAGTAAAATTCAAAATGATTATTAATCTATATATTACCGCCATTAGCATGGCGGTTTTTTGTACCTATACCATACTATAACCTCAACGGCTGGAGCTTTCTAATACTTCCTTATGATTATAATACCCCTCGAACACTTTCAAGTGATATACAAGCCTTAATATATCTATAATACATTAAATACAGATAAAGATTAAAACCTTAAATGATTATAGCATACCTCGGCTCCATACCGTTGCTACGCAACAGTACTCCACTTCGTTTCGGTCAAAGAAAAACAGCTAAAGCTGCCGCGATTATACAACTAAAGTTGAATAATCACTTTTTTCTTCGACTTCCGCCTCGGTATGCACGTTTCCTACGGAAACGCAAGGTAGACAACTGCTAAAGCAGTTGCATTATCTGTAAATCTAATAAAGGAGGTATAAATAATGGCTAGAAAATCAAATTATTTAAAACAATTAAATTATAAGGATGAAAAACTATGCTCCATAGTAAAGAATAGCCATCATATTTCACAGGCACAGGCTTTATTAATTGTTTCTCGTAATCGTTTAGCTAATTTTGAAAAACAAGGTGTCCTAAAAAAACTCCACTACATGGACAATAACAAAAAAGAAATAATCTATGAACTCACTAAAAAAGGCAGGAGCTTTATTAGTCGCAATTTCCCCCATTTATCAGGAAACTTTTATACATCTGGAACGGCTTATCTGCATAATGTAACTCTTGGACAGCAAATAATAGAACATCATCACAGCCAATGGTATAACGAAAGGGATTTAAGGGAAATACTGCTTCAACAAATTGAGCAATCAGATAATCGTTGGGAGCTTATGCGAATGTTGGAGAAGGGAGAAATCTCTATCCCTGATGGTGGTTATTGCAATGAAGATGGCTCTATTCAATGCATAGAGGTTATAAATGAGAATTACACTTCAACTCAATTGAAATTTAAGGCAAATTTTGAAGCAATAACAGGTATTCCAATTACATACATAAAACAATAAAGGAGGACGACAATATGGCAATATCAGATAGAACAGCAGCTTTACAAGCCTATTACTTAAGTAAATATAATACTGAACTTTGGGTTATTATGCGTTTAGGAGGGTGTATTTTTCAACAGCAACTATGTAGATGGCTTAACAATAATAAAACTGATACAACAAGTAATACAGCTTTAGTAAAGAGGTTAGAAGAGGCCCAACTGATAAAAATAAAGAAGGTAGGAAACAAAAACAATATTTTAATTCTTACATATCCCGTATTTAAGTATTTTAGAGTAAATAGAACAGCAAAAATAAATGGGGCGAAAATAAAAAGGTCAGCTATGATAATGGAAAAATATTTAAGGATGGGCTATTATACTAAAGACCCTATTGAATTAAAGAAACGTCTAGAAAAGACCTCGTGTCTTTCTTATATGACCACAGGTGAGCCAGCTTTAAGACTTTTACAGAAATATATACCTTTATTAGAAAATAGAGGTTGGTGCGTTGATGGATTAAAACATCAAGAACAGATAATGTATCAACGCTTTGACCATCAAACAAAGTTTCTACTTTATGAGAATTATCCACCTCTTAAGCTTGATAAAGAGGATGGACAACTTGACTTATACAATTTAGAATGCCAAAATGCTGTAAATGGTAAACTAAAATCCATAGATTTAGGCAAATAAAAATCCATAGTTTTTGGCAAATAATTTTCCAT
>DUOT01000128.1 GCA_012838705.1 Acholeplasmataceae bacterium
AGAATTAATATTTTGCTCAGTGAAACAAATATAAATGTAGAAGAAAATATTACTAAAAATAATGCATTAATTATATTAGATCAAATCAAGACAGAATTTAATAATAATATTTTGTTTCAAGAAGAAGTAATAAATGACAAATATCATGAACAAATAAAAGCATTTAAGTTATATGAAAGAAATAATATCAAACAAAATGAATTTACTCAAACATTTACTTTCGATGATAACTTTAATACTCTAAATAAACAGTTAAAAGGAAATGAAAAAAGAGCATATAAACTAATTAATAAAATCATCACTAAAATTACAGTTGCAAATAAGAACCCAAATAATAAAAATCTGAAAAAACAAATTGATAATCTTTATATAGAATATCAAAGTTTTATTGAAAGAAATGAAGTGGAAGAAGAATTCTTAGAAAGTGAATTTGTTATAAGTTTTGAAAAGCTCTACAATGAGTATATAAATAATAATTAAAAATTAAAAATTTACTAACAAAAATGCATAGTTAATTGTTATATAAGTGGAGGATGAAAATGAAGAAAATATTTTTACTATTATTAATGTCTTTGTTTTTAGTTGTCACATACGGATGTAACTTTGAGGGAGAGGAAAGTTCAATTAAAGAATCTTATATTGTAATTGATATTAATCCTTCAATTGAAATTATTACTGATGAAAATGGATTGATAGTAGATGTGAATCCACTTAATGATGATGCTGAGATTTTATTACTTGATACTAATTTTAAAGATTTGAATCTTGAAGAAACTGTAAATCAAATTCTTACTTTAGCTTTAGAGATGGGATATATTGAAGAAGAATTAGATAATGCAATATTAGTTACAGTAGCTACAGATTCAAATGTAGAAGCGGTTGAAAATGTAATCGAAAGTGAAATTGAGAAGGTTATTAATGAAAGAAAAATGAAAATTGAAGTTATTAAATCTCAATTTGAAAATAATGAAGAATTAATTTCTCAAGCAGAAGCGCTAGGAGTTTCAGTTGGAAAACTAAAACTTGCAACATATGCTAGCACATTTGGAAATCTTTCACTTGAAGAAGCTGTACAAATGCCTGTTAGGGATTTAAATAATATTCTTCATAATGCACGTAAAGAAGTAAAAGAGTTTTATCGAGAGGAATTAAAAGAACAGTTTTTTAATCTAAAAGATGAATTAAAAGTAAAATATTATCAAAAAGTTACAGAGTTAATATACGATACTCTAAGCAACCTTTCTGATGAAGAGTTAATTAATCTTTTTGATACAATTGAAGTAAAAACTATATATTTGAATTATCTAAATGAAATAAATAATCTTCTCAATGATAATCATGAAGAAATTGAAAACACAAACCAAGATAAAGAAATCGATGAAATAATTACTGAATTAGAAACTCAATTAGAAGAATTATTAAATAAATTTAAAAAAGCTCATGGCAGGGATAAAAAAGAATTTATTGAAAGTATAAAAAATATTAGAAGTACTCTAAAAGATTTATATAAAGAACATAAAAATCAACATCGTAAAAACAACTCATTTCAAAAATTCAAAATGTTTTTTGCTTATCGAGATATTCGCCATAAATATGTTATAGAGTTTAGAAATATTGGCGTCGACTTTGATGAGTTTGAAAAATATTTTACTAATCAATTAGAAAAAGAAATCAACAATATAATTTATGAATTACAAGAAGAATTAGAAGCGGTAAAAAATGAATTTGAAAACCAAGGAAAACTATATCGTGATTATCTTAAAGAAGAAAGAAATTTATTAAGAGATAATAATTAAATGAAATTAAAATGACGGAATTAATCCGTCTTTTTTTAATATTTATTTCAATCTTTCTTTTGAAAATATAAACAGATAAAAATAAAAAAATATATAAAGCTATTATTAAAATCCATTTTAAAAGTATGGACTTTTTCATTTATTGCAATACTAAGAACATGTCCAAAAATTGAGATATTTATAAT
>DUOT01000129.1 GCA_012838705.1 Acholeplasmataceae bacterium
GTAAATATTTAATATCAATCTTTATCGCTACTATGTTAGTATTATATAATATATGACTTCTACAATCTATGATTTTTTGCCAATTATTTGTGGGCTATTTTTTGTTAATATCTAGCAAATCCTTATTTTTATTTTATTATTAATTATAATTTGGTATAATGTAATGACAATAGAATATTTGAGAAGGGGACTAATATGAGGAAAAGTATAATTATAATAATTGCATTTCTATTTGTACTTGCAGGATGCCAATTGTTTTCAAAAAAAGAAGGATTTGAAATTACTAAATTATCTTTATCACAGGAAGATGAAGGGGTTAGTTTTCAAATTAAAGTACACACATTAGATATATTTGAAGAAGATATTATTAGTTATGGTGTAGTTATTATAAATGAAAAAATTAATAATATTGATAAAATAACTTTTGAAACAAAAGATAGCTATCTTGAAAATGAAGGTTTAGAATTTTCATTTAAGGTTGATGAAGAAAATTATCAAACCGATTATTCATTAAGAGCATATATTAAATACTTTGATGGCATAGGGGACGCTTATTATTATTCTGATTCTTTTGTAACTTTTAATCTTTATGAACTTGCTAAAAAGGGAAAAAGTGATTTTGCTAAAGAAATAGTATTAGCTGTTGAAAAGGAAAAAATAGAAGAAGTAAGTGTAAATATTGATTTTGATAATGATACTATTTCAACATCTTTAGACTCTGTTGAAGCAAGTTTAAGCAAAGAAGGCGAAAACTTAAAAATAAAGATTAATGCAAAAAAAGGATACTACTTTAGTAGTAACCTAAAGTTTGTTGTAAATTATATAACAATAGATCAAAATAAATATACTTTTGATAGTAATGTTATTAATTATACATTCCCAAAACCAAATCCAGATGATTATATACCAGTATTTGCAACATTTGATTTAAATGGCGGAATGTGGACAAAAGATACATTAAATATGATGACTCCAGATTCAACATTATTAATAACATCTAAAAATGATATAACTGGAGATAAATTTACAATCCTTGATAATAAAGCAATAGCTCATAAATTCTTTTATAAAGTATTTATTAAAGGTTATGATAATACTAATGTATATAAAGTAGTAGCATTTGATAATGCCACTAGTCATATTACTAATCTAGATTTACCTAGTTATGATTATGTGTTAGCGATACATGATAATTGTCTCGATCAAGAAGCATTAAATGTTATTAAAAATTATATTAGTAATGATGATGATAATTTATACTTAATATTTGATAATGATCCAAATAACTTCACAACAAGCCTAACAGTAAAATTTTATAAAGAAAAAGATGTTTATGGATTATATCAAAAGGTATTACTTGAAGAAGAAGTATTACCTATTCCATACCTTCATGAATATAATTTTATTGGGTGGAGTGATGGCGAAAATCTATACAAAACTTTCCCGAAATATCAATTAAAAGATAAAATATTTCACATTACTTATACAGCTGTTTGGAAATCTTTCTCACAAGATGATTTTAGTGAATTAATCAACTTAATATTACCTGATGAACTAAGTAGTGATATTAATCTTCCAATTACATTTGGAAAATATACTATTAATTGGAGTAGTAGTCATGAAGATATTTTATCCGCAACTGGTAAATATAAAAAGCCATATCAAGATACTATTATTACACTTACTGCTACGTTAAAATCAGAAGGTGAAGTAGATACTGAAATGGTATTTGAAGTGTTTGCGGAAGGATATAAAGAACTAAAAAGTGGAATAGCATCTAGTTATATTTATACAAATTATCATAAAGTTACCGATGAATTATTTGATACTTTAGATATTATTAATTGTGCTTTTATTGCTGCTGATGAATATGGTAATTTAAATGGAACGACTTTCCTAGCTAGTGTAAAAAGTTTTATAATTCCAAAAGCGCGAGAATATGGTAATTGGGTAATTATGTCGATTGCACCAAATCCAGATACTAAATGGTCAAAGATTGCTGCTAATCCAGCAACAGTAGAAGCATTTGCTAACAATATTGTAAATGTTATTAATGAATATGGATTTGATGGTGTTGATATTGACTGGGAAACACCAACATCATCAGAAGCAAAACGTTTCACCGCATTAATGAAAGTCGTATATGAAAAAGTAAAAGCAAATAATCCAAATCATCTTGTTACATCTGCTATTGGTGGAGGTATGTGGCAACCACCAAGATACGATTTATCAAATTCCCATCATTATATTGATTATATAAATATGATGACTTATGGTATGGCAACAACACCAGGATATTATCAAAACGCACTTTATAAAGCACCAACAAGACATAATACTAAATATGGTGTTGGCAGCACGCTTACAAGTTGTTCGATTGAGGAAAGTATTGATATTTATCATACTTACGGAATTCCTAATCATAAGATAATTGTTGGTGTAGCGTTCTATGGAATGATGCAAAAATATACAGGTGGAAAATGGATTAAATCAGATTCTCCAGGCTATTCAGTAATCAAAAGAGATTATTTAGATAATAGTGATTATACAGAATATTATGACGAAAGAGCTGGGGTACCTTATATATTAAAAAATGATGGAACTGTATTTATCTCATATGATAATCCAAGATCTATACTTGCTAAATGTGAATATGTATTAGATAATGGATTAGGTGGTATAATGTATTGGGAAAATGGTTCTGACTTAACCGGTGACCTGCTTGCAGCAATGAAAACAGGCTTAAGAAAATAAAATCTATATAAAGAAAAGATAGCCTTTGTTAGCTATCTTTTTGTAAGTAATTAGCAATTCCGGATATTCCTTTAATAACTATATAAAATTTGGTATAATGTTAAAAGAACAAATACTAGTAAGGGGGACTAATATGAGGAAAAGTATTCTACTAATATTCGCATTACTGTTTGTACTAGCAGGATGTCAACTGTTTTCAGAAAAAAAAGGATTTGAAATAACTAATTTATCTTTATCACAAGAAGAAGGTGTAACATTTCAAATTAAAGTACACAAACTAGAAATTTCAGAGAATGATATTATTAGTTATGGTGTTGTAATAGTTAAAGAAAAAGTTAATGAAATTGAAGATTTAACTTTTGATAAAAAGGATAGTTTTTTAGAAAGTGAGAATTTAAGTTTTTTTCTACAAATCGATGAAGAAAATTATCAAACTGATTATTCATTAAGAGCTTATGTTAAATATCTAGATGGCGAAGAAGAAAAGTATTTATATTCAGAATCATTTGAAGTATTTAATTTATATAGTTTAGCAAAAGAAAGCAATAATGATTTTGCAAAGAAAGTTGTAAGGATTGTTGAGGAAAAAAAATAACTGAAGTAAAAATTGAAATAGATTTTGAAAACAATACTATTACAACTTCTATGGATAGTGTTGAAGTGAGTTTAAATGAAGATGAAGAAAACTTAATTATTGAGGTTTCTGTTAAAGAAGGGTATTATTTAGATGAAAGTCTTGTGTTTATTGTA
>DUOT01000130.1 GCA_012838705.1 Acholeplasmataceae bacterium
TTAAAGTAGACAGTGAATTAAAATATAATTATTCATTAATCTACTTTAAGAGTTTATTAATTTTTAGCTAATTTGATAAATATCCTTTTTTCTTGCTTTTAAATACATTATTTTGTATAATTAAAAAGTAATAGGTGGGGGGACAATGATTAAAACTTTAAGACGCTTTTCAATTAGTATTTTATTTGTTTTGTTACTTGTTTTTAGTATTAATGTATTTTCTAGTGATGTAACATATTTTGCTGGTGGAAGATATTATGTTTCTGAAAGAATAGCGGAAAACAACCTTCCTTATGGTATTAAGCATTATAAAGATATTGCTTTTTCTAGTGTTACCGAAAATTCAAATTATCGCCCTCAACAAGTCAATGTATTAGAAATTCCTAGTTCAGATAATATTAAGATTATTCCTTGGGCAGATATCTCACCTTCAAAGTGGAACTTATCTCCACTTACTAAAATCGTATCAGATTATGAGAAAAATAATCCTGGATATAAAGTTGTTGCGGCTATTAATGGGGACTTTTTTGATATTGATAAAGAGGAAAACTTTGCTTGTGTTCCTGAAGGGGTACATATTGCACATGGGAATTTATATAAGTCTTCACATAAACCTGCAGCAAATATTATTGGATTCAAAAATGATGGTTCAAATCATCCATTAGTAGGAAACGTTCCGTTTGAACGGTCTGAAAATATGTTTTTAGATATTTATCAAGATGAAAAAATTATTAAGCAATTTGAAATAAATAAAATTAATGAAAATCCTGAAGAAGGAGAAATAGCAGTATTTTTTGCTATTTATAATGATAATCAAGAACTTATTTCTCAAAGTGTTACCGATGGGTATATTGTAGAAAATGCAGAATATGCTTTACCTCATTCTGAGAGTGATTTTTATGGCTTAGGTAAAATATCAAAAGTTGGAAGTGAAAAACTTAAGGTTGGTCAATTTGCACTTGTATGTAATAATGAAGAAGTAGGAAACTATTTATCTTTAGGTACAAAAATTAGAGTTCAATATCAAACAAGGGGAGAGTTTAGTGGTGTAAATGATGCCCTTGGTGTTAGAGAAATATTTTTATACGATGGTAAGTTTACTGGTAAAGATAATAATATACATCCACGTACTTTGATAGGAATGAAAGAAGACGGAACGATCGTAATGACTGTAGTCGATGGTCGTCAAGAATCAAAAGGAATGTATGGTGTTCAATCAATTGAAATGGCGACAATAATGACTCATTATGGTGCTGTTGAAGGTTATAATCTTGATGGTGGTGGTTCTTCTACAATGGTCATTTTTAAAAATGGAAAGCATGAGGTTGTTAATTCGCCATCAGGTGGTTATCAAAGAAGCGATGCCAACGGAATTGTTGTGGCTGTTAAGGTTCCGCATATTTCCTATCAAGTAACTAATATTTCTAAAGATTCAGTTGAAATTAGTGCTGAAGTGATATCGAAAAATGGTTATGATTTTGATAAACTTTATGTTGGCATTGGAAATGAAATAAAAGAAGTAGTTGATGGTAAAGCTACTTTTACTAATTTAAATAGCAATCAAGAATATACATATACTTTCTATCAAAAGATAGATGAGGAATATAAATCATTAATTGTTGCTGACACTGTAACAACAGCAAAAGAAGAGCCTATTATTAATGGTGTTTATTTGTCATACGCTAATAATAGGTTGGTTGTAGAAGTAGATATATTTGACCCAGATAAAGCAATAATGTCTAATATGATTTATATAAATAATAAGTTTGCTGGTGTTATTGATGGAAAGGCTAATTTTTATAATTTTGATGGTAATTTTGATAATATTTACATAAATTATACTTATGACTTAAATGATGGTAAAGGTAGTCATAATATAAAATTAATAGAGTTCGAAATCAAGTGTGATTTTAAATGTTTAATGAAAATGATGATTTACAAAATTAATAATAGACTTATTAGCATTTATCATTAAAAACACCTTTTGGTGTTTTTTCTGCTTAAATTTAAAAAAGTGCGATATAATATAAGAAAAAAGGAAAGATAAATATGTTTTTAAAAGTAAATGATAAAATACTATTAACAATCAAAAGGATTGGAATTAATGGTGAAGGAATTGGATTCTATAAAAGGAAAGCTGTGTTTGTGGAAAATGGATTGCCAGGAGAAGTAGTTGAAGTAAAAATCACAAAAGTGTTAGATAAATATGCAGAAGGTGAGATTGTTAAATTTAAAACAAAATCACCTCATAGAATTGAAGCACCATGTAAGTATTATCACAAATGTGGTGGTTGTCAACTTCAACATTTATCCTACCCTTATCAACTACACGAAAAGCGAAACATATTAATAGAATCATTTGAAAGATATTATGATGGAGATATATCTAGAATTACATTCCATGAAATGATTGGTATGGATAATCCATGGCGTTATCGAAACAAATCAAGTTTACCAGTGCGTCATGATGGTGATAAAGTTGTAGTTGGGATGTATGCTAAGAAAAGTAATCATTTAGTATATATAGAAGATAGCCTTGTGGAAAATAATTTAATTAGTAATGTTAGAACAAATATATTAGATATTCTAACTAAATCAAATGTTGATATATATAACCCAAGAACAAAAACTGGAAGTCTTCGATATTTAGTAATTAGAGGATTTGAAGAAACAAATGAAGTACAAGTAACATTTATTTTATCTCGTTTTGACAAGAAACTAATAAATATCTTAAAGAAATTAGATGTTACTTCCGCAAACTATTCTATCAATGCTGATCAACGTAGTGTTGATATATTTGGTGATACTGTTATTAATGTTGCTGGGAAAGAGATGATTGAAGGAAGATTAGGTGATTTAAAGTTTGAAATATCACCTCAAGCTTTCTTTCAATTAAATACTAAACAATCATTAACTTTATATGAAGAAATTAATAAAGCAGCTAATTTAACTGGAAAAGAAAAAGTATTAGATTGCTATTGCGGGATCGGAAGTATTGCAATGTATCTTGCAAAGGATTGCGAGGAAGTACGTGGTATAGACAATAACAAAGCAGGAATTGAGGATGCAAATAGATTTGCTAAGTTAAATAATATTAAGAATGCGAAATTTTATGCTGGAAATATATTACCATACTTACATCAGTTTAAAGATAAAGGATTTGTACCGGATGTATTAATAGTTGATCCACCGAGAAAAGGATTAGATTTAAATTTAATTAATTATTTAAAGGGAAGTAATATTAAAAAAATTGTATATGTTTCATGTAATACTTCTACACTTGCTAAGAACTTAAATCATTTGAAAAAAGAATATAGAGTAGAATATGTAACTCCAGTAGATATGTTCCCACAAACTTCTCACGTGGAGTGCGTGACATTGATGTCAAGGGTTGAGAA
>DUOT01000131.1 GCA_012838705.1 Acholeplasmataceae bacterium
ACAATGAAAATCAAGGAAAGAGAAAAATTAATACTAAGAAAAAATTATAATTTAATATGTAAAATGCGAAAACCAATTTTTTAATTGGTTTTTTAACTTGTATTTTTTGTCGTTTTATGTTAATATATAAAGGAAATTATTATTTATTAATTATATAAATAAGGGAGGCAAGTATTTTTAATACGACAAATATGGAAAAAGATTTTGTAATTGAAGAAGTTGTTAAGCGTCCTAAGCTTACAAAAGAAGAAAGACGAAAATTAAGAACAATAAAAAGATTAATTAATGGTGAAATTAATGGCCCTAGAGCGGCAAGATTATTAAAAGTTACTACAAGACAAGTAAGAAATCTAAAAAGGCAAGTATATAATGAAGGTGATTTGGGAATCATTCATAAAAATAGATTTAATAAACCAATAAATACATATGATATTTCAATTCGAAAAGAATTAGCTCGTATATATCGAGCAGAATTTAAAGGTGTAAATTTTTCAAAATTTGCGGAGGAGATGCATAAACGAGGTTTCACACAATCTCGAAGTACAATTTATAATATTTTAAGAGAACAAAGAATTAGATCTCCGCAACGCAAACGTAACAAAACTAAGAAAAGAAAGTAGGTTACAAATGTCAAGAAGACATAGTAGAGTTGTTAGGATTGGAAATCTAGCTATTGGTGGATCTAATCCTGTAGCAATTCAAAGTATGACTAATACCAGAACAAAAGATGTTGCTGCAACTGTATCCCAAATAAAAAGGTTAGAAGATTATGGTTGTGAAATAATAAGAGTTGCAGTATTAAATCAAGATGATGCCTTTGCAATTAAAGAAATAAAAAAACATATATCAATACCTATAGTTGCTGATATCCATTTTGATTATCGTCTTGCATTAAGTGCAATTGAATCTGGTGTTGATAAATTGAGAATTAATCCGGGTAATATTGGTGGCAAGGATCGAGTTCAAAAAGTTGTTGAGAAATGTAAAGAATTTAATGTTCCAATTCGTATTGGTGTGAATTTAGGATCACTAGAACGAGAAATATATAATGACTATGGAAGAACGCCAAAAGGTTTAGTCGCAAGTGCCAAAAAACATATAGAAATGTTAGAAGAATTAGACTTTTATGATATTGTATTGTCGCTAAAAGCATCAGATATTGATACAACATTAAAAGCATATCGTTTAGCAGCGCACACATTTGATTATCCTCTTCATATTGGTATTACCGAAGCTGGAACAGCATTTACTGGTACAATTAAATCTGCTATCGGATTAGGACTACTATTAAATGAAGGTATTGGTGATACTTTAAGAGTTTCACTTGCAACTGATCCGATTGAAGAAGTAAAAGTAGCAAAAGAAATTCTTTCGAATTTTAATTTATATAAAAAACCACAAATTATTGCTTGTCCTACTTGTGGGAGAACACAATATCAAATGTTTGAAATCGTTAATGAAATTGAAGAATATTTAGAAACCTTAAAGAATACAGATATTAAAGTAGCAATTATGGGTTGTGCTGTTAATGGTCCCGGTGAAGCTCGTGAAGCAGATATAGGTATTGCAGGTGGAATCAACGAAGCATTATTATTTAAAAAAGGTAAAGTGGTTCGTAAAATTCCTCAAAAGGAGATAATAAAAGTATTAAAAGAAGAAATTGATAACTTTATAAAACAAAATTGAAGCAATTCCCGAAATTGCTTTTTATTTATTTAATTTTGATAGTTAGCCGATTATCTTTGACATTTTTTTAATATTGCCTATGTTTAAATAAAAGAAAAGGTGATATTATGTCAAAGGAAAAAAAGTTAAAGATAGATGAAACCAAAAAAGAAACTCCTTTTTATTATGAAACAATTGGATTTATTGCAATTATTTTTGTAATCATTATTTTTGGACAATTAGGACGTATTGGACAAATCCTAAATATCTTTTTTATGGTTGCATTTGGGGATTGGTATTGGTTAACTGTAATTTTTATTTTATTTTTTGGTTTAAGTAATATTCTTACTCATCAACGTTTTGATTTTCGGAATCAAAGATATATTGGTTACTTAATATGTACCTTAGGATTAATCATTCTATCGCATTTTTCATTACATAAAGCAATTATAAATGATACGACTGGACAATCCTATTTATCTTTAACTTGGAATCATTATAAAAATTTCATTACTTCATCAAACCCTGATGCTTATCGTACCTTAGGGGGAGGAATAATTGGGGGATTTATTTTTTTTATAATTTATTATTTACTTGGTACGATAGGAATTACAATAGTAAGCGTTATAATAATTATATTGGGATTTGCTATGATTATCAATAAATCAGTAGTCGATATTTCAAAATATGTGTTTGCGAGATTAAAAGATGTAAAGAAAATTACCGGTTCATTTAATCGCTATTTTAAATATG
>DUOT01000132.1 GCA_012838705.1 Acholeplasmataceae bacterium
ATATTAATAAATTTAAAGAAAAAATTAAGGATAAAGATTATTTAGTGACAAATTTAAATGAAATATTACGTTCACAGCATTTTAAGAATAATAAATTTAATATTAATATTCTAATATTTCCATATAACAGATTAAGTATAGTCGATGAAAATATATATATAGGATATTTAGTATTTGAACTTGCAATTCTAAAAAAAAGATATATTTTGGATGACCAAAAGTTAATAAATGCATTAAAAGCTATAAGTGATCAAACAAGATTTAAAGTATTAAAATTATTAAAAGAAAGAACATGGTATGCTCAGGAGTTAGCAGAAGAGCTAAACCTTTCAAGTGCAACTTTAAATCATCATTTAAGTTTATTATTAAATGATAATTTGATTTCAATTGAATTACAAGAAAGCGATAAGAAAAAAATATATTACTCACTCAATCAAAAAGCATTTCAAGAAATAATTACAATATTAAAAAAAACATTTTAGAAAGGGAATAAGGATGAAAAAATATCCATTTTTTAAAACGATTAAAAGAGTTCTTGGAGAAGTAAAAACATATGATAAAGGTCTTTTTGGACTTTTTATATTACATACAATTTTTGCTAGTATCTTTCCGGTATTTGCTATATACATTCCGAAATTTGTTATTGAAATAATAGAGAATCCTAATGCTGATTTAAATTATTTACTTACAATTATTTTAGGATTCGTATTGTTAGCTTCTATCTTTGGTTTTCTTGAAATATATTTATTAAGTATTAGTTATACGAGATTAATGATAATTAGGATGAAATTGTTAGTAGAACAATTTACGAAGATCAATAGACTAGATTATCATTATACAGAAAATCCAAAGTTTTTAGATGAACATGAGGATTCATTTAGGGCAACTTCAAGTACTGATAATGGATTTGAAGGCTTAATGCGAAGGATGTTTCTTGTCGGTGCAAAAATCGTAACATGCATTTTTTATATTATCATTATAGTTCAGTTAAGTTATGTTGTGCTTGTAGCGCAACTTATAAGCCTACTAGTAAGTATTCTTATCTCTTCCGCAATCAAAAAATATCGTTATAATCGTAGAGAAAAATTAGCTAATGCTAGCAGAAAGATCCAATATTATTCTAATACTACTCATGATTTTGGTTATGGAAAAGATATTAGACTTTATGATATGCAGGATACTATAATCAAAAGTTATGATTATGAAATAAAAAACTATTTATCAGTTTTTAGAAAAATTAAAAATAAAGAGTATTTATTAGGAATTGTTGATTTAATATTTGTCTTAATAAGTGATGCTGCTCTTTACTATTATTTAATTACAAATGTAATGGGTGGAATGTCAATAGCTAATTTTTCAATGTATCTTCTAGCTGCAATAGCCCTTTCAACATTACTTAAAGTAGTAGGAGGAGATATTAGCTTTATTATTGGTGAAGGTCAATATATTAATGATTACTATTTCTTTATGGAACATGAATATAATGAACCAACTAAAGGCTTACCGATGCCTAAAGATGACATGTTAGAAATTGAATTTCGAAATGTAAGTTTTAAATATCCTAATACTGATAAATGGATTATTAAAGACTTAAATTTACATATTAAGAAAGGTGAAAAGCTTGCAATTGTAGGCATAAATGGAGCTGGGAAAACCACTTTAGTAAAACTATTATTAAGACTTTTTAAACCAACTTCTGGGGAAATATTTGTAAATGGGATAAATCAATTAGATTATGATAAAGAGGAATACGAAAAAATGTTTGCACCAGTATTCCAAGATATAAATATTCTAGCTTTTTCTGTTAGAGAAAATATAACTTTAGGATTAAGTAATGACGAGAGAAGAATTTGGGACTCTCTTGAAAAAGTTGGACTAAAAGAAAAAGTAGAAAGCTTTGAAAATGGTTTGGACCAAATGATGCTTAAAAACATTGATGAAAAAGGAGTAATATTAAGTGGCGGTGAAAATCAAAAATTAGTAATTGCAAGAGCATTATATAAAGGTGGAAAAATGATTATTCTCGATGAGCCAACAGCAGCTTTAGATGCTTTAGCTGAAAAAGAAATATATGAAAACTTTAATACTTTAATTGAAGATAAAACTGCTATTTTTATTTCTCATCGCCTAGCAAGTACACGTTTTTGTAATCGGATAGCTTTATTTGGAGATAGTAAATTACTTGAATATGGAACGCATGATGAATTAATGGAAGCAAAAAAAGACTATTATAATATGTTTGTTGTGCAAGGGAAGTATTATCAAAAGGAGCAAGAACATGAATAATTTTAAAAGATTTAAAATACTTTTTTCAATAATGTTTCGGATTTCACCATTTTATATATTTTTATTAATCTTTGGTTCTATATTAACAAGTATTCAAGTAATTGGAAATGTTATTATTCCTAAATATTTAATTGATTCTTTAATTGCATTAGATAAAGAAAATATATTATTTTATGGAATATTAATAGTTGCTTTTAACTTAGCTTTTAATTTTATTACAAAAACATATAATCGTCTTTTAGATGTGCAAAAGGTGTATGTAGAAAGAAAGATTATTGAGGAAATGGGTAAAAAAATTATGGCTGTAGAATATCGTTATTTAGAAGACCCATATTATCTTGATCTAAAAGAAAGAGCTATTTTTGCTTGTACAAATCAAGGAGCATTAGTTAATATTATTAATGCAATATCTAAAACTGGAAGTAATATTCTAACCCTTGCTGGTTTAGTTACAATAATGTTTACATTAAGTTATATATTAGTACTTGTTTTATTTGTTGGAATATTTATAACTCTTTTGATTGGTGCTTATTTTAAAAAATACCAACAAAAGTTTTATCGCGATTTAATACCAATTAATCGAAGATATAATTATTATTTTGGATTATCAATTGATTTTCGCTTAGCAAAAGATTTACGTTTATATAATATGAGTCCATTAATTTTAGGACGTGTGAATAAATATAATGAAGAACTATTTGCATACTTTAAGAAATATATTAAGAAGCAAGGAGTATCTTCGGGACTACAAAGAATTATTAGTGTTATTCAATCGGGGCTAGTATATTTATATTGTAGTTTGCGTGTTTTTCTCGACAAACTAGGTCCGAAAATATCTATTGGTGACTTTACAATGTATGTTAATTCTGCAATTAACTTTACAAACAACTTTAATTCATTGTTGGAAAACATTTTAGTAATCAAACAAATGCTTGGATATTTAGAGCCACTAACAGAATTTATGACCTTACCTGAAGAAAAACAGACTATATCAAGTATAAAACTTGAAGAAATTAAAAGTGTAGAGTTTAGAAACGTAAGTTTTGCTTATCCAAAAAGTGATAAATTAGTCTTAGATAATATTAGTTTTAAGTTTAATCGAGGTGAAAAAATATCAATCGTAGGTTTAAATGGTGCTGGAAAAACGACTTTAATTAAATTATTATGTCGTTTTTATAAGCCTCAAAGTGGGAAAATATTAATTAACAATATTAATATTTTTGACTATGATTATACTAGTTACATAAATAAAATAGCTGCTGTATTTCAAGATTATAAGTTATTTGCATACTCAATTAAGGATAATATTACATGTAATCAAAAAACACACGAAGAAGAAGTTGAAGAAATAATTAAAAAAGTAGGACTTGAAGAAAAAATAAAAGAACTACCAAAGAAATTAGATACAAAACTTAATAAAAGCTTTGATAAAGATGGAGTAGAACTATCAGGTGGTCAAGGTCAAAAAGTTGCTATTGCTAGAGCTTTATACAAAAATGCTGATTTAGTTATTCTTGATGAACCTACTAGTGCCTTAGATCCTTTAGCCGAAGCAGATATTTACCAAAACTTTAATAATTTAGTTTTATCGAAAACTGCAATTTACATTTCTCATAGAATGAGTTCATCAGTTTTTTGCGATAAAGTATTAGTAATTGAAAATGGTAAAATATCAGGCTATGATACTCATCAAAATTTATTAAAAAATAAAAACAGTTTGTATTACAAACTGTTTACATCACAAGCTGAAAACTATAGACTTACTTAGGCTTCTTATCATTAGCGAGCATTTCTTCGGCTTTTCTAATTAATTCACGAGTAATTAATCCACCAGTAATCGGATAATCGCCTACTTTACCTTTCGCATCAAAAAGATTATCAGCAAATTCAAATTCATTACCGTTGCTATCGATTTTTTTTGGCTCTTTATTCAAATAGACACCTCCGATTATATTATTTACCAAAATAAAATATCAATTAATTTTTTTGACAGTTAATACCGAAAATGATACAATTGATATAAGGTGTATTATGTCAAGAGAAAAGTATATTTTAAAAAACTTAATAAAAAAGCAATCATTTGAAAATTTTCACGATCTTTTTGACTTTCTGGATAATGAAGAGGCAATAGTTAATCTAGATACTTTAGATGTTTTATTAAGTGATATCTTAGAGCAATATAAAAACCAAGTATCTGACTATGAATTATTTATTCAGTATCAAATACTTATAAATAAAATCGTAAATAATCCTAATTTTGAATCAACTTATAATGAGAATGCGAAAATAATTAGTTTATTAGAGATGGTTAGGATTATAACACTAATATTTAAAGAAAGTTCATTAAAGTTTTTTAGTGGTTGTTATAACGTTCGTGTTAAGATTGTGGAAGTAAATAAAAATGGCTTAAAGATCAAACATTTTGCTTATGGTAAAGATTATAATATCGGAGACTTAGTCTATATTTCTACTCCTAGGCCTGCTAATTTTTATTTAGTAAGTGATTTTTATGAAGTAAAGTTAAAAGACTTATTACGCTATATTATTAATATTTCTTCTGAATGTGTATATAATTTTGATACTTCATATGATGTGATTGCTAAATATAATCTTACTGAAATCCAAGATGAACATGTTGTAAGAGTCGCTATTGGAGACGTAGAAATTTTAGCGCGAACGAGATATAATCACTATATTACTGAACCGGTTAAGCTAGTAGTAGAAGATGGGTTTAAGACTGGTTATATTCTTGGTGATGTATTTTTTGGAAAACGTAAACCTAAGCCTTTTGTTTTTAAGATTTTAGAACGTGAGAAGAAAAAGTTTTATAAAGAAAGACGACATATTGATGATAATGTTGTTAAGTATTTATTTGATGGATGGAGTTTAGATAGTTTAAAAGAAACATTACAAAATATGAATCGAAAAAAATATGTTGTTATCTTTTCGGTTTTAGAAAGATTATTTTATTTATTAGATGATAATAAAGAACGTAATTTAAATGAAATCGAAGAGATTAATCTATATTTCCGTCCATATCTTAACTTTTTATTAGATGAAGTTGATATTAATAAATTTTATTATCATAATAATGGAATTTGTTTTAGTATCCTTCATTATTTAATATTATATAAAATAACTAATTATAATTC
>DUOT01000133.1 GCA_012838705.1 Acholeplasmataceae bacterium
ACATTTCAAGTTCTTTAGTTTCTTGTTGATTATTTTTTGTTAATGTTCTCTTTCGCTTAAAAATAATCATTTCCATCAAACAGAGTTAAGACTCTTTCCTTTCTTTTGTATTTTTGATTAATCATATATATTATTATTATAACATAAAAGATAAATTTTTCATAAAAAAAGTAAAAAAAGTTCTCTTTGGAAAAAAGAACTTTACATTCTTAAAAATTGTTTAATTTTTGCACTTCGAGTAGGATGACGAAGCTTTCTTAAAGCTTTACTTTCTATTTGACGTACTCTTTCTCTAGTTAGACCAATAATTTTGCCAATCTCCTCTAAAGTATGAGTAGTACCGTCAAGCAATCCAAAACGTAATGTAATAACTTGATATTCACGTGGATTAAGTTCAGCTAAAATTCTTTTTAATTCACGATGATATTCTTCATTCGCTACTTCTTCAAAAGGATTATTAATATTTGGATTACTAATTAAATCTCCTAATGTCAACCCTTCTTCATTTCCAATTGTCGTGTCAAGTGATACTGTATCAGAAATATAACTTTGATACTCAATCACCTTACCAACACTTAAATCCATTTCCTCTGCTATTTCTTCTACAGTTGGTTCCCGATCAAGTTTTAGTGCAAGCTCTCTTTGTGCATTTTTAAGCTTACTTACAAGACTAGAAACATGAATCGGAAGACGCACAGTTCGAGCTTGATTTTGAATACCTCTTAAAATATATTTTCTAATCCAACTACTTGCATATGTACTAAATCTTACTTTCTTTTCTGGATTATATTTTTCTACTGCTCTAATTAATCCCATATTACCTTCTTGGATAATATCTTCTAGAGCAAGCCCACGATTTCGATATTTAGAAGCCCACCATACGACTAAACGTAAGTTACAATTTATAAAATATTCCTTAGCACCTTCACCTTCATTAAGAATATTATTAAGTCTTTCTTTTTCTTCTGGTGATAAATCTGGATTTTGAAGGGCCTTTTTTGCTTTTTTCCCTTCCCACATTTTTGTTGCTAGGTCAATTTCTTCTTCTAATGATAGTAGTGGATAACTTTTTATATCTTGGATATATGCCGTTAGGATATTATCAATATATCCTATTTTTTTATCAGAATCATCATCTTCTAATTGTTCGTGAGTAATAATATTCACGTCTTCTTCTTTTAATTTTTTTATTATTTTTTTATATTCTTCACTATCTTTATCATAGTGTTTTGTAAGTTCATCTGCTATGATAAATCCTTCTTTCAATGCTTTATTCATTAAATCACTAATATCATTCATTATTACTCACCTCCTTTAATTTTTCTTTTGCCTTACAATATACTTTATTAATATTTTCCTTATTAAATACCTCAATTTGATAATTAATTTGAATTGCACTATTTGTATATTTATCTAAACTTTTGACTATTTCATCTATTATTTCTTGAGCTTTATTTTCTTGAGATATAAATGTAATATCATCGCCACCAGAATAAATTAAATAAACTTCTTTATCTTTACAAATTTCAAATACATGTTTTCCAAAAAACAATTCTAAAGCATTAGAAATCATATTAAATTTAGATATTGTATTAATATGAGTTTTAATAAT
>DUOT01000134.1 GCA_012838705.1 Acholeplasmataceae bacterium
ACTCAAACAGATAATAAAGACATTATTCCATACATTCCTAACTCATACTATACAGTTGATGGCGAAAGATATGACATGACTCCTGATGAATATACTCAATATAAAATAGACTTTGGTAAGTTTAATTGTTCTCAATTAGAAAGTTTGTTTGCATCAGACTTTTATAAAAACTTAACTACCGAACAAAAAGAAGAAGCAATTACTAAAGTTTATAACTTCTCAAGAGATTATTTAAGAAAAGGTAAATACTATGAATTATATCAATTACTAGGAAATAATAGCAAAAACTTATCTACTTACTTACTAACTATTAACTCCTTTACAGCAGACTTAGACAGTGAAGGGAATCCTATTCCTAACTCTAAAAAACTAAAAGTCTTTAAGTATATAAATAGTTTACCTTTATCAAAACTTGCTAAAAATAAACTCTTTGAACTTGCTGGTTATAGTACTACATCAATGCAACAAGATGAAACTCAACCTAAAAAGATTATTAGACCTAGAAGATAAATAAAAAAAGACTAGAAGTTATTAATTTAACTTTTAGTCTTATTTTTTTATTTTTTATAAACTATCCACCTTAAAAGACTTAAAATACAATATAAAATGCCAAATATTGCTCCAACTAAACCTACCCAAAAAGAATCTACCAATGTACCTATTACAATAAATACTAAACATAAAAATACAAGCCACAATAATACTTTTACAGATAATATCTTCTTTAACATAAAGAAATATCTCCCCTCTTAATTTAAAATGTTTTTATTAATTAATTATTTCCGCTACTAAAATTATATCATTATCAACAAATACTTGCAACTTATATTATGATTTTTATTAGTGGTGATACTGTATATAACTTTGTCCATCCAAATAATCATAAGATGATAAATTTTTTAAAAAGTTAAAGTTATAATGTATTAAACTTAATTGAATAAGAAAGAAATACAAAAGTGAAACAACTAAAGAAAAAATTAAAGTTGAAAATCATGAATTTGATTATTAAAAAAACTAGACTAAACAACTTTTAATGTTTGTTTGGTCTAGGCTTTTTTTATATTTTCCCACGTTTATAAGGGGTAGGCCATTCTATATCAGTATTTAACTCTTTAGCTGCATTAAGAGCAAAGTATGGGTTTCTTAACAATTCTCTACCAAAAAATACTAGGTCTACATCTTCATTATTAATCGCATTTTCAGCCATTTGTGGTGTAGTTATTAATCCTCCGCCGATTGTTGGAAGTAAAGTATTGTCTTTTATTATGCGAGCAAAATTTAATTGGTACCCTGGATAAGCATTTATTGGAACTGCAATAACACCACCACTACTAACATCAATAAAATCCAGCTTATCCCTTACAAAATTTATTATCTTTACTAGATCTTCGGGATGGTTACCATCTTGGTGATATTCTTCCGCAGATACTCTTAATCCTAATGTTTTTGGAAAAACTTCTTTAATTGCATCAACAATTTCAATTAAAAATCTTGCTCTATTATTTATGTTCCCTCCGTATTCATCGGTTCGTTTGTTAGCTAGTGGCGATAAAAATTGATTAATTAAATATCCATGAGCACCATGAATTTCAATAAAGTCAAATCCAGCTTTATATGCTCTTAATGCTGCATCTTTAAAAAGTTTAATAGTGTTTATAATTGCATCTTTATCCATTTCAATAACATCTTCAAATCCGGATTCTTGAACTATAGATGGTGCGATATTTTTTTCATTAGTTCTTGCTTTTCGTCCGGCATGATTTAATTGAATGCCTATTGTAGTATTATACTTATGAACTTCATCAACAATTTTTTTCAGCATTGGGATTTGGTTATCATCCCATAAACCTAAGTCATTTATTGATATTCTTCCCCTTGGCTCAATAGCAGTCGCCTCAACAATTACCATGCCAACTCCACCGATTGCTCGGGTTAAATAGTGAGTTAAATGAAATTGTGTTGCTATTCCATCCTCACTAGCTGAATACATACACATAGGTGCCATAACAATACGGTTTTTAATTAACGTATCCTTTATTTTAATACTTGAATAAAGTTTCGACATATATCCTCCTTATTATATTATTATATCAAAAAATAAGAAATTTTTTGTAAAAAGTATTCTTAAAGCAAAATAGTTTATTAATTGACTTTTATACTTGTTTGTTATATAATATTAATCAAATTGTTTAGATGAAATCTGCATAGAATATATACATAAGGATGGTGTTTATGAACTTTCTAGCAATTTACAATGGTGAGACCTTTAATTATCAGCAGTTTGGTGATGCATTATTGATTACTGTCATTTCAATGCTCTTAACGTTTGCAATATTAACAATATTGATGTTAGTTGTTTCTTTATTTAGACATATAAAGGATCAAGAGAGATAGGTGAAAAGCAATGATTGAATTACTTAAAGAATTGTGGCAATCAACAGGTATATTTGAATATTTGCATGGGAACTGGCAAAATGTAATCATGATTTTGATTGCTTTAGTATTAATTTACTTAGCAATTGTAAAGAAGTTTGAACCATATTTATTACTTCCAATTGCTTTTGGTATGTTATTAATAAATTTACCGTTAGGTGGTTTATTTGCTGAACCGGTATATGGATGGTTTAATGTTGCTGAAGGGGTATTTGTAGATGCTTTACCAAATAACCCTGATGCGATCTTTAATTATATTAGTCCTGAGGTAGTTCAAGTAGAAATAGGTGGAGTAATAACAGAATATCAATGGCAGCTTAAAGAAGTTGGTGGGTTAATTCATTATTTATATCAAGGAGTTAAATTAGGAATTTATCCGTCATTAATATTCTTAGGTATTGGAGCAACAACTGACTTTGGTCCATTAATTGCGAATCCAAAAAGTATGTTATTAGGTGCAGCTGCTCAATTTGGTATTTTCTTCACATTTTTAATAGCAGTTTTAATTCCTCAATTTAATGGTTTAGAGGCGGCATCAATTGCAATTATTGGTGGAGCAGATGGACCAACTGCAATTTACTTAACAAGTCGTTTGGCACCACATTTATTAGGAGCAATAAGTATTGCAGCCTACTCTTATATGGCTTTAGTGCCTGTTATTCAGCCACCAATAATTCGTTTACTAACTACAAAAAAAGAACGCCAAATTAAAATGGAACAACTTGAAAATGTTTCTCAATTAAAGAAAATTTTATTCCCAATTATCGTAACTATCTTAGTTGTTCTAATTATTCCATCATGTGCCCCACTTATTGGTAGCTTAATGTTAGGAAATTTAATTAAAGAATCTAAAGTAGTACCTAAACTTGTGGAGACAGCAAGTAATGCATTATTATACATTGTAACAATTCTACTAGGAATAAGTGTTGGTGCAACTGCAGTCGGAGAAGTATTCCTTACGCTTGATACATTACTTATTATTGGGTTAGGAGTTGTAGCATTTGCAGTAGCAACAGCAAGTGGTGTAATCGGTGGAAAGATTATGTGTTGGGCAACTGGAGGGAAAGTGAATCCGATGATTGGTGCTGCAGGAGTAAGTGCTGTACCAATGGCGGCAAGAGTTGTACAAATTGAAGGGCAAAAAGAAGATCCTACAAACTTCTTATTAATGCATGCTATGGGTCCTAATGTTTCTGGTGTAATCGGATCAGCGATTGCTGCCGGAGCATTATTAGTTTTCTTTGGATAAACAAATGGTTCATTTATGTGAACCATTTTTATTTTTCTCAACTAGAAAATTATTAAACTTTATGATACAATGTTATTGTCAAGCGAAAAGATATTGAAAAATTGTTGATTTGCAATATAATAGATTTAATAATCGTACTAATAAAATATTTTCTACTATCGTATTATACAATGGAGGATAAAATGTTCTATAAATATGAGACCCACTTACATACATCTGAATCAAGTGCATGTGCTAGTAGTACAGCTGCAGAAATGGTGCAAGCATATATTAGAGCTGGTTATAGTGGGTTTGTTGTTACCGATCATTTTGTTAATGCAAATTCCACAGTTTCACGAGACTTAACATGGCACGAACAAATTAAAAATTTTATTCGTGGTTATGAAAATGCATATAGAGAAGCAGAAAAATATAATTTTCAAGTCTTCTTTGGATGGGAATATACTGTTTTTCCTTATTGCGAAGACCACTTAACATACAATCTCGATATTAATTTTCTTTATAAACATCCAGAGTTAACGCAAATATCATTTTCGGATTATTGTAAACTTGTTCATGAAAGTGGTGGAATCTTAATTCATGCTCACCCATATCGAGAGGCATCTTATATTCATTATCCACCAAATCCCAAATTAGACTTAATTGATGGTATTGAAGTAAATAATGGATCAAGTGATTCACCATATAATCATAATGATAAAGCTTGGGAGTTAGCGAGAAGTAATCCAAAATTAATTCGAACTTCAGGAACTGATATACATAATGTTCAAAAGGTGGGTCTTGGTGGAGTTGCTTTTAAATATAAAATAACAAGTATGAAGGAGTTTGTTAAGGCGTTACAAAATCATGAAGCATATTTAATTATCGATGGCAGGATTACAGATCGTGATGGGAATATAGTCGAATAGGGGGTTGATTATGGTTGATTAAAATTGAATTTTCCCTGAGACAATTAAATCTATTTTCGCGTTGTGTGAAAAATGAAAGTAATTTAAATTATAAGATTAAAGAAAAAACATTAATAATAGAAAATAATCTCAAAACACAACTTGAATTAATTATAAAAAATATAGACGAATACTATAATAGGTTCGGTGTTAAATATAATAAAGAACCAACGAGATTAGGGTTAGAATTATTAGAAATAAAGGATAAGTTTACTAGTGAAGTAAAGAAATTATAAAAAGCCCTTCAAAATTTTGAAGGACTTTTTATTTTCAGTTTACTTTTTTCCGTTTTTAATCCATTTAGCCACTTCCACAACTCTCTTAGCTTGGTGTTTTACAGCATCTTGTACATCTTCAACCATGTTACCATTTTGGTCAACTGATACACTTGTTCCATAAGGATTTCCACCTGCTTTGAAAATTGAATCATGTGTATATCCAGGAGGAACAATAATCATTCCCCAATGCATAACTGTTGTATAAAGGGATAGAATTGTTGCTTCTTGGCCACCATGAGGATTTTGTGCTGATGACATAGCACTAAAGACTTTATTTACTAATCCACCTCTTGCCCATAATCCTCCTTTAGTATCGAGAAATTGTTTCATTTGTGAGGCCATATTACCAAATCGAGTTGGTACACTTACGATTATTGCATCAGCCCATGTTAAGTCTTCATCTGTTGGAACAGGAATATCTTTTGTAGTTTCAAAAGTATTTTTCCAAACAGGATTATTATTCACTACTTCCATAGGTGCAAGCTCAGGAACTTTAAAAATTTTCACTTCCGCATTTGCTTCTTGAGCTCCTTCTGCAGCCCATTTAGCCAATTGGAAGTTAGTTCCTCCCATACTATAAAAGATAACAGCTAGTTTAACTTTATCCATATATTAACTCCTTTCATTTTATTATTCTAACCTTATTTTGAAATTGCATTCCAGTTAATTACATTATATCATAGTTAAAATTAATTATAAAAAATTTGCTTTATTATTTGTGTTTAAAAATGTTAATGATATAATAAAATTAGAAAGTGAGTGATTATATGATTTCTGTTTTTTATACAAACAACAATTTAGAGCTATCAGTATATACAAATGAAACGAGCGAAAATATTTATGATAAAATCGTTAGGAAATCTTGGATTCATATGACTAATCCTACTGATGAAGAGATAAAAAGAATTTCGGAAATAACAAGTATTAATGAAAAAAACATTAGGGCACCACTTGATGAAGAAGAATCAGCACATATCGATGTTGATGAAGATTTTACTCTTGTTGTTGTAGATACACCGATTGTAGAAGTTGATGAAGAAAATACTGCTATTCATAAATACTATACAACACCTTTTGGGATAATATTCAATAATGATTATTTTGTTACTATAAGTTTAAAGACAACACCAATTGAGCAAAGTTTTAATAACCGATGGATGAAAAATTTTGAAACAAACAAACATATAAAATTAGTAATCCAAATCCTTTATCGTAATGCTGCAAGTTTTGTTTCTGTTTTAAAACAACTTGATCGTGATAGCGATTCAGTTCAAAAAAGATTACATCAATCACTAAAAAACAAAGAATTATTTGAACTTATGAGCTTAGGGAAGTCTTTAGTATATCTTTCTACTGGTATAAATGCAGATAATTTAGTACTAGAAAAAATTAGAAGAATGAATGAGTTTCGAAAATATGAAGAAGATATTGATTTAATTGAAGATGCAATTATTGAAAATAAACAAGCAATGGAAATGGCTAATATCCATCGCGAGATATTAAATGGAACGATGGATGCTTTTGCTTCAGTTATTTCTAATAATGTCAATTCAATTATGAAAACTTTAACCGTAGTAACTATTGTCCTAACTATTCCTACTTTAATTGCAAGTTTCTTTGGAATGAATTTTAATCTTCCAATTAAATCAGAATATGGATTTTTAGTGTCAATTATTCTTTCAATAATTCTTTCTTTAGCAAGTGCAATATTATTAATTAAATATACAAGTGGCGTTAGGAAAAAGCGTAGAAAATAGGAATAGCTCCTATTTTCTTTTATTGAATTGTAAAGGGGGATATGTTATAATAGAAAAAGTATAAAAACTAGGAGTATGAAATGCTTGAAGTAAAAGATTTACGATTTAGTTATGGTGAAAAAGAATTATTTAATAATGTAACTTTTAAAATAAATCACGATGAGCATGTTGGGCTTGTTGGTGCAAATGGTACTGGCAAATCAACACTTATGAATTTAATTGCTCATCGCCTCATTCCTGATAGTGGAGAAATAATTTGGGATAAGAAAATAACATTTAGTTATTTAGATCAATATCTTAAAGTTCAAAATGACATTACTATTAGGAGTTATTTATATACTGTGTATGAAGATTTATTTGAAAAAGAAGATCAAATGAATTCATTATATGATAGCTTAGCAAGTGCTGAAGAAAAAGATTATGATAAAATATTGAACAAAGCATATAATTTACAAAATTATTTAGAAGAAAATGATTTTTATATGATTAAATCCAAGATTGGTAATGTCATTAATGGGCTTGGAATTGATGTAAACGATAAAAGAACTCTAGCAGAATTAAGTGGTGGTCAAAGGATAAAAGTATTTTTAGGAAAAATGCTTTTAGAAGAAAAAGATGTACTGTTGCTCGATGAACCAACAAACTTTTTGGATGCTAGTCATATTGCTTGGCTTGCTAAGTTTTTAAATGAATATCAAAAAGCATTTATTATTATTAGTCATGACCACAATTTTTTAAACCAAGTAACTAATACAATTTTATCTTTAGAAAATAAAGAAATAACAAAATATAAGGGTAATTATGATGCATATCTCAAGCAAAAAGGATTACAACTTGATACTTATCAAAAAGCATATGAGAAGCAACAAAAATATATAAAAAAGACGGAAGAGTTTATTAAGAAAAATATTGCCCGCTCCTCAACAACCAAACGCGCGCAAAGTCGTCAAAAAGTTTTAAATAAATTAGTAAGATTAGATAAACCTCAAGTTGAGAGAAAAGTATATTTTGATTTTAAATTTACAAAATCATTTCAAACAAAACCTTTAATTACAAAAGATCTTGCAATTGGTTATGACCATATCATTTTAGATAATATTAATATTAAACTTGAATTCGGGAAGAAGTATATAATTGTTGGTAAAAATGGAGTAGGTAAAACTACATTTATTAAAACTATTCTTGGAGCACTTCCTCCACTTGAAGGTAGTTTTGAGCTATCGCAGTATAACGATATTTCATATTATGAGCAAGAAATAGATCTACAAGAAGTATCAGCTATTCAGTTTTTCCGAAATGATTATCCATTACTCACTGATGGGGAAATACGAAATATTCTTGCTAGATACGGAATAGTTGGTGAACTCGCAACAAAAAACATGAACCTATTAAGTGGTGGAGAAGTTGCTAAGGTTAGGTTTGCTAAGCTAAGTTTAGAGAAGTCAAATTTATTAATTTTAGACGAACCAACAAATCACTTAGATAAAGTTGCAAAAAGATCTTTGCTTAATGCCCTAGTAAATTATCCTGGAACTGTAATATTAGTATCTCATGAAAAACTTTTTTATAAAGATCTCAAGATGGAAGAAATTAATTTTTAACTTAAAAAAAGCATAAAAAAATATCTTGCTAATAAAAAATAGTTAGATATATAAGAAATTTTATGCTATAATGGATTATGTAAAACAAAAATACAAACCAAAGTATTTTTTTATTTTAGAAAATATTTAATCAAGGAGAGGTTTGCTTAGAAGTAAACGTTAATTTGTTATGGTAAAAAAATGCTTTACAATTAATCAGTTTCGAACTCGTAATGAAATTAATTCTTATAAGATTTTACTTGAGAAAAATATATTTCAAGGAATTGAAATCTTTTATCCTTATGACACTGGCGATGAGGGGTTTATAAATTATACTAAAGGAATTAAAGAGCTATTAAAATATAATCCAGAAGTAGTAATGCATTTACCTTATGGTCCGAAAAATGATTTGTGTAATCCTTTAAAATATGAAGCTTCAATAAAAAGAATTAAAAATGCAATTGATTATAGTAAAGAGTTTAATATTAAAAAGTTTACTCTTCATTTAGGATACAATCATAATGATAATAGAGAAGAAGAATTATTACATATTAAAAATATCCTAAAAGATTTATGTCAATATACTTCTGGCACTTTAATGATTGAAAATATGCCAGGAATTAAGGAAATAGGATATAGTCCTAAGGAAATTTTAGATATTATTACAAGCGTAAATCAACATAACCTTGCATTTATTCTTGATACTGGTCATGCAAATTTAAGTGAATATAGCATAAATGAATATATTAATACATTAAGAAAGTATTTGATGCATATTCATGTAAGTGATAATAATGGAAAAAGAGATGAGCACGCTAGAATCGGAACAGGAAATATTGATTTTGTATCGTTTGTGGGAGAGTTAAAAAGTTATAATGAATTATATTGTTTTGAAATTTTATATCATGATGTTAATGATTTGATAGTATATAGTAATGATTTTGATAAAATAATTAAAGAGGTGTATGATGAGAAAAATTAATTTGATTACTGATAGTACTAGTGATTTATCACCCGAACTATTAAAAAAACATAATATTACAGTGTGGCCACTATATGTTAATTTTGGTGAGAATTCTTATCGCGATATGATTGATATTGATACTGATACACTTTATCAAAAAGTTGAAGAATATGGTATGCTACCAAAAACAGCTGCTTTATCTCCTGGTCAATTTTATGAAAAGTTTGAAAAATTTAATCCTGATGAGGATTATATTTATATAGGAATTGGAAGTAAGTTTTCAGTAAACTATAATAATGCCTTAAGTGCTGCTAGTGAATTTGATAATGTTTATGTAGTTGATTCGCAAAATTTATCATCAGGCATTGGTCTTCAATTATTAAAGATGGCTAAACTTCGTGATCAAGGCTTGACAGTTCAAGAAATAATTGAAGAAATGAATAAAATAACTCCAAATGTTAGTACACGCTTTGCAATTAACACTTTAGAATATTTACATAAAGGTGGAAGATGTAGTGGTACTGCAAGATTCTTTGGTACAGCTTTAAGTATTAAACCAATAATTAAAGTTGTGGATGGAGCAATGATTGTAAGCAAAAAACCAATTGGCTTTAAAAGGGCATTAAATACAATGTTGCAAGAAGTTGATGCTAATATTGATAATATAGATAGAGATGCAATAATGGTAACACATTCGAAAGCAGATGATGATGCAAAATATTTAATATCTGAACTGAAAAAACGTGGATTCGAAAATATTCATGAAACAAAAGCAAGTTGTGTTATTTCGACACATTGCGGGCCAAGAACTATCGGAATATTATTTATTTTGAATAATTAAAGTGCTTACAAAGCACTTTTATTTTAAATATTTATGGTATAATAAATATTGGTTAATATAGTATAAAAAGGTGATAAAGATGGCAATTCAAAGATGGTATAAATTAGATAATGCAGCCAAAATATTCCCACCAGTTTCTAGTAAAAGACGTACAAATATCTTTCGTCTATCTTTTGAAATGAAAGAAGAAGTAGACCCTTTAATTCTTCAAAAAGCATTGGAAATTGTTATTGAAAGATTTCCGATGTTTAAGGTGAAATTAAAGAAAGGGATCTTTTGGTATTATTTAGAATTAAATAAAGCATATGCTCCGTTACATAAAGAAAGTTCATATATTTGTAGGATGATTGAAAACTATGATGATAATAGAGGTTATTTATTTAGACTATCCTATTACTATAAAAGAATAGCGCTAGAAACATTTCATTCATTAACTGATGGTTTTGGTGCTTTGGAATTTTTAAAATCAATTGTCTATACATATCTAGAACTACAAGATGTTACAATTAAAGAAAATATTAGTGTTCTTACTAAGGATGTAGAAGTTAGTGTTGAAGAAAAACAAGATAGTTTTAATTTTCATTATAATCCAAAGTTAAAAAAACCACCAAAAGAAGAAAAAGCATTACAATTTAAGTCCCAACAATATAGTGAAAACTGGGTGGGTGTAATTACTGGTACTGTTGATGTTAATGAAATAAAAAAATTAGCAAGTAATTATAACGCAACAATTACCGAATATTTAGCTGCTTGTCTCTTCTTATGTGCTTATAAATCAAGACATTTGCTTGAGCAAAAGTCCAAACCATTTACAATCTTCATTCCTGTAAACTTAAGAAGATTTTTTGATTCAAAAACTTTAAGGAACTTTTCCTTATATGTCCGTACTTCATTAAAACTTGATAAAGAGCTAGAACTTGCTGATATTATTGAAGTAGTAAAAAAAGATATGGCTAATGGGGTTGATAAGGAAAAACTCCATGCAATGTTTGTAAATAATGTTCGGAAGGAAAGAAATCTTTTTGTAAGAATTGTTCCAATGTTTATTAAAGAACTAATTTTAAAACTAGGATATTATTTATTAGGAGATTCAGTTAATACACTTTCATTTTCTAATTTAGGTGTAGTTAGACTACCTGAAGAAATGGCAAAACATATTGATAAAATTATCTTTGCAAATGGAGCTTCATTTTCTTCACCATTGAATTTAGGGGTAATTTCTGTAAATGATAAAATGACAATTACATTTAGTTCTAAATTAGTCGATCGATCATTACAAAAGGAATATTTTCGTTTCTTAAGTGACCAAGGTATTAATGTCACTATCGAACATAATGAATTAGAGGTGGACTAATGAAAAATTGTATTAAATGCGGAGTCAAATTAAATACGACTCGAAAAACTTGTCCACTATGTGGGCAACTTTTAGAGGGTCAAGATAATGAAAATCAAATCAGTTTATATCCAAAGTATGTTAATGAGCAAAAGCATATTAATTTGTTGCAACGTATTTTACTCTATATATCGATCCTAGCAATACTTATTTCAGTTCTTATTAACTTCCTTACATATAGAGGGGTGCTTTGGTCGATTTATGTTGTCCTTGGAGTTTTATATGGATGGATTTTATTAAGGCTTACAATAATGTCTAGAACAAATATTGCTGGAAGACTCTTAATTCAATTAATTGCAACATCATTAGTTACATATGGGGTTGAAAGGGTATCACAAAGTGAAAATTGGGCTTTAGAATATGTTGTTCCATTTCTTTGTATTATTACAATGATTGCGATACTAATAATTTTATTAATTAAGAAGATGAAACTAACGGATTATATTTACTATTTAATTCTTGCAGTATTAATAAGTTGGGTGCCAATGATTTTATATTGGACTAAGGTTGTAACTGTTTTATGGCCGAGTATTGCTGCTGCTGGTGTTGGTGTTGCAATCATATTAGGTATGATTATCTTTGCAGATACTGCAACAAAAGATGAATTGAAAAAAAGATTCCATATTTGAAAAAAACTCGTGCAAATTAGTACGATTTATAGTATAATAAATTTATGTGATGTAATCGTTTGCTAAAGGAGGAATATATATGAAGGAATATCACGGAAAAGCAATTAGAAATGTGGCTTTACTAGGTCATTTAGGTAGTGGAAAAACTTCACTTGCTGAATCGCTTCTATTTATTGGGGGTGCAATAGATAAAAAAGGTTCAGTTGAAAGAAAAAATACAGTTAGTGATTATACTGTAGAAGAACAAAATCGCCAAACAACATTATCTGCAAGTTTAATACCAGTTGAATGGAAAGATCATAAAATAAATTTTCTCGATACTCCTGGTTCTGAAGAGTTCGTTGGTGAAGTTGAAGGTGTTCTGTCAGCTGTTAAAGGTGCAGTCCTTATTATTGATGCAACAAAAGGTATTGAAGTTGGAACTGAAAGTAGTTGGGAATTATTAAGAGAACGTAATATACCTACATTTGTTGTTATTAATAAAATGGATAAAGAAAATATAAAGTTTGATCAACTTATTGATTCGATTCGTGATACATTTGGTAATAGAATCGCTCCTTTTTGCTGGCCTTTAGGTAAAAGTGAAAATTTTGATGGCTTTGCAAATATCGTTAATAAAAAAGCTTATATTTTTAAAGATGGTAAAGTAACTGAAGGCGAAATTTATCCAGATAAAATGGATAAAGTTGAAGAACTATATCTCCAATTAACAGAAGCAGTAGCAGAAACAAGTGAAGAATTATTAGATAAATATTTTGAAGAAGGAAGTCTTTCTGAAGATGAAATCCGCGAAGGATTACGTATCGGAACTATTAATGGTGATATTTATCCAGTCCTTGTTACATCTGCATTAAATGATGTAGGTGTTGAAACTTTACTAAATATGGTTGTTGATTATATGCCTTCACCATTAGACTTAAAACCAATGAAAGGTAAAGACTTAGACGGTAATGAAGTAGAACGAAAATCAGTAGATGATGAACCGTTCTCAGCACAAGTGTTTAAAACAATAATTGACCCATTTGTAGGATCAATCAATTTATTCAAAATTTATTCAGGAACACTAAAAGTAGGTCAAGAAGTATTACTTACAAATAATAAAACAACTTTAAAAGTTCCGCAAATATTTACTTTACAAGGAAAAACACAAATACCTTTAGATAATGCACATGCTGGAGATATCGTTGCTGTTGCGAAATTACCTGAACTATTTACATCTGCAACGATCGCAGAGAAAAAGAATCCAATTATCTATCCTGTAATTGAATATCCAACTCCAACTATTTATGTTGCAGTTAAACCTAAAAATAAGCAAGACGAAGAAAAAATTTCATCCGCTTTACAAAAAATTAATCAAGAAGATGCAACATTTGAAATTAGAAGAAATCCTGAAACTGCGCAACTATTAGTTGGTGGTCAAGGAATGACACATATTAATTTCATTTTAGATAAACTAAAGAATCAATTTAAGGTTGATGTAGAAACTGAACAACCAAAAATAGTTTATCGTGAAACAATTAAAGGTAAAGGCGAAGGCCACGGAAGACATAAAAAACAATCTGGTGGTGCTGGTCAATTCGGTGAAGTATATATTCGCTTTGAACCTTCAAAACAAGACTTTGAGTTTGCGGAAGAAGTATTCGGAGGAGCTGTTCCGAAAAACTATTTCCCTGCTGTTGAAAAAGGTTTAATTAAAACATTTGAAAAAGGTCCTCTTGCTGGATTCCCAGTAATCGGAGTTAAAGCAACTTTATATGATGGAAGTTATCATCCAGTTGACTCAAATGAAATATCGTTTGTACTTGCAGCATCACTTGCATTCAAAGATGCACTTCCAAAAATTAAACCAACTATCCTTGAACCAATCATGGAAGTAAAGGTTGTTATTAAATCTGAATATTTAGGATCAGTTTTAGGCGATATGAATAAACGTCGTGGCCGTATTATGGGTACAGAAGAACTTTCAGGAGGAAAGACAGAAGTAACTGTTGAAGTACCAGAAAGTGAAATCATTACTTATAATACTGAACTTAAAGCTATGACCCAAGCAAGTGGAAAATTCTCTCGTCAATTCTTACGTTATGAAGAAGTTCCAGAACATTTAATTGATAAAATTATTAAAGAATATCAACCAAAGAGTAATAATTAAGCTTGACTAAAAAGTCAAGCTTTTATTTATGTTTGAATTGTTTTATGATATAATTAACTTATGAAAATAAAATATTTAGTAGATCAAGACAATATTACAGTTGAAAGTTATCTTAAAAATGAAGGGTTTTCGAGAAAGTTTCTGCGAAAAGCAAAACTAAATGATTATATTTATATTAATGGAATAAATGCGAAAAATTATGAAGTAATGAAAAAAGGAGATCTTTTAGAAATAATAACTGATGAAAAATTGAATGAAGAGTTTGTTCCATATGATATACCACTTAATATTGTTTGGGAAGATGAGTATTTACTAATCGCAAATAAACCTAATAACTTAGCAATTCAACCTTCTCGAAAACATTTTGTTGATAACTTAATTAGTGTTGTAACTAATTATTATTTAAAAAATAATATTCCTGGAAATATTCATGTCGTCAATCGTTTGGATTATTCTACTAGTGGCCTCGTGATTGTTGCTAAATCGGGAATAATACATCACCTTTTATCACAGCAAAATATTACTAAAAAATATTTGACTGTTGTAGAAGGAATATTAGAAGAAAAAAAGGGAGAAATTAATCTTCCAATAAGAAGAGCGGAAAAAATAAATATTAAAAGATGGGTTTTTCCTGATGGTAAACCTTCATTAACTTATTATAAAGTAATTAAAGAAATTAATAATAAAAGTATTCTAGAAGTAAAACTTGCAACTGGGAGAACACACCAAATTCGGGTTCATATGGCTTATCACAACCATCCTGTGGTTGGCGATAAAATATATGGAAAAGGTGGAAAAATGCTTTATCTTCATTGTTATTATTTAAAATTTATTCATCCAATAACTAAAAAGTGTTTAGAAATTAAAACTTATCCAAAATGGTATGAGGAGGTATTAGATGCCTGATTTAGTAATGCATCATTATTTTGGTCGCAAAGTATTAGAAGGTTTAGATAAAGATTTGATTTCAAAAATAGAATTAGATACTTATGATTTTGCGACTGCTGGTCCGGATCCTTTTTTCTTTATTTCATTTTTAAATCGAAAGGAAAATCCAAAGCATCTTGAGTTTGGTGGGTTTATGCACCGTAATAACACAAAAGAATTTTTGCTTGAATTAATAGAGGAAACTAAAAATAATCCATTATTAAAAAGTTATTTATATGGTTTTGTAACTCATTATTTTCTTGATACTTTTACTCATCCTTATGTTTTTCACTTCACTGGAAACTATGAAAAAGAAAATGAAGATACTTTAGTTTATCGAGGTCTTCATACAAAATTAGAAAGAGCAATGGATACTTACATTATTAAAAAATATTATTATAGTAAGCCTCACAAATTTAAAATATATAAAAATATTCTTAAACTTAAAAAACTTAATCAAAATATTGAAAATGAAATAAATAAAGTTTATAAAAAGGTATATGGAATTGAGGATGGATTTGACTTAGTAAATAAATCAATTAAAGATCAAAAGAAATTTTATCGTTTTATTTATGATCCATTCGGTTTAAAAAATAAACTGTTTGCTCTATTAGATAATGGAAAAAGTTCTATTGATTTTAAAGTATTATCATACTATGGTAAAGAAATATTAGATATTGATATTTTTAATTTTAAAAATCAAAAATGGACAAATCCAGTAGATGATAGACTTACCTTTAATGATAGTTTTTTTGATTTATTTGATGAAGCTAAAACAAAAGCTATTGAAACAATTAAAAATATTGAAAAATATTTAAATGATGAAAAAGTTATTTTAGATGATTATATAAAAAATACATCATATATTACTGGACTTGATTGTTGTGACACGCGTCCAATGCGCTTCTTTAATAATATTTTTGGGAGTAGTAAGGCTTAACTAAAAAGATATTTACTCTTATCGAATCTTATGTTATACTATCAATAGAAAAGAAGAGGTAAAGGTATGAAATTAAATGTAAAAAAGACGATTTATGTCGGATTAGCTTTTTTAATTATTTGTATGTTCTGGCAAGTATATGATAATATAATTGCAAAGATGCTTATTAATTCATTTGGACTTAATCAAACATTGTCAGGAGTAGTATTAGCACTAGATAATATTGTTGCTTTATTTTTACTTCCCCTTTTTGGAAATTTTTCCGATAAAGTTAATACGAAATATGGGAAAAGAACACCATTTATTACTTTAGGTATTATTGTTGCAGCAATTCTTTTTGTTGGTGTATCAATATCTGATAGTTACCAACAAAATTTAGTTGCTAAGCATAATCTTCCAGAAATCGTAGATATTGAGAATTTAGGAAATGTAATTGGTTATAAATATGATGATAAAGAAATACTAGAAGTCAAAGACAGTCAAGGAAAAGTAATCGGTTATCGTTTTGCAGATAACGAAGGCGATGAATTAGATGCTTATGATCTTGTCGGTGCAAAACAAGCTATTGAAAATGTAAAACGTGCAGATGTTTGGAATATTACAAAAGGAAAAATTATTTATTTTATAATATTTATTTCACTTTTATTTATAGTATTAGTAGTTATGGGAACATTTAGATCACCAGCTGTATCTTTAATGCCTGATGTTACACCGAAACCATTAAGAAGTAAAGCAAATGCGATTATTAACTTAATGGGAGCAGTTGGTGGAATAATATCGTTAATCATTATGTTTTTCTTAGCTAAAGATTTTCAAAGTTATGTTCCAACATTTGTAGTTCTTGCAATATTAATGCTACTATTACTTTCAGTCTTTTTATGGAAAGTTAAAGAGCCTAAGCTTGTAGAAGAGATGAGAGAGATTTCTAAACAATATGGTTTAGAAGAAGATGATGAAGAAGAGGTAAGTGAAACTTCGAATACAAAGATGCCTAAAGCAGTATTTAGAAGCTTTTTATTAATTTTACTTGCGATTATTTTCTGGTTTATGGCATATAATGCAGCAATTTCAAAATTCTCTGTTTATGCAGGTCAAATTCTTGATATGAAGCCTGAACTTCCACTTCTAATGGCTAATATTACTGCAATTATAGCTTTTATTCCAATCGGTATCATATCTACAAAATTCGGCAGAAAGAAAACAATTTTATGTGGTATTATTATTTTAACACTGGCCTTTATTTTAGGAACAATAGCAACTAAAAACACAACATTTTTAATATATCTTACAATGAGTATAGCAGGTATTGGATGGGCAACTATTAATGTTAACTCATATCCGATGATTGTAGAAATGTCTAGAAGTAGTAATATTGGTAAATACACAGGATATTATTATACTGCATCAATGTCAGCACAAATATTAACTCCAGTACTTTCTGGTGCATTAATGGATGGGTTTAATGATATGCGTGTGTTATTCCCTTATAGTGTCTTTTTCTGCGTTCTAGCATTTATTACAATGCTCTTTGTTAAGCATGGAGACGCAAAACCAATTCCAGAGAAATAGGAAGGGATTATTATGGTTGATATTAATACACAAATCTTAAAACTGAATATAGATGAAGCTGAAGAAGTTATTAATATCTATGCCGAACGTGGATATACTGATTTAATACTTACAATCCCGGTATTACAAAATGGAAGTCTTGAAGGGCAAGAATTAATAGATAAGTTTAACTATCTTAAAGAAAAAATAAAAAATATAAATTTATATTTAGGAAATGAAATATATTATTACTTTAAATTAATACATCATCTCAAAAAAGGTAATATATTTTCTTTAAATAATA
>DUOT01000135.1 GCA_012838705.1 Acholeplasmataceae bacterium
AACAAAAAGTTTATGATAAAATTATTGAAGATGTCGCTAATCAAATGCCTGCTACTACATGGGAAAAACTAATTCAATGGCGATATTTATCAATGCTTGCTAACCCTAAAACTCATGTGAGAAACTTCGTAGGTAATACAGTAATGCGAAGTTTAAATAGAATAAAAAATAGAATTGCGACATGGATTGAAAACAAAGCAATTAAAATGGGTAAAATGGATGTAAAAGATAAAGTCCATGTTACCCCTAAACAAATCCAAAAAGCAACAAAAGAATTTGCTAAACAAGATGCTAATGAAGTTTTGAATAGACTTTCAAGTGGTTCAAAATTTGCTGAAGCAAAATCAGCAAAAGATGCAATCCAACAAGAAAGACAAATATCTAAAACTAAAACATTAGAAGCAATAAGAAAATTTAATTATAATATGCTAGAGCAAGTAGATATGTTAGCACTTAAAAAAGTGTGTGAATTTATCCTTTATAGGAATTGATAAATATTAAGAAAACGGAGAATTATTATGTATATTATTGTTTCATATGATGTAAATGCGTGTAGATGTAATAAAGTTAATAAGATTTTGAAAAAATATTTATTTAACATTCACAATTCTGTTTTTGAAGGGGAATTAACCAACAAACAATATTTAAACCTAAAAAATGAATTGTATAAAACAATTCATTTTGATGAGGATAGAGTTATATTTTATTTAATGTTAAGTAATAAATATATAAGAAAAGAATACATGGGCGAAAAAGTCGAGATTAATTGTTTATATTAAGAATAAAAGTAAATGAAGAAAGATAGTAAAGTAAAAGTATAATAAATATTTTTTATAATATAACCATGGACATCCGTTTATACAATTATCCCTTTTCCTCATATAATATTGTGTAGACGAAAGGGGAATTAACTATGTGTCCAATGGGAACTTTTGCTCATACTGTTCGTTATCGTGAAACATTATGGGTCATAGCTAGAAAATATAATACAACAGTAAATGCTATTTTAGCTGTTAATCCAGGGATAGATCCATATAATTTACGAATTGGCCAAATTATTTGTATACCTATGACTAATAATTTCTTCAGATAATTACTATACATTAAATCCAATTATGGAAAACATCCATAGTTGGATTTTTTTATTAATAATTAATATTGATAAAAATATATTGTATTGAGGTGAAATAAATGGATATTTTAACTGTCCCTGTTATTGTTATTCTTTGTTATTTAGTAGGGGAGATATATAAAATTATAGTTAAGAAAAATAAAGCCAAATATAAATATATTCCTGTAGTTGTTAGTATTGCTGGAGGACTTTTTGGACTATTGTTTTATTTTGCTTATCCAGAGATAGTTTTGAATGCTGAAAATCCTGTTATTGCTATTGTTATTGGAATTGTAAGTGGTGCTGCTTCAACTGGTGGTAATCAAATAATAAAACAGTTGTTTAATAATAATGATAGTGAAGAAAAAATCTCGCAGTAGCGAGTTTTTTTGTTTGATTGACTATTGGAAAGTTTCATATTATAATATTTAATAAGGAGATGAAAGTATGTATATAGAAAATCCACGTCCCGATTGTAAACTATTAATGGATGTTATTAGTGGGAAAAGGAAAAGTGACAAAGTATTGTATATGGAATTAATTATTGATGATGAAATTTTAGCACAGTACACAGAAAAATATCTAAATAGGAAATGGGTTCCATATGAGAGACATGATTTAGAAAAACGAAAAGCATATTGGGATAATGTTATTAAATGTTATTATCATCTTGGCTATTCAGGGTTTCGTGTTAGTAATGCCTTAACCTTTGATATTGATTCTCATAATGTAGAAGATACGGCTTTAGCATCAAGGGGTACGCGAAAGTGGTCTGACCATAGTGGTAAAATTAAGGATTTAGAATCTTTTGAAAGTTATCCATGGCCTACTCTTGATGATATTGATTTATGGGATTATCAATATGTTGCTGAAAACCTTCCAGAAGGGATGGGAATCTTTGCTTGTGTCTATGGTGGAATCTTTGAAATGCTATGTGAATATTTAGTTGGATTTGAAGAAATGAGTTACATGCTTTATGATAATGAAGAATTACTTTCTAAAATCTTTGATAAAGTTGGAAGTGTTTTATATAAAGCTTATGAGAAGATAATTACAATAGATAAAGTTGAGTGTATATTCCAAGGTGATGATCTTGGATATACTCAAGGATTAATGTTTTCACCAGAGTTTTATAGAAAATATGTTTTGCCGTGGCATAAATCTTTAGTTGATCTTGCTCATAAACATGGTAAATTATATTTACTTCATTCTTGTGGTAACTTAAGAGATTTAAAAGAAGATTTAATTAATTTAGGAATTGATGGAAAGCATTCATTTGAAGAAAAAGGTTGGAGAGTCATTGATTTTTATAATGAAATGAAAGATCATATGGGCGTTATTGGTGGTGTAGATGTTGATTTACTTTGTAGAATGGAAGATGTGGAATTTGAAAAATATTGTACAAACATCCTAGATGCTTGTTTTTCTGGGGGAAGATATGTATATGGAAGTGGTAATAGTGTTCCTAACTATGCACCACTTGATAAGTTTTTATTAATGCTTGAGGTTGCAAATAATTATAAGGTGAGGGGTTAATATGAATTTTAAAGAACTTGCTAGTTTAGTTGAATTTGGTAAAGCAAAAGAAGTAGAAGAATCAGTAAAGAATATGCTTGAGGATGGATTAAATCCACATGATATATTAAATGAGGGTTTACTTCCTGGAATGAATGAAGTCGGACAAAAATGGAAAAATGGAAAAGTTTTTATTCCAGAAGTTTTAATTGCTGCAAGAGCATTAAATACTGGTATGAAGTTATTGCAAGAAAGATTAGCAAACGCTAATACTTCACTTGGTAAAATTGTTCTTGGAACAGTAAAAGGTGATATGCATGATATTGGTAAAAATCTAGTTGGGATGATGCTTAAGAGTAAAGGATTTAATGTTATTGACTTAGGAACAAATGTTGACTCAAAAGGATTTATTGAAGCAGCAAAAAAGCATGATGCTAAATTTGTTTGTATGTCTGCTTTACTAACAACAACAATGCTATATTTTAAAACAGTTATAGAGGATTTTGAAAAAGAAGGATTAAGAGATAAAGTCATAATTTTAGGTGGTGGGGCACCAGTTACCGAAGAATTTAGTAAATCTGTTGGTTGCGATTATTATGCTAATGATGCTGTATCATGTGCTGAATTAATTTATAATCTTGTAAAGGGAGCTTAGCATGAATTCCTTAGAAAAAGTATTAAAAGCGATTAATCATGAAGAAACAAAAGAAATACCTGTGTATCCAATATTAAGTGGAGTTACAAGGAACCTAAATGGTGCTAGTTATTATGATTGGGCAACAAATGCGGAAATTTGTGCTGATGCATTAATTAAAGCACAAGAAATGATGAATACAGATTTAATACTTACACTTACTGACTTATCAGTTGAAGCTAGTGATTTTGGTCAAGAAATAATATATCCTGAAAATGAAGCTGCTCATCCTAATTTTGATAATTATTTTATTAAAGATGTAAATGATTATGATAGAATTATTAAAATAGATCCAAGAAAAACTCCAAGGATGAGTGAACACATTAAGCTTTGCAAACTATTAGTTGATAGAAAAGGAAAAGACGTTCCAATTGTTGCTTTTGTCTTTGGACCACTTGGGATATTAAGTATGCTAAGAGGACAAAGTAACTTGTACCTTGACCTATATGACTGTCCGGATATAGTAAAAAAAGCAGTAGATACGATTACAAATGTTTTAATTGATTATTGCGATGCTTTAATAGAAACTGGCATTTCCGCAATCATGCTTGATACATTATTTGCTTCCCAAACAATTATGAGTAAAGAAATGTGGTTGGAATTTGAAGGTGAGTATGTAGAAAGATTAGCTGAATTTATTCACCAAAAGGGGAAAATGGTAATGATTCATAATTGTGGTGGTGGAATATATTTTGATGTACAAATTGAGAAAATGAAACCAGAAGGAATATCATACCTTCATTTACCTGATGATTGTAGTAGCCTAGAAGAGTTAAAAGAAAAATATGGTGATAAAACAACATTAATTGGAATGATAGATCCGGCATGGATTGTTAATGCTACTACGGAAGAAATAAGAAAAGAATGCGAAAAGCAAATTGAAATTTTAGGAAAAGGTGGAGGGTTTATTCTAGCGACTGGTTGTGAATATCCAGCAAATCTAGATTTAAAGGCAGCTAAGACTATGGTTGAGGTTGCTAAAAGTTACCGAAAATGATAAAAGAAAAATTATTAAAATCATTAAAGTTATCAAATGTAAACGAAGAAATAGAAAACTTAATTGATCTTTGTATAGAAAAGTGTTTAAAAAATGTAAAGTTAATTAAATATGTAAAATATGTAGATATTTTAGATGATCATTTTATTAATAATAATGATAAAGTTTTTATTCCAAAAGAAATAAAAAAGCCTTTAAAAGGCTGCAGCAAAGCAGTATTTGTAATCCTATCTTTAGGATCAAAAACCGAGAAGCATTTAGATAGTGAAAAAGATGAATATACAAAATATTTAATTAGTGAAATTTATGATATAATTTTAGATCAAGAATATGAAAAGTTATGGTGTGGCCTTCATGCTAGTTTAGAAAATAGCTATGGGCTTACTCCAGTTATTTCTCCAGGAGACTACTTACTATCACTACAAAAACTAATTTTTGATATTATCAACCCTAATGATATTACATTAAATTTAGATAGTTATTTTATTTATCCTTTAAAAACAATAACTTTTATTACGGGTATTGGAGAAAATTTAGTAACTCCAGACTTTTCTGAAAGATGTAAGTATTGTACATCAACAAAATGCAAAGTACAAATAAAAGTAAATGATAAGGGTATAGTTGTTAAAAGAGGGGAAAAGTTAATTGATGTATTAATAGATGAAAACATACCTATTAATAGTTATTGTGGTGGAAAAGGAACTTGCAAAAAGTGTTATGTATTAGTTAATGGAGAAAAAGAGCTTGCATGTTCTATTTACTGCTATGAAGGACTATCCGTAAAAACACTTAGTGATTTTGAAAGTATTATGATTGAAGGAAGTACTGGAAAACTAAATATTAAAACGCCTTCAAATAAAGGATATGGAATTGTTATTGATGTTGGAACAACAACTATCGTTACATGTTTATACTCTTTAAGTGACGGAACAAAATTAAAAGAGATAAGTTCTCATAACCCACAATACCGTTATGGATTAGATGTTATTAGCAGGATTACATATTCATTAACTCATGCTGATGGACTTATGGATATGCATATTGTAATAAAAAATCATCTTAAATCTTTAATTAATGAGTTAACACAAGATTATCAAGAAGAATTAAAAAGTATTGTGCTTGTTGGAAATCCAACAATGATTAGTATTATTAATAACATTCCCTTAGAAGGATTAGCAACATATCCTTTTGAAACAAAAGTAGATAAATATATTTACGAAAACGGAAAATTATTAAACTTAAGTGCAAATATAAAGATAACCTTTATTTACGCACATTCAAGTTTTATTGGAAGCGATATAATAGCAGGAATTGTAAGCTCTGATTTTCATAATTCTAAAGATTATAATTTATTAATTGATCTCGGAACTAATGGTGAACTTGCTTTAGGTAATAAAGATATTATTTATACTTGTTCATGTGCTTCTGGTCCTGCATTTGAAGGTGCTAATATTACATTAGGCACGCCATCTATTTCTGGTGCAATCTATCAAATTGATTTAGATAATAATTATAAAACTATTGATAATAAAAAACCAATTGGATTTTGTGGATCTGGAATTATTGATTATGTAAGTAAAATGCTTGATGGAAAAGTATTAGATAGTAGTGGTTCATATATAAAGGAGCCACTCAAGATAGAAAATAAATATTTTCTAAATCAAAATGATATTAGAAACGTTCAGCTTGCTAAGAGTGCAATAATTACTGGTATTGAGTTATTAATAAAAACAGCAAGTATTGATATTAATAATATTAAAAACGTTTATTTAAGTGGTGGTTTTGGAAGTAATATTAATATTGATAGTTGCATAAGGATAGGGTTAATACCTAAAGAGTTAAAAGATAAAGTAAAATTAATAGGTAATAGTGCAATTAAAGGTGCTGCTTTATATTTATTAAGTGAGAATTATCAATCTATATTTGATAACTTAAAACCAAAAATTAAAACACTAGATTTAGTAAATAATGAACTTTTTGGTGAATTTTTTATTAATAATTTAAAATTAGATTATAAAGAAAAAATGAGTTAACAAACTCATTTTTTTTAAAAGTATTCATATAACATACATTTCTTTTGGTAAAAGACTTTTTTAATGTTTTCTGTGTTTTTAAAAATAGTCACATTATTAAAGCTTAATACACTATCTGAATCATATATACCAACGATTAATGTTGAGAATGCATCAATACCCATTTCAACATGTGGCATTTCATTAGTTTTAGTTATTGATGATAAGTGATCATTTTCAAATGTAATTGCATAGGTATTATTATTTTCTTCAATAATCGAGTCATTTATTTTAATGATTAAGTTTCCACTACCTTTATATTTTGCAAGCTTTAACACCTTTTCCACATTTACCACTCTTACCATTCCAAATATTTCAAGGTTTCTAGAGGCAGGATATAAACTCCATTCTGGAATGAGGTGTGATAAACGAAGATTTGCTGGCAAAATAAATTCTACACTTTGGTAATTATTTTTATAATTTAATAGATGATTTAAAATCGCTTTAAATCCATTGATGTTTGAAAAGAATAGATTACTACATGATAATACTCTTTTGTCATTTTTCATAACCCTTTTAATTGTTACAACACCAATTGGGTTATTATTTTCATCATAAAAAACATAAGTATATACTTGATCTACTGCCGGATTACTTTTTCTAAATCTGAAGTAGTCGATATCCTCTCTTATTACTGATAAGTTGTAATCTTTGATAAATTCATCATAAACCTTTTTTATATCTTCTGTATGTGAATCTTTTTCATGCATAAAAGCCTTGTATTTAATTGGGGAAGGTTTAATTGAATCCAAACTTAAATTCCATCTTATTCTTTCATATCCTTGATTGTATCCAAATTTATTATAAAAGGCATGACTAAAAGGATAAAGATAAGAAAAAGCATAATCATTTTTATATTCATCTTTAAGAAGTGCTTCCATAATTTTACGCATAATGCCATGACCACGATATTCTGGAAGTGTTGACACACCTCCAATGCCACTCATTAATACGCTATTTCCGTCAAATCTAATGTTGAAAGGTAATGCTGATACATAAGCTACCATTTTATTATCATCTGTAAATGCAGCCCATTTTTCTAGATAATAAAGTGCATGTCTTGATTCGGGATTTTCTTCAAATCTTCTTACTATTTCTTCATTTGATAATGAGTCATCCATTTTAAAATTGAATGCAATATTAAATACTTTTGATGTTTCTAAATACTCTTCTTTTTTTATTTTTCTAACTATCATAACAAATCACCTTTGACTAAATTATATCATATTTTTAATTATAATAAACTTGATTTTTGTTTTTTTAGTAGTAAAATATTATTTGATAATGCAGTAGTAGTTTAATGGTAAAACATCTGCTTCCCAAGCAGAAATTGGGGGGGTTCGATTCCCCTCTATTGCTCCATAGATGAAATTGATGGTTTGATGCAAAAGTATCAAACTTTTTTATAAAAATTTAATTACTATTTTACTCAATTTTGATATTTTCCTTCAATTCATTGAAAGAATATGATAAAGTTAAATAAGGCAAAGTTATTGTCAAATAGTTTTTATACAATAATCAAATTTTTTTAGGCGAAGACAGGGTGAAAATTCCTTTTTTGTTTTAATAAAAATCTGGTTGCTATTTGAAATGAATAATTGACATTTTATAATAATGGAATTATAATTTATTATAAAGGGGAGGAAAATTGTGAAAAATATACAATATAGTTTTAAATTTTTTTGAAATAAATTAAGTGATTAATGTTATATATTGGTATAAATAATATTCTGTGAAGTGTAAAAATGAGAAAAAAAATACATTTTATGGAGTTTCTTTACCTTATCAACATGAATGAACTAACGGAACAAGTTCTATTCCAAGACTACCATTTAAATTAGTTAAACCATATTTACAATTCAATTGAACTTATAGCTGATAAGAAACAGTTTGTTATAAAAATAATAGTTTTATTGAATATAAACCAAAAGCCTCAAAATTAACTTCAACTAATATTGTATATTTATTGTTGTTGAACCAACAAATAAGTTTTATGCTGGTCGTGATGAATATATAAAAAAATTCTTGCACGGATTAAAAAGTTATACCTTTATTAAGTATTTATTTATATTCAGTATTAAAATTGTCGGAAGGATTATCTATATATATATTACCTTAAGAAGTATTTTTGTTATAATTTTAAATTTCAAAAAATATGAATCATAATCCGAACATAATAAAATCTTCTATTAATAAGTAGGTAAATATAATGAAAAAAATATTAAACTTTATTAATTTATTGTTGATATTAACATCTTTTATTTTTTTGTCTAGTTCAAATAAAATACAAGCTAACAATAATTTTACTTTTTCTAATTTATCAGAAGAAGAATGCTTAGAATTTATCACTAACAAAGGTGTTAATATACCTGATGATTTAACAAAACTACCTAGTTTGGGTAGTTTTGTTAAAAATTGTATCATATTGCTAGAGGATAATCCCAACACTATTTTTAGTTTTAATAATATAGATACATTGAACTTAGCAAATCAAATAAAAACTGTCATATTAGATTATTATAATGATGTAAAAGAAGATTCTATTACAATAAAAACATATAGTACATATACTTTACAAGATAGTATAGTTTATGGCCCTTGGAATGAAAATTATGTGCATTATAATTGCTATGGGTATGCCATTAATCAAACAAGTAAATATGTAAATCCTGGGTATTATTCTAATAAACCTTTTTCTATATTATTATCAATCTATAATATTGCGTTACTTGTAGAAGACGATTTATACGCATTAGGTTATAATTGTGTAAAAATAACAAGTATAAGACCAACTACTATACAAGGTGATGAGAAAGTAATTTGCGTACGTAAAGGAAATATCGACTATCATTTTATGAAACTTTCAGATGGTGTTTGGTATCATAAACCTGGTGGTACAGCTATATTACAATATAAGTATTTACCTACTAAATCAAGAATATGGACTAATGAACATTCATTTAGAAATGTATCGTATCCTGGTACCACAACATATGACAGTGATATATATTATATTTTATATAATCAAAATCATACAATTACATCTAAATGGACAGGTCAACATTATCATAGTGGTAAACAACATTATTATCAATTTGAACGTATTTGTAAATTGTGTGGTTATTCTGAGAGTAAAAAATGGGAATATTATTTTTGCCCAGGCCCACCTTGTGTAACACCTTGGTCTTATGAAGATTAATTGTTAGAAAAATACTATTATATTTATTCCCCTCCCCTTTTCTATGTTATTTGAAGTGATTAATTTTGATATTTTTTGATATTAATATGCAATAATATGATTTAAATAATATATA
>DUOT01000011.1 GCA_012838705.1 Acholeplasmataceae bacterium
AAGGTAAACTATTCTTTTTGCAGTACTCAATATGTAGACCATCATCTACTCTACCCCATGGCGGATTCCCTATTATAAAATCAAAATGCTTATCCCTTAAAAGATAATCAACCTCTTCAGAGAAAAAATCACATACGAAAAAGTTTTTACCTTTAAGCATAGGTAGTTTAAAATCTTTTAATGTTTTAGGATCTTTGTAATCCAGTACAGTTAAATAAATAGAAAATATAGCAACATCAATCGCTTCCGAGTTTTTATCAATGCCAAAAATATTATTAGTTACAATATTAACCAATAAATCATCATAAATTATATTCTCTTCTTCATATAAACTATTCTCAATAAGATTTCGTGCTGTTTGTACAAGGAATATTCCTGAGCCGCATGCAGGATCAAGTACCGTACAGGTCAAATTATTTTTCAAATGCGGCTTAATTGTCTGGTCTAAAACATAATCTACAAGGTAAGGTGGAGTATAAAAAGCTTTATCTTCTTTTTGTTTAACTTCTCCTAAAAAGCGTTCGTAAATAGCACTTATCAATTCTATGGGTATAATATTGAAATCATATAATGGAAATAAAGAATATTGCCCTGTATCTAGTACAAGTTCACCAGACATAAAATCACGTAAAACCGCTAAAGATGAACTATCCAGTATATCGCACTCACTTTTGCCACTTTTGATGTCTTTGTATAACTCGAATAGATTACCATTAAATTTTCTTTTTAAATGTGAAAACAAACTATAAAGTTCATCTTTTGACTCCATAACTTCCAATAGGTAATCTCTAGATTTAGCTATATCACTATTAAATTTTTTGTAATTTAAATCAACACCTCTATCTATCAAGAATCTTATAAATATTAATCTCAGAATAATTTGAACAGCAAAAGGGGCACAAGGACTTCTTTTTAAAACATTAGTTATGTATTTAATATTATTTAGCATTACAGTATCAAGCGTTGGTGTTGAAAATTTCTTAGCATAAATATGCCAGAATCTAGGGCTTGAAATATTCCAAAATGAAAATATGCTCGTATCACTAAGAAACTCATTACTTACGCTTTCAACATGAAGTAATTCATGATCTTCTGTATTTAGCGAGCATCCGTTATAAATTCCAATATGACCTTCGAAACTTATAATTACAACAGGTATTTGAGCATTCCATATTTTTTTAAACAAAGTTTTTAAATATTCTCTGCTATTATATTCATATTCAAAAAAGAGTACAAATGGTTTGTTTTCAACACAATAAACTGCATATGGGTTCAGTTCCCTGATAACTCTATACGCATGTAATGATAAATTATTATTTTCTCTTTTTGATAAAAAGTCGTTTCTATAAAACAAAAATTCTGATTGATCATATCCTAGCACTTTTATAATATTATCAATTGTGCTCATTATATCACCTTGCTTTAGTACAATAACAAATATTTCTATTATAGTATAGCACATATGTTCGCATATAGCAAGTAGATTCTTTGAATTATTTTAAATAATATTTGATGTTGGAAATTCGTCCTCTGCCTACACCCTTAATCTGTAAGCAAGGAAGTTAAAGTGGCTACCTCATTAGCTTACAAAATATGGTCAGAAGAAATTCCCCTGACCCTGTGGATTTATTGCTCTA
>DUOT01000136.1 GCA_012838705.1 Acholeplasmataceae bacterium
ACTTTTTTTAATCTTCCTATATCAGAAAAAACATTTAATATTGACATTAATACCTCCATTTTTACTCTTATATTATAACATTTTTCTCCTCTTTATACAAAAAAAAGTAAGGCAAGCCTTACTTAAAGGGTAATCATATTTATCAATCTATTACCACTAATAAAATTTTGTATGTTCTCACAAATTAATTCCGCTAATCGCATTGAAATATTTGGACTAGATAAAGAATTATGAGGCGTAATATAAACATTATCTAAAGTCCATAACTTATTATCACTAGGTAATGGTTCTGGTACAGCAACATCAAGTGATGCTGCTCTAATCCAATTGTTCTCTAATGCGACAATTAAATCTTCTTGATTAATTATTTCACCACGGGCAATATTTATTAATACTGCATTTGGTTTCATTAATTTTAATGTCTTAGCATTAATAAGATGATAAGATTCTTTATTTAAAGGTAGGGCAAGTATTATATAATCACTTTGTTTTAAAAGATTTTCTAACCCTTCCTTACCAATATAAATATCATTAAAATATGGTTCTTGTTCATATCTGCGGCGGTAACCAATGACATTAACATTAAATGGCTCTAATCTTTTCGCTATTTCTTTTCCAATTGAACCTACACCAACAATACCGACTGTTGAGCCATAGAGTTCAACTTCGTCATTATATTTTTTCCACACTTTTTCCTTCATATTTTGCAAATACTTTTTCACATTCCTATTAATCATCAACATCCTACCGATTACATCTTCTGCTATCGTAATGCTATAAATGTCCTTTGCATTTGTAAAGATAATATTTGTATTTTGCAAGATATCTACATCAACAGTATCAAATCCAGCAGAAAGAAATTGAATCCATTTTAACTTATTGTTTTTCTTAATTCTTTCTTTCGTTACATAATTAGGAAATGTGATTGCAACTTTGACACTTGTATCATCTTTATCATGAGTAAAAACTATATTAGGAAATGAATCTTTAATTTTGCTAATGGATTCTTCATTTAAAAAACCACTTTGTAAATATATTTTCATATTATCACCACTTTTATTGTATCATTAATAAATATTATTAACAAGAAATATGATTTACATTATGAAAATAATATATTATAATTTAAAAAGGAGGAAAGAAATGATACGTTTAGCACAAGAAAAAGACCTAGATAAGATTGTGGAATTAAATTTTTTATTAGCTCAAGAAACAGAAGACTTAACACTTGACACTAACAATTTAAAACTTGGAGTAAATGAACTTCTAAATAATCCCCTAAGAGGAAAATATTATGTTTATGAAAAAGATGGTGATATTGTCGGCCAACTTTTGATTACATATGAATGGAGTGATTGGCGTAATGGTGATTTTTGGTGGATACAAAGTGTGTATGTAAGACAAAAGTATCGTAATCAAGGAGTCTTTAAAGAGTTGTTTGAGTTTGTGAAAAGGGAAGCATTAGAAAATAAAGAGGTTTGTGGCTTAAGATTATATGTGGAGAAAGGTAATAGAGTTGCAAAAAATGTTTATCAAAGTTTAGGAATGCAACACTCTATTTATGACCTATATGAATGGGAAAAATAGCTTATCCAATTTAGGATAAGTTTTTTATTATTTATTTTTCTCCTTACTCATATAATGAATAAGGAGGAAAATATGAAATTTGTAAAACCAAGAAAAAATAGTTTTTGGGGATGTTACTTCAAACAACCTGGTCTTGCTATAATTCCTAGTGTTTCAAATCTAAATGGAAATTGGCAAGCATTTATTCAAGTTATAACTAATGAATTTGCTTATACATTTGAGTTTACAGACTTTCGTTTTGAAAAAGACAAACTAATAATAGCTGATAATGCATTTTCTCTTGATGAAATCAATCTTAACTTGCATGATGATAATTATCAAATCAATGGAACAATACAATATAATAATCATATTACACCTAAAAAAAACACTATGGGATGGTATAAATATTTACCTTTTTTAGAATGTCGTCATGAAATAATAAGTATGGCAAACAAAGTAATGGGAACTGTTGAAATTAATGAAAAGACATTAAGTTTTAATAATGATAAAGGATATATTGAAGCGGACTGGGGAAAATCATTTCCAAGTAAATACTTATGGTTTCAATGTAATGAGTTCCCTATTGATATGTCATTAAGTTTTGCTTTCGCAACTGTACCTATATTCAATATACAAACAAAAGGATTTTTATGCTTTTTACATATAGGCAGTAAAGAGTATCGTTTTGGAACTTATAATAATAGTAAAATAATCGATATAAGTGATTCTCATTTTATTATTAAAAAGAAAAATCTTATTCTTGCAGCTTCATTTAAGTCCGAAACTAAACATATCCTAAAGGCACCGATTAGTGGATCTATGGATAGAGAAATCCACGAATCCATAAACGGTTTATGTTTCGTAACGCTTTTAGTAAATAATAAAAAACTTTTTTCCGCATTCGGTAAAAATGCTGGTATAGAAATAGAAAACTAAAGTCTATACGACTTTAGTTAAATAAACTCTATGATTATATACTTGTAATAATTTATATAGAAGAGAATATAGTGCAATTCCAAATATTGAAGTAATAATCAAATATATGGGATTGAATGTCATACCTAGAAATTTTATATTCTCACCCAAATTAAAAGCGATTTCTAATGGTGTTCCTTTTTCAGGTTTAAACGAATAAAAATAATTAGATGTAAATCCAGGCATTATTTTCATAAAAATATTATTAATAGGAACTGATAATACAAACATTAATAAAATTGAAATCATACCCACTTTAAATGTTTTTTTATCTGATTCAATAACGCCAGCTAAAAACGCCCAAAGAGTTACAGCTACAATCAATATATGACCCCAAATATATGCAATTGCTCTTAATGAATATAATGTACTATAGTTTTCTAAGCCATTTGCAAATAAAAGACTTAAAAAAGCAAAAGGTAAATTGAAGCAAAAAGCAATTACAAGCCATACTTTATTTTTGAATAAAAAACCAAAAAGTAAAACAAAGTTAGCAAAGTGACATATTTGAAACGGAATAATCTCGGGTTCGATTTTATGACTAATACTAAATATCTCAATATTTCTTAATATTAACAATACAACACATATTACTGATAGAATAATACCAACTAATCTTTTGTATTTATCTGACTTACCTTGTGTTAAGAAAAATAATAAAATAGCAATAACAAATGGACTTATCATCATTAAATAATGTCCTAAACTCCACATTTCAAATTTCATACTTGTCATCTCTTTTCCATTAAAATTATACATTATTTTTCTATTCTTGACAAGACTTGGTAAAAATTACGTAAAAAAGGACATTATGTCCTTTCTTTTGGGTTAATATTACTCATAAGTAATGATATTACTGATCCGATAATTAATGTTATTAAA
>DUOT01000137.1 GCA_012838705.1 Acholeplasmataceae bacterium
AATAATACTTTTCTTTATAAAAAAAATATGATATAGTATTAGTACGGTAAAAGTTGTCAGATAAATTAATAATTATTTCTAATTTTTTTATTAAACGAACCTAATTTTTATTATATGGAATATAATAGTAATAAGTAAATTATTTGAGAATTTATTTCGTATTTAATAAAAGGAGGATTCTTAAATGAAAAAGATCTCAAGCATACTTTTAATGCTCATCTTAATTTTTTCTTTAGTTGGGTGTAAGATGAATAGTGATACAAATGATAAAAACAATGGTAAATTTGTAGATATTAGTAATAAAGAAAGTAATGATGAAACAGCAAAATATAAAGTAACTGTGGAGGATAATTTTGATATCATATTAGAGAATCTTAATACTTCTTATGAAGCAGGAGAAGTTGTAACGGTTAAATTAAGATTTCATTCTGGTGCGCGAGTTGGACTATTAGTAGATGGTGAAGAAGTATTACCTAAAGAATTTACTGTATGGAATTATGAACTATATGAATTTATAATGCCGGAAAAAGATGTGCTTGTCCAAACGACTTTTAATGATAATATTGATAAACCGAAAATTTTTGATCAATACATTTACTTCGATAAAGTTTTAGCATCAGTAAATTATACAATTAATTTTAATTATCAAGAAACAGAAGAAACTTTAAAATTACATAAAGATTTTATTGAAAAAAGTGGATTGAAAGATTTGGATTATAATTCTATTTTCTACTTTCCAAAAAGTGCTTCTATATTTTTACATTTTAATCCAAGTAAGGATACGATTATTGTTCAAGACTTTATGAATAGTCTTAAAGAGGAACCATCAGTTGTTTCGGTAGAAAAACATTTTGAATATTTTTATGATAATGTTTATATGCATAATCCATTATATTATGGATTACAAGAAGAAAGTCATAAGATTCCTTATGAGTTTGCTAGTCCATCATTTTTGCCAAGTGGAATATATAAATCAGTTCAAGATATTTTAGATGGAATTGATTATTACTATGAACAAAATAAAAATACACCTGGCCCTATTAACAAAAACGAAAAATTAGTAAACCATATTACAACTCATGTTTATAATGAAGAATATTTTAATGATTATATTTTGGTTATCACTGATACTATTACAACAGGTAGTGGTTCAAATAAACAACAGTTAAATAGTGTTTTTTATAAAGATAATAAACTATATGTGTTTGTTAAGATGTATTTTACGAATATGGGAACATGTGATATGCAATATACAAGGTTTATATTAAAAATTGATAAAAAATATATAGATGATGTAGATAATTTATCTTTAGAGTTTTTATATAATCATCCTAAATATGATAATCATGGTTTGTGGTAATATTTTAAAATAATCATCAACTAAATAATTTTACTGCATACAGAGTTACACTGATTTTTGATGAATAATTAGTGATAACTCTTTTTTATAAATGTGTTATAGTTTATAAATTTTAGTAAATTCCATGTCCTAATTCTACAAAAATCTAAACATTATAAATATTATAATATTTTTATAAATAAGTCATATTTGATATTGTAGGTAATTGTGAAGGAATTTATCTATATGGTTATGTAAAGAAACTTAAAATTTAGAAATTCACAAATTCTAGAAAAAAATATATACTTTTTTGTCTTATTAATAAATAGGCTCTTTATGTAAACATAAACTAAAAGCTCATGCTTAAAAACTTTTTAGGAGAGAATTTATGAAAAAATTAATAATTAGTTTTCTTATAATTTTTTTCTTGATAAATGAAGTATCAGTGAGTGCGACTTCGAAGATGCCGATGTCGTTTGTTCCGGAGACTACAATTGCAGGGATTGTTCCGATTGATGATGATGATATATCCGTTAATATGGCAATCTTTGATTTGGATTTTAATACAAATAATGGACTGGATGTAACTAAGGGGATTGAAAAAAGAGCAGATTTAAAAATGACATATAATCTAATATATTCCGGTAACAAATCATCTGTGAGATTTTCTTTACCAATACTTAGTAAACTTAAGTTTTTAGGGGATGATGTTAATGTTTTTGTTGATGGAAATAAAATTGAACCATTTTTAAATATTTCAACAAAGCACACCTTTATGTCATTCGAACATTCATATACAAGAATGGTTGAACAAGATTTCCTAACAGATTATAGAGAAAATATGCTTGAAGACTACCTTTTTATACATGATGTAGATGGTTATTTATATACTGTAAAGAATCCTAAGACAGAAGGAGACAACTATTATGTAAATACAAAACTACGTTTTATCGACGTTCCAGCTGATACTGTTTTTGTAGATATTAGTGGTGATGAGTCTGGAAATGATGTAATCTCTTATGGGACAATACGAAAATCTGAAGAAGAATATGTCTTTTTCTCAAGTTCAGAATTAATGATTGAAGCTGAATGTATAGAAGTAATAAAATCCAAACAAACTTATCACAGTTATGATAAAAGATTAGATGATCCAAAAATCTCAAAACAAGAAATGAAACTATCAAAGTATTTTGATGAGTACTCATTTGAAAATCATAGGTTTTTGGAATCAATAAAAAAACTATTTTATTATAATATTGATCAAAAATGGAGTGATAATGATAAATTCCATATATATAGATCAAAAAGCATATTAAATGATATTTATGATGAATATTTAGAAATGTCTCTAGATTTTGATATTAACTTTTCAAAACCACAAATCCAAGTAGAGATTGAAATGCCAATACCTATACATTGCTATAAGGAAGATATGACAATAGAGTTTGTTGGTAATCCGGGACAAAAGTTTAAGGAATTTGATGAATTTTCAATACACACTCATATTGATGAAAAAATAATTAAAAGTAATTTTGAGCCTAATAGTAATGAAAATAAAAACTATTATTGGATAATAGATGGGAATTCCACATTAACAGTCAATTTTACTAATAGTTCATATAGAAATCCATTTGGAATAGTGTTTTTACGTGTGTTTATAATGATTTTGATTATTATATTTATTGCTATTGTACTTGTTGCTTTAGGTGTGTTCTTAATTATTTATTTAATTCGACCTAAGAAAAACAAAATAAAACAACGAATTTGAATAATTGTATTAAGAATCTAATTATTATAAAATTGGTTTTATGGTAATGAAAAATTTCACATTATAAAGTTTATAAGTCCTTTTTATGAGTGTATTTATGAAAGGGGGTTGAGTATATGAAAAAAACATTGATTTTAATTTTACTTTTATTTGTTTTGTTTGGCTGTCAACCTGATTCTAATAAATACACAAAAGGAATTGTATTTGAATTTAATGAAGAAACCCAATCTTATTCAGTAGTAGGTTATGAAGGAGAAGATACAACATTAATAATACCAAGTAAGTATGAAGGTTATCCAGTTACTCATATGGACCTTTCCGATTATAATGAATTATACGATATTAGGGTAGAAAAGGTAGTGTTGCCGGAAAGTCTTCTTAGCATAGGAGGGGGTACGTTTTCTCTAGAGCTATTTGAAAATTTAGAAGAAGTGATAATCCCTAAAAATTGTAAGGATTTTGTTAGGGGTTTCATGTACCATAATCATTCCATGGATATAGTAATACCTGAAGATCATAATTATTATAAAGAAGTAGTAATTGATGATGTGGAAATAGTAATGACAAAAAATGAAAAAGAGATAGTATATATAAATAACACTACAGATGAAAATAAAGTTCTAACAATTCCTAATGGTGTTGAAAAAATAGGTGAATATGCTGCAACTTATACAAAATATAAAGAAATAAAATTGCCTGAGGGATTAAAAGAAATAGGAAGAACAGCATTTGCAGGAACTAGGGATCAAAGAACTAATAAAAAAGCAACCATTATTAATCTACCAAGTACTCTAGAACATATTGGTCTTAGTGCTTTTGCTGTTGGTTTTGATGGAGGAGAATTAGTATTACCACCAAATCTAAAAACCATAGATGCTCATGCATTTGCTTATAATAACCTTCATACTATTAGAATCAATAATGGGCTAACACAATTTGCTTTTCTTTTTGGAGAGCTTTATATTGAGGATAATTATAATCATGTAACGACAGTTGTTATAGAAGATCTAAATTTATCAGGAGAAACATTAGATAATTTTCTCAAAGATTTCGTTAGTACAAACTTCCAACATGGATATAAAGATGAAGTCGTAACAATTGTTCTACCAAACAATGATTCAAAAGATAAGATAAAGTTAGTTGTTGAAATGTCATTAGAGATTGCTAAACTAAAAAATCCATATGTAAATTATCCTACATTTGTGTTTGAATATAGTGAATAGTAAAATGAAAGAAGCTCTTAAAATAGTAACATGTTTGAAAACTATTTTAAGAGTTTTTTGTTCAATATAGTATTTTATAATATTTATATTTGTGGTAAAATTAGACTAAGGGTAGATAGGATAAAAAAATAATTATTTTGATGGTTTAATTGAAAGGAGATTTATATATGTTTGATGAACTTATCAATAAAAGTGTTGAAATATTAGTTGCATTTTCAACTGGGTTTCCAAGTGGTGGTGCTGTACCTAATATGTATAAAGGTACACTATTAAGTTGTGATGATGACTTTTGCAAACTAAAGTTATTTAAATCAAAAAGTAATAAAGATATTATTTATATAGCAACAAAATTTATTATTACTATAAAAGAAATATAAGAAATATTTATATAAGGATTATTATGAGAACAATTATAAAAGAAAGATTAATTAAAAAAAGTAGAGAGTATTTATATAATAAATGGACAACTAATGAAGGATTAAATTCTTTTTTTAGTGCTGATAATGATATTGAAATAAAACCTAATGGCAAGTATGAAATATATTTTACTTCAGACACAAGTATTAAAGAGCGTGGAAGTGAAGGGTGCACGGTACTCTCTTTTATTCCTAATCGAATGTTTTCATTTACATGGAACACTCCTCCACAATTTAAAGACTTAAGATATTCAGGATATTATACATGGGTTGTTTTAGAATTTATTGAAATAGAAAATGGCACTTTGGTGCGACTTACAAATCTAGGATATCCTAATAATGAGGCGTGGGATAAGGCTTATAAATATTTTGATAAAGCATGGGACTATGTCCTTGATAATTTAGTAGAATCATGTATAGAATAAACAAAACTGTAGAAAGGATTATTATTTATGGAAAAAGGTTTTAATGCATTTAATTATGGTGCTAATGCTATTTGTTTCAAAAAAAATAATTATAACTATGGAATGATTTGTTCATGGGCTACTCAAGTTGATTATGATAAAATTGTGATGCTTTTAGGCGAACAAAGTATTACAGGTAAAAATATATGTCAAGGCGATGTTGTTGGAGTAAGTGTATTAAGCATTCATCAAGAGGATATTATGAACCTATTAGGTAATGGTCATTCAGATGAAATTGATAAGTTTAAAGATATAAAATATACATTAGATGATTCAGCAATTCTAATTGATGATGCAAGTATTTGTATGGTTGTTGAGGTAATTGATGTTATTCATTTAGAAGGAATAGAAGAAGATAACCTTGTTTATGCAGCAATCAAATCATATAAGAAGAATAAAGAAAAAATGTTGACGATTAATTAAATATAATAAGATCATAATTATAATATGCAAAAAGCAAATCAATTGGCTTTTTTGTTTTCTTTTATAAGTTTAAAACATCACTATAAGGTATAAATTATAGTGATGTTTTTGTATTGATAAATTGATTTTGTTTTTTCATATAAATCAATAAATCTTGGTTCATTACTAATAGATTGAAAGAACTCGGTTTCTAAGTTCTCAAGCATCGATTCTTTTGCACCTTTGCTCCAGCTTGATCTAGGTGTAACGTTACTATCTTTAATAAAGATAAACTTATGTTTTTCGCTACAATCATACGATTCAAATAATTTGCAGAAGTGTTGAGCTTAATTATATATGAATTATTAATAATTGTAAACAACTTTCTATTTTAATGTTCTTCCTCTAGAGGTTCTTTATCGCCAATTGATAACAATAAGTTTAAAAGAATACCTACGATCGCAGCAGTTGCAATAGCTGGTAATTCAATTCCGAAGAATGGAATCATACCATTATAAGGTGCGAAGCTTCCACCAAGACCTATAATAAGGATTACTGCTATTACGGCAAGATTTTTAGCTTTAAATAAATTTACTTTTTTGTCCATCATTATTGTAATACCTTGAGCTGCTATTACACCAAATAAGTAGATTGATAGGCCCCCGATAACAGCATTAGGAATTGAGTAGACAGCATTAATAAGTGGTGTAAAGCATGATATTGCCATAGTAATGATTGATGCTGCAATTAATACATTAACAGAGAAAGTTTTTGTTATTGACATCGTACTAATGTTTTCTCCATAATTTGTTCCTGCAGGTCCCCCAACCATACCTGAAATAATATCTCCAAGGCCATCACCTATTAAGTTTTGACCTAATCGATTTCCAATATCATATTTTTTAGTTGATCCTTTTTTAGCTGCTAAATCATTTACATAGACATCTAATTGATAAATATGTGCTGTTGATTCTGGTATTGTTGCAATGGCGATTGGCATAATTGCTAATACTGCAGCAAATGATGGTTTTGGTAGGGTGAAGATTGGAAGTGCAAAGATAGTTTTATTTGCAAATGTATTAAAATTGATAAAATTAATGCCAGTACTTAATTGGATAATAACAGCAGTTAAATAACCTGTTAATAACCCAAAGAGTACTGGCAACTGGCTTAATTTACCTTTTAGGTAAACTGAATATAAAATTGTAGAAAGTAAAGTAACAATAGCAATTAATAATGCAAAATTAGAAGCCATTGAAATTTGGCTTTCAGAAACACCTTCTGGAATAAAATATGCATTACCTAATGCACTTCCTGCAAGAGATAATCCAATAACAATAGCGATACTTCCAGTAACAGTAGCTGGTAAGATTTTATTGATTAATCTTTTTCCATATTTTCTAATAATAATACCAGCAAGGATTGAAACAAATCCTGACATAACGATACCAAATTGAGCAATAGAAATGCGACTATTTAATGGTAAATGGGCAAATTGTTCAGCTGTCATAATTGAAGTAACTGCAGCAATATATGAAAAGCTTGAACCATAATAAAGAGGGATTTTCTTTTTCGTAACTAAAATGAAAGCAAGAGTTGCAAGACCACTAGCAAAAATAGTAGTAGATACATGGAAACCAGTTAATAATGCAACTAATACAGTAGCTGGAAACATTACAACTATTTGCTGAAGTGCAAATAAAATCAATTCAAAAAACCTAGGGTTTTCATCAGGCAGATAACCAAAAACCTTTTCTTTGGCCATACTAATTCCTCCTCCATAGAATTATTCCAAAAAAAAAAATCTATTCTAGGCAAGAATGTGTAAAGTTTTTTCTTTACTTAATATATTCTCACCAATTACAAGATTTTTTATAAGTGTATCATAAAGTAATATATTTGTAAAGAGTTTTTTTAAAAAAATTATCAAAAAATGAATTATTAAACTTAGGATTAGAAAAAAGCCTTGTATTATTATTTCAAAAAGAGTATAATATTATTTGTTGGAATAAAATACGATTGAAAGGATTAGAGTATGGTTACAGCATTAATTATCTTTATTATTACATATGTACTTTTACTGTCTTTCCCCAAATATCGAGCATATATTGCTTTAGCTTCTGCAGTCGTATTTTTAATTTTTGGTTTACCATTTAAAAAAGCAATCAATGCAATTGATTTAAATGTTATTATGATGATTGCAGGAACAATGGGGATTGTATCATTATTTATTGAGTCAAAAATGCCGTCATTACTTGCTGATTTATTAATTAAAAGAATGCCTAATGTTAAGTGGACAATTATTGCTTTATCGTTATTTTCAAGCATCATTTCAGCATTTATAGATAATGTTGCGACGGTTTTAATGGTAGCTCCTGTTGCATTAAATATTTCGAAGAAGCTTAAAATTTCTCCAGTACCAAGTATTATTTCTATAGCAATTGCTTCTAACCTACAAGGAGCAGCAACATTAGTTGGTGATACAACATCAATATTATTAGGTGGACACGCTGGATTAAACTTTTTGGATTTCTTCTTTTTCCAAGGAAAACCAGGATTATTCTGGATAGTTCAAATTGGGGCTATAGCAGCAACAATTGTATTGTTAATCGTCTTTAGAAAAGAAAAACAACCAATTGAAGTAGAAGGAAAAACAGAAGTAAAAGATTATTTTCCTACATTTCTATTATTAGGGATGGTATTATTATTAATAATTGCTTCATTTATTCCTAATACGCCAGAAAATATAAATGGTTACATTTGTATTAGTTTACTTGTTATTGGGCTTGTTTGGAAACTTATAAAGATCAAAGATTTTAAAGAGACTGCTAAGACATTAAAAGAAATAGATTACTTTACATTATTACTTCTTGCTGGGCTATTTGTAGTAATTGAAGGGATAAAAGAAGCTGGAGTTATAGCAGAAATTAGTGAATTAATAAGTAATGCTAGTAAAGGAAATGTATTTTTAATATTTACTATTATTGTATGGGCATCAGTATTACTGTCAGCATTTATTGATAATATCCCATATGTTGCTACGATGCTTCCAGTAGTTGGAGCAATATCAGCAAACCTAGGAATTGAACCATACTTACTGTATTTTGGTTTATTAATTGGTGCAACATTAGGTGGTAATCTTACTCCAATCGGTGCATCTGCGAATATCGCGGGTATAGGAATTTTAAGAAAAGAAGGTTATGAAGTAAAAGTAACACAGTTTATGAAATTAGGTGTACCATTTACACTTGCTGCTGTTACTACGGGATATATTTTAGTTTGGTTATTATGGAGTTAATAAAGTGTAAAAATATTAGTCTTCAGGTTGTTGACATAGTGTCATCAACCTTTTTTATTTTTATAAACCCATAGACTCGAATGGCATCAGAAAAATCTATTGATAACATCATAAAATATTTTATATGCCACAATTTTAAAAATGATATATAGAAAGATGTAGAAGTAACAATTATACTTCTGGAAAATGAAACAAGAGATCAAGTAAAAGGAATAGTTTTTATAATTTATAATTAATTAAAAAATCACCCTTTGACAATCCCCTATATGTGTGTTAAAATTTTATTAGATGGTACAGTTATAAATGAGCATAAACAAATTAAAAAACATAAAAAAGGTGGGAAGAAAATGTGGGGGTTTCGTATAGATCCGGGTACAGCATTATTGTTTTTATTTTTAATAATTTTTATTATTGTTACTATTACATTTCCATATATAAAAAGGAATGAATTATATGGAATAAGATTAAGTATATGTTTTGAGTCAGAAGAATTATGGCATAAAATTCATGTGAATGCAAGCTTTGGAACTATTCCTTTTATTGTAATAACAGCTATTTGTATGTTTTTAAAAAGTGCAGCTTTAAAGACATTCTTATCATTAGTAATAATATTTCTAGCTGTTGTGGTTTGGACCTTAATTGCAAAGTTTACTGCGAAAAGTTACTTTAAGCCAATAAGAGAACAAGAAGAAAAAGAATTAAAAGAAGCAATAAAAAGAGAGTCTGGTTGGAGATAGTTAAATATTATAGTTATTAGTATTAATAAAGCCCATCTTTAAGATGGGTCATTTTTTTAAATTAATATCTACTCGTTCTTGTAGTTTTATAAGTGTTTAAGAGACGCAAGAAATGATTAGCTTCTCTTAATACATGATCCCCTAATAATGGGATAATAATAGATTTAATTTTGCAATCCAATAATCCTTGTGTACCCTGTGCCTTAAAGTCCCGAATTTTTATTGTTTCCTTTAAACTTTCATTTGTAACTTGTGTAAATGAAATAGTATTATCAAGTGCTTGTAATGATTTTTCTGTTAATTCATCGAAAGTATTACCAAAGTTGTTTGCAACATTAAATAACTCTTCTTCAGTCGGGTCTAATAATCCACGAATGAATTTTGAATGTTCAGCCATGATTCTATTCCAGAAAGCTTCTTGTTCTAAGGCTTCAGTTTCAAGAGCTACAACTTCTCGGTTTTGTAAACTTTGTATCATTCTAACATATAACTTAGCTTCTCTTAATATATGTTCGATTAATAATGGATAATTTACAGTAAACATTTTACAAGATAATACATTATTTAAAATTGTATTCTTAAATTTTATTAAAGAATTGCCTAATTGTATTCCTCTTTCATTAAGAGCATAAACTTCTTGTTCTTGACTTGAAGTTGCTCTAATTAAATCACCACGAACTAAACTTTGTTCAGCTACTGTAATATCCGTTGGAATATTGACTCCTGTGTAGAAAGCAGATGCCTTTTCGGCTTCTAGTGTATATTCAGTTACAATTTCACCTGATTGTAGAACATCACCTCGAACAATCCCATTAGATAAATAGATAACTTCCCTTAGAAAATTATCAAATGCTATTCTCAGTGAATTAGCTTTTTGAGTAAATTGTTTATCTCTTGGTGTAAATCCTAATTGTAAGAAAAATGAATGTTCTTTCATTATTCTAGCAAAGAAGAGATGTAACTCGAGTGATTTACGAACATAATCTACTGTTGATTGCATAATATATTCACCCCCTTAATAACAATATATGTGAAGAAAATTAAATACAACACTAATTAGAAAAAATTACAGAATTAACCGTAAAATTATATTACAATATTAAATAATGAAAAATCAAAATATTGAAGGTAAAAATATAAAAAGAACCCTTAAATACTAATTAAGAGTTCTTTTTTCATGATCTTTAATTAAGTTTAAATCAACATGACAATATCCATAAGGATTCTTATCTAAATAATCTTGATGATATTCCTCCGCAAGATAATAATTCTTTTCCTTTTCAACTTCTACAGTAATTTTCTTTTTATATAGTTTTTGTTTTTCTTTAATAAACTTTTTTATTATTATTCTATCTTCTTCATCTTGATAATAAACACCAGTGCGGTATTGGATTCCTACATCTTCACCTTGTTTATTTACACTTGTAGGATCAATAAATCTAAACATATGTTCAAGAATATCAGTAAGAGTTATAATGCTTGGATTATAATAAATCTCACAAGCCTCAGCATGATTTGCAATTTGAGCTTTTAATTCTTCATATTTTGGATTTTTTATATTACCATTAGCATAACCTACTGTTGTTTTATGTACCCCTTTAAGACTTTTAAAATAAGCCTCAACACCCCAAAAACAACCACCAGCAATTAATATTCTTTTTAGTTTCATAATCAACCTCTTTTAATAAATATTGATAATATATTTTACCATATTAATATTAATAAATCAAAAAAATATTGACATTTATAAAAATAAATGGTAAAATAATTTGAAGTTCAAAATATTTGAATATCAAAGTATTGAAAGGGGAAAACATGAAAACCAAAATTGCAATTTTAACTGATAGTTCATCATCTTTATATACTGTTAATCACAAATATGACAATCTCTTTATGATTAATTTACCATGTTTTATCGGTGATGAAATGTTTACTAATTTTGAGGAAAATGGGGATGGACCATTTTATGAAGCATTAGCTAATACTGATTTGATTGCGAAAACATCACAACCATCTGTTGGTGAAACTATTGTTGTATTTGAGAAAATTAAATCATTAGGATATACAGATATTATTTATCTTCCAATTTCAAAAGAATTAAGTGGAACATACGAAAATGGACACTTAGCAAAAGGAATGGTAGAAGGTATAAATGTTGAAGTGGTTAGTACACTTACAACTGTATCTATATTAAGTAGAATGGCTTTAACTGCTGCTGAAATGGCAAATAAGGGTAGTACAGTTGAAGAAATCCTTGATAGAATCGAAAGCCTAAAAAAACAATGGGGATACTATATTACAGTTGGTGATTTAACTGCTTTAGTTAAAAATGGACGTTTATCAAATCCTAAGAGTTTTATTGCAAATTTACTAAAAATTAAACCTGTAATTAAATTTAACCAAGAAGGAAAATTAATAGCATTAAAAAATGTTCGTCATTTTAATCGTGCTATAAAACAGATTGTTGAAACGGTAGTAGAAGAAGTTAATGCAGAAAACGGTGAAATACATATTGCTTATACAAACAATACTGAAGATGTAGAGTTTGTTAAAGAGTTGATAAAAGAAAAATTACCAAATGCTAAGATTGAAGTATATACACTTCCAGCAACAGTAGTTGCTCACGTAGGATTAAAAGCAATCGGAGTAGGATATATAAATAATAACTAATAAAAACTGACGAATAACATCGTCAGTTTTCGATAAATAGTCTTTAAAATCAACATCATTTATGCTATAATACTTGAAGGGATGTGAGCAATATGTATGAAATACTAAATAAAAGATACTTAAAAGAAAACATTATTTTATTAGAGATAAAGGCCCCATTAGTTGCCATAAATGCAAAGCCGGGGCAATTTGTCATTTTACGAGTTGATGAAAATGGAGAAAGAATTCCACTTACGATATTTGATAAAACAGAAGAATCAATAAGTGTTATTTATCAAGTAGTTGGAGCAACAACAAAAAAATTAAGTACTCTTAATGTTGGTGACTGTCTATGTGATTTTGTTGGTCCATTAGGAAAGGCTACTAATACAAAAGATATTAAAAATGCAATTGTTATAGGTGGTGGGATAGGTTGTGCTATAGCTTATCCTATTGCTAAGAAATTGATAAAAGAAGGAGCTAAAGTTACAAATATTATTGGATTTAGAAATAAAGATTTTGTAATTTTAGAAAATGAATTTAAAGCATTAAATGCTTCTCTTTACATAACAACAGATGACGGTTCATATGGGGAAAAAGGAGTTGTTACAAATCCTTTACGTAAACTCTTAGAAAGAAACACTTATGATTGTGTATATGCAATTGGCCCTCTACCAATGATGAAATATGTCGCCCTCACAACAAAAAAGTTTAATGTAAAGACATTAGTGAGTATGAATTCAATTATGATTGATGGGACAGGAATGTGTGGTGGTTGTAGGATAAAAGTTGGTAGTGATTTGAAATTTGCTTGTGTAGATGGTCCTGAGTTTGATGGGCATTTAGTAGACTTTGATGAAGCAATAATAAGAAATGGATTTTATAATAATGTTGAAAAAGACAAACATGAAGATGTGTGCAGATTACTAGGAGATATCAATGAATAGACAAATAATGCCGACACAAGATCCAAAAAAAAGAATTAATAATTTTAATGAGGTAAATTTAGGATATTCAAAGGAAGAAGCAATTTTAGAAGCGAAAAGGTGTTTGGATTGTAAGAAACCAAAATGTGTTGAAGGTTGTCCTGTAAATATAAATATTCCTTTATTTATTAAAAATATTATTGAAGACAATATTAATAAAGCATATGAAGTAATAACAAATAATAATCTTTTTCCAAGTATTTGTGGGAGGGTATGTCCTCAAGAATTACAATGCGAGAAGCAGTGTATTCGTGGCATTAAAGGCGAAAGTGTTGCAATTGGAAATTTAGAAAGATATGTTGGGGATAATGCTGAATATGAATTATATAAAGAACCAAGTAATAATATTAAAGTTGCAATTGTTGGTTCGGGGCCTGCAGGTCTTTCTTGTGCTAGTACATTAAGACAAAAAGGATATGATGTTACTGTTTTTGAAGCTCTACATAAAGTAGGTGGAGTATTAAGATATGGGATACCTGAATTTCGCTTACCTAAAAAAATTGTAGATAATGAAACGGAAAAACTAAAAAAACTTGGAGTAAGGTTTATTAGTAATGTTGTAATTGGAAAAACAATTACAATTGATCAACTTTTCATGCAAGGCTTTAAAGCTATATATATCGGAACAGGTGCTGGGCTTCCAAGATTTTTAAATGTTCCTGGAGAAAATTTAAATGGAGTTTTCTCTGCTAATGAATACCTAACAAGAATTAACTTAATGGAAGCATATAAAGAAGAAAGCACAACACCAATAGTAGAAGCAAAAACAGTTTGTGTAGTTGGTGGTGGAAATGTTGCTATGGATGCAGCTAGATGTGCAAGAAGAATGAATGCTGATGTATATGTTATTTACAGAAGATCAAAAAATGAAATGCCAGCAAGACTTGAAGAAATAAAACATGCTGAAGAGGAAGGAATAAAGTTTATATTCTTAGCCAATCCTATAGAAATAATCGGAAACGAAAAGGTAGAAAAAATTAAATGTATTAAAATGGAACTTAAAGAAGCTGATAGTAGTGGCAGAAAAACTCCTGTACCAATACCTAATAGCGAATTTGCAATTGATACTGATGCTGTAATTCTAGCCTTAGGTAACTATCCTAATCCATTATTAAAAAATACAGATAATTTAAACTTTAATAAATGGGGATGTATTGAAGTTGATGAAAACCTAGCTACTTCAATTCCAGGAGTATTTGCTGGTGGTGATGTTGTTACTGGTGCAGCAACAGTAATTAAAGCAATGGAAGCAGGACAAATAGCAGCAAAATCTATAATAAATTATTTAAACCAAGAATAAAATCTTGGTTATTTTAATTAATACCTTGACAGATTAGGTATTATTGAATATAATATACATAGGCAGCTTAGGTATTGGAAATAAAGAGGTGATTAAATGAGCTTAACAGGAGATTTTTTAAGAGGCCATACAGATGCAATAATACTGTCATTACTTGAAAAAGAAGATTCATATGGTTATATGATTAATCGTGAAATTAGTGAAATTAGCAATCATGAATTTATGTTAACAGAAGCAACTTTATATACTGCTTTTAAAAGGTTAGAAAAAGAAGGGCTAATAACATCATATTGGAAAGAAGGACACAATAATCTAAAAAGGAAATACTATTCAATAACTAATTTGGGTAGGAAATATTTATTTAATCATCGTAAAGATTGGAAAGCTGCAAACATTATAATTAACAAGTTTTTGGAGGGGGAAAATGGAACAAAAGATTAAAGATTATGTCGATTATCATTTTCGTTTTGACACTAGAGATGATATTGAAGAATTAAAAGCAGAAATTATTGCTAATTTAATTGATCGTTATCACGATAATTTAAAAAGTGGTAAAGATAAAGAAGAAGCATATATTGATGCAATAAAACAAATGGGAGATTTTAATACAGAAGAAGCAAATGAATATAAGATTAAACCATCAATTGCTGATGTATCTTTATTAATCGCTTCAATATTAAGTGTCTTTGGTTTATTAATAATGTTTGTGAATATGCTTGTTGGCTCATTAATTACAGTTATAAGTATAGGAGCATTTAGTGGAGCAAGTTATTATTTGTATTCAAACTCGCAATATTATAAACAAAATTATATGGATATCGAAACTCATCATTTACTACTTAGTAAAATATATAAATGGATGAAAACATGCTTTACTTTCTGGACTATTAGTATTTCAATATTAATATCTAGTATAATTGTAAATATATTATCTGATCTTGCACTAATAGATATAATAAATGAACCGTCTTTAGGTAATATAGAAGAATTAATAATTCTATTAATAGTTATATTTATTATTGTATTTATCGTTGTTGCATTAATATTTATTAAATTATATCAAATACTTATGAATAAATATTATTATTTAACTGGGAAGAAATCACCAAAAAGCATGTTATCTGATTCACTAACATTTTTAAATGGTGAAAAATTATCAATAAAACGGATAGTAAATTCGAAATTATTTCTATCTATATTTGGTTTAATAATAATGATAATAACATTATGTTTTACACTTTATGTAGAAGATTTATACAGTGGAAGTTCATCATCAGGACCACTTTTCTTAATGTTTGATTATGGACATAGGTGGGCAAAAATAATGCTTGCGATATTATTAATTCAATTTTTTGCGATCCATATTTTATCATTTTACAAACGAGATTTAAAAAATATATTTTTAGTAATATCAGAGTATGGTTTATATTCAGGAATATTAATTTATATAACACATATAAGTAAAATAGAAATCAGATATTTTGGGCGTCCAATGCCTAGATATGAAATTGATTCAGGAATTTATGTAGGATTAATTATAAGTATAATTTTTTATACTTTAATTGTTGCGGGATTATTCATTAGAAAAATGAGAAAAAAGAAGTAAAATAAAAATCCGGTTAACCCGGATTTTTTTTATTCTAAATGATTTTGAAGTCGTGTCATAATGTCATTATAACCCTCAGCTTCAAATTCAGCATATTTTTGACCTTCACGAACTCTAATAGAAATTAATGTAGGAGTTGTGCCGATATATAATTCTTCCCAATTAGTTACATCATTAATAAATGATTTGCCATTAGCCCCTTGTCCATTATCGCCTTCATATTTACGAGCTATTATTGAATTTTGTTCTTTAGAAATATTTAGACCATAAACAGTACTTTTGTTTTTATAGTCTTTCTCTTCTTTAATAACATATAAATAACTTTCAATGATTGGTAGTGTTTGTTCACATTCTTCGCAATCATCTTCATAAATATAAACAAAATAACTTTTGTCTTCTAGATTAAATAACTCTTCACCATTAATGTTTTTTAGTGATGATTTACGTGCACATCCTCCCATAATAATTATTGTAGAGAGCAATAATAATAAAAATACTAATTTCTTCATAATCTAATTCCTTTCGTCGATTGTATATATTTTAATATTTTTAGGTGTTCTGTGAATTATCATTTGATGGTCTAAATGGGGGGACCTTTTAAAACCATTCTTAAGTAAGACTTTACCTGAGTGAATATTTTCTTCAACATGGCCAGCTATGATTAGTTTTTTACCATTTTGTTTTAAATATTCCACAAATACTCTAACAGCTTCAGAAGTATATCCTTGACGCCAATATTTTTCAGAAATAGCATATACGATCTGACAAGTATCTTCAGTTAAATCATATCTTGAAAGACCTATATATCCAATAACTTTTTGTTCTAATTTTAATTCAATTGCAAGTTTAAATATTAATTTATTTTGATAATCATTAGTTGCTTTTGTAATTGCTTTAACTGCTTCCTTTTTACTCTTTAACCTGCTAAATGAAAGGTACTTACAAACCTTTTTGCTTTTAAAAACATAATAATAATCATTAGCATCTAAAAGTTTAAACTCACGAATAATTAAACGATTAGTTTCGATTGGAGCAAAATATATATACTGAGATTTAATTTTCGCATCTAAACTTTTAAGAAAATTTTGTGTTTCTTTTTTTGATATAAAAATATATCTAGTAGATCTTTTATGTTTTGTATATATACATTTTTGCCCTTTCAAAAATATTTTATACGCTAAACCTAATGTAAAGGCAAGAGATATAAAAAATGTAAATACAAGAAATATGTATTGGTCATGATTTACCAAATTTCTTGTATTTTCGTTTATAAAGACAGCCCAAAAGATTACTAATGTAGTTAGCAAAAAAGTGATAAAAGGGAAATAAAGCCCCCAGAATGTAAAGTTACGGATATTGTTTAGATAGGATGTCCTTAACTTCCCTAAATCAAGATTTGCTATGTTTTTAATGCTAAGATTTTTATTTCGATAAATAATAGCATTTTTCAAGGATAATTTATTACTTTTAGTCTTTCTAACACCTTTCATATAGTAATTATACACTAAATTAAATAATTAATAAAGTCTTTTATTGAAAAAGATTGTAATAATAAACCAGCAACCTATTACAACTAAAAATACTTTTAAGGTTCTAATATGAACAAAAATTAAACAGCAAAACACAGCAATGAGATAAATGCTTAGAATAATCAATTCTAAATATATAAAAGGATGTCGCCTAAATCCTTTTAGAATAATAAAAGTACCAACAACACCGATTAGTGTTAAATATAATACAACATCACCTAGAATCCAAAAAGCAAGAAAAGATGCAATGAAGGTTATAAGATATATCATTCTCATAATATCCCTCCATTACAATGTATTACAAATTTCTCATATTATAATAAAAAAGTGATAAAAATCACTTTTCTATTGCAACAACTGTTGGATTTGTATATATTAATTTCGCATTATCAATTAAGTTTTTAATTCTAGTAAAACTTTCTTTACTAGTTTTTATTTCCTTAAGTTTTTGACACCAATCAAATGCACCATTACCAATGTGATTAATTGAATCTGGAATATAGATTTCTGTAATTTTAGCTGATAAAAAAGCAAGATCGCCTATTTCTTTTATTCCTTCATTAAGTGTTATTGAAGTAAGATCAGTACAACCATAAAAAGCTTTTAAACCAATCCTTTCCGCATTTATCTCTAATTCTGTCAAGGATACTGCTTGCTCGAAGGCACTTTCATTAATATTTAATAGAGACTCTGGAAAATTGATTTTTGTTAGGTAAGTACAATTAGCAAAAGCATTTTTTCCAATTTCGATAATTGTATTAGGAAGAAATACTTCTGTAATTGTTTTATTATTATAAAATGCTTCATCGGCAATAAATCTTACAGGAAATCCTTCATAGTGATGTGGGATAATAACTGTTCTTTCATCACCACTATAGTTTGTTACGATATAATAGTTATTTTCCTTTTTTAATTCTAGTCCTTGAGTCATTTCTGTAAAGACTGCATTTACTCTCATGTTACTTTTTACATTATCGAACTCTTTATCCCATCCAACAAATGCGAAACCTTCTTTAGATGGAATAGGCGGTGTTGCACTATTTAAATAGATTACTTCTTCTTCATAAAAGATATTTTCATCTACATAAAAAGACACTGTAAATTTATTAATTTCCCATTGTGCATAAAGATCGATATCGAAATCAAATGAAGCTTTTTCAGTATATGAATTTCCATTTCTATCTTTCCAAGATATAAAGGTAAAACCTTCTCTTTCTGGTTTTGGAAGCAAAATTTCCATTCCTTTATCAACTGAAATATTCTCAAGCTCATTACCACCATTTTCATGGAATGTAATCAAAACAGTTTTTTGAGTGCACCCTGATAATATTAATATAAATAAAATAATTATAATTGATGTAATTTTTCTCATAAAGCCTTCCCCCTACAAAATTAAATTATACCATATAAAGAAGGAAATGTCTAAAAAAACCTGTCACTAAACAGGTTTAATTAATTGTTTTTTTAACTCTAATACCAATTAAAGTTGCTATTATTATTTTAACTGTATCAATAGGGATAAAAAGAAGCATTCCTTTTAATCCTTTTAAAAATGTAATTTCATTTACTATTGAAAATTGGGAAACACCTAGTAAGTAAATGAAAAGAATTCCAAAGATTATATTTATTAATATGTTATAAAGGAATTTTTGTTTGATTAATTTACTAATAAACAAACTAGCAAAAGGGAATGCAATTAAAAATCCACCTGTAGGACCAAGGATAACGCCTAGTCCTCCTTTTAAACCACTAAAGACAGGAAGCCCGATAATACCAATTGCAAGGTATAATAATACGCTTAGAAAAGTAACACGAGGTTTTGCAATATTAGCAATTGTAATGATTATTAATGTTTGTAACGTAAATGGGATTCCTGATATTACTATTTGCGGTATTAATATTGTAAAGACACATATTAAAGAAGCATATAAAGATATTAAAACTATTTCTTTAACTTTCGATTGCAAAGATGATTTCACATTCACAAGCTATTTCTCCATTTACTCTTGCAATACCTTTACTAATACCGATACTTCCTTTTTGTTTTATTAATTCAGCTTCGAGGTGAAGAACATCTCCAGGAATAACTTGACGTCGAAACTTAGCGTTTTTAATACCAGCAAATAATGCAAGTTTTCCTTTGTTTTCTTCTGCTGTAAGTAGAGATACTGCTCCAACTTGAGCTAATGCTTCAATAATTAATACGCCTGGCATAACATGTTTTTGAGGGAAATGTCCCATAAAATGTGCTTCATTGGCAGAGACACATTTAACACCTACTGCTCTTTTTCCTACTTCTAATTCATCAACACGATCAATTAGAAGGAAAGGATAACGATGAGGTAATATTTTTTGGATTTCATTACTTGTAAGTAACATATGCCCCTCCTATTCTTGATATTTTTTAAACACTAAAGTCGCATTATGGCCACCAAAGCCAAGAGAATTACTTAAAGCATAATTAATAATTCTTGTAACTGCTTTATTAGGTGTATAGTTTAAATCACATTCTTCATCAGGAACCTTGTAGTTTATTGTTGGTGGAACAAGATCATTTTCAATCGCCTTAACAGTAATTATTGCTTCGATTGCACCAACAGCACCAAGGGCATGACCTGTCATTGATTTAGTTGCACTAATGTTTACATTATATGCATGTTCACCTAAAGCTTTTTTAATTCCTAATGTTTCAATTCGATCGTTAAAGTATGTAGATGTACCGTGAGCATTAATATAATCAACATCTTCTGGTTTAATATTAGCATCAGCTAAAGCATTAATAATACATTTTGTAATGCCTTCAGCATTTTCTTCAGGTGCAGTAATATGATAAGCATCACAAGTTGTATTATATCCTACTATTTCACCATAGATAGGAGCATTTCTTCTTTTCGCATGTTCTAATTCTTCTAATATTAATACTCCACTTCCTTCAGCCATTACAAAACCACTACGTTCCTTATCAAAAGGAATTGAAGCGCGATTTGGATCCTTTGATCTATTAAGTGCGCGCATTGATGAAAAACCACCAATTGCTAGTTCATTAATTGCTGCTTCAGCACCACCAGCAAAAGCAATATCAATATAATTATCGCGAATATATCTAAATGCTTCACCAATTGAATTTGTACTTGCGGAACAAGCAGTAACAATTGGTAATGAAGGACCTTTTGCTTTAAACTTAATAGCAATATTTCCACCAACTAAATTAATTATTGAATTAGGTATGAAAAATGGTGATACACGGTCTCCACCTTTTTCATCAGCTTTTCGAGCTTCACTAATGATTGTTGTTAATCCACCAATACCACTAGTAACAAAAGTACCAAAACGATCATGATTAATTTCGGCACCATCTAGTTTAGCATTTTTATAAGCCTCTGTTGCTGCTATTAATCCATACATAATAACAGGGTCAGTTTTTCGATATTCGTTTGGCTCTAAATATTGACTTGGGTCTAAATCTTTAACTTCTCCGGCAATTTGTACCTTTAAGTTACTAGCATCAAAACTCTTAATAAAGTCAATACCATTTTTACCGTTTTTAATACCTTCCCACATAGCATTAACATCATTGCCTAGTGGAGTAACTGCACCCATACCTGTAATAACTACTCGTCTTTTCATTTACATCACCATTCCGCCATCTATATTTATTACATGTCCTGTTAAGTAATTTGAAAGATCAGAAGCTAAAAAGCTAACAACATTTGCAACATCTTCTGGATCTCCTAATCTTCCTAAGGGAATATTTTCAATTGCTTTTTGTTTTAAATCTTCACTTAAACTATCTGTCATTTTAGTTTGAATAAATCCAGGGGCAACAGCATTAACATTTATGCCTCTAGTTGCTACTTCCTTCGCAAGTGATTTAGTAAGACCAATAATACCTGCTTTTGATGCACTATAGTTTGTTTGTCCGAAGTTTCCAACTAAACCTACTACTGATGAAATATTAATTATTTTACCGCTACGTGCTTTCATCATATGTTTAATTGCATGTTTGCAGCAATTCCATGTCCCTTTTAGGTTAACATTAATTACTTTATCAAAATCTTCTTCACTCATTCTTAGCATCAAATTATCAGCAGTAATTCCAGCATTATTAACAAGAATATCAATTTTACAATATTTAGATATTGCAAATTCAATTAAATTTTTTGCTTCATCAAAATGAGCAACATTTGCTTTGACACAATCAGCTTTTAGGTTTTGCTTTTGTAATTTCTCAACAAGTGCGTTAGCTTTATCACTACTAGAATTATAATTAATAATTACAGTTGCACCAAGGGAAGCTAGTTTTTCTGTTATTTTTTCACCGATTCCAGTTGCACCACCGGTAACAATTGCAACTTTATTTTCTAAATTCATTTTCGTTCCTCCTTAAGGATTGTAAATCCTCTACATTATTAATACTTATTGTTTTTTTATTTGGAGCAATTTTTTTAATTAAACCACTTAATACTTTCCCAGGACCTATTTCCACAAACTCATCGATATGGAAACTATCAATCATATATTCAACAGTTTTAATCCACTGTACAGAACTAGTAATTTGTTTTTTCATTATTTCAGGAAGGTTGTTAATATCTAATGTTTTTCCTGTGTAGTTTGCGATAATTGGAAAAGTAGGATTATTATAAGGCATTTTGTTTACTAATTCATAAATTTTATTAGCTGCTTTTTCCATTAGTGGAGTGTGGAATGCACCACTAACATTAAGGGGAATAACCCTTTTTGCTATGCCTTTAATTTTTTGCATTACTTTATCAACACTTTCGCTATTTCCGCTTATTACAAGTTGAGTAGGACTATTATAATTAGCAATTTGTACTTCCCCAACCTCATTACAAATAGATTCCAATGTTATTTGGTCTAGTCCAATTACTGCTGCCATCTTTCCTTTTGTTTGATTAGCACATTCATCCATATACATGGCTCGATACTTGATTAATGTTATGATATTCTGAAAAGAGAAAATACCACTAGCATATAGTGCTGAATATTCACCTAAGCTAAAGCCTGCAACGCAAATAGGATTTAATCCTATTTCTCTTTTTAATACTTCATAAATAGCAATTGAAGTAACAAGGATACATGGTTGGGTATATTTTGTTTGTGAGAGCTGGTCATTATCCTCAAAGCATATAGATGGGACATCAAATCCTAGAATCTTTGATGCCTCATCATACATACTTTTTACATAATCAAACTTTTCATAAAAGTCTTTTCCCATTCCAATGTATTGTGCACCTTGTCCGGCAAATACTAAAGCTTTTTTCATAAAACAACTATTTCTTTATTTACATCGGTAAATAAAAATTCAATTATTTCTTTTACCGATTTAATTTCTTTAATTAATCCAGATACTTGACCAGCCATTAGTGATCCGTTTTCAACATCACCTTCAAGTACTGCTTTTCGTAAAGAACCAAGAGTTAGTTTTTCTAGTTCCATACGATCAACATTTTGATTTGATAGTTTAAGATATTCTCGAGCCATTTTATTTTTTAGAACGCGAACTGGAGCATTTACTACTCTTCCAGTAACAATTGTATCTGTATCTTTTGCATCTACAATTTTTTGTTTATAATTTTCATGGATAGGACATTCTACTGCAGTAAGGAAAATTGTCCCAACTTGGATACCTTTAGCACCAAGAGCAAATGCTGCAACAACTTGTCTAGGGTCAGCAATACCTCCAGCAGCAATAACAGGAATATTAACTGCATCGACAACTTGAGGAACCAATGCCATAGTTGTTATTTCACCGATATGTCCTCCAGCTTCTGTTCCTTCAGCAACTACTGCATCAGCACCAATTCGTTCCATCCTTTTTGCTAGTGCGACACTTGGAACAACTGGAATTACAGTAATATCTGCTTTTTTCCATTCTGGAATATAAGCTCCTGGACTACCTGCACCTGTTGTAACAACTTTTACACCTTCTTCAATTACAACTCTAGCAATTTTTTCCGCAAAAGGACTCATAAGCATAATATTAACACCAAATGGTTTGTTTGTTAACAAGCGGCATTTTCTAATTTCTTCACGAACCCAATTTTCATTATTTCCACCAGCAGAAATTAATCCTAAACCTCCTGCATTACTTACAGCAGAAGCGAGGCGATGATCGGCAATATTAGCCATTCCTCCTTGGATAATTGGATATTTAATATTTAGTAACTTGCAAATATTTTTCATATTTAGTCTCCTTTATATTGAAAGGATAGCTCCACCCCATGTGAAGCCACCACCAAATGCAATAAGCATAATTTTTTGATTTTCTTTTCTTGGTTTTTGATTTAAGTATTCATCTAAAGCAATAATGACACTTGCTGCAGATGTATTACCATAATTTCTAATATTTACATAAAACTTATCATTACTAATATTAAGGCTGTTTGCTGCAGCATTAATAATCCGATAGTTTGCTTGGTGGGGAATAATCATATCTATGTCATCGATTGATGTTTTTGTATTTTTAAGTAGCGTTTTGATAGTATGTGGAATAATGGTTATAGCAAATTCATATACTTTTGGACCATTTAACTTAATTTTATCTTTGAGATATAAATAATTTTGAAGGTCACCTGATGATGAAGTATAAAAATATGCTGGATTATTATTACTATTTTCGATAATCATTGCTCCTGCTCCATCACCAAATAAAACACATGTATTCCGGTCTGTATAATCGACAACATTAGATAGTTTCTCAGCACCAACTATTAATGCACTTTTATAATTTCCACTATTAAGCATTTGTGTCGCAACATTTAGTGCATATATAAAGCCAGTACAAGCAGCATTAAGATCAAAACAAGTTATTTCTTGATCATTTAGTTTTAACTTTCCTTGAAGGCTTGATGCTACTGATGGCATAATATGTTCACTAGAAATGGTTGCGCAAATGATTAGATCAATTTTTCTAACATCGTATTTAATCTTTTTTATCGCTAGTTTAGCTGCACGATAAGCAAGGTCTAATACTGTTTCATCTTTTGCAATCCTTCGTTTCTTTATACCTGTCCTTGATTGAATCCATTCATCACTTGTATCAACAAGTTTTTCTAAATCTTCATTAGTAAGTTCAGAAGCAGGTAGATAACTACTAGTTGCAACTACTTTTATATTGTTTTCCCTCATCCTTATCTCCTTTAGTCTTCATCATAAAAAGTATCGATTATTTCATTTAGTTTTGATAAAACATTGTTTAGATTTATTGCATCTTGTAACTTTATTTCTTTCATTAGATTTGTTAGTAGTTGATTATAGAACTTTTGATACTTTTTAATTACTAAAATTGCTTTTTTAGTTAAGTAAAGGACGATGACACGACGATCTTGTTTATGACGATTACGAATGATATATCCCTTCTTTACAAGAGTATTAACTGTAATTGATAGTGTTCCTTTAGTAATCATTAGTCCTCTTGCAATATCAGACATTGATTTTGTATTGGAAATACCAATTTGATATAATACTTTGATTTCTGTAGGGGATACATCAGTTATTTCATGTTTTCGAAGATATTCTTTTTCATAAAATTGTAACTTAGTCTGAAATTCAAAAAAAGATTCACCAATATTGTTAATCAAATCATCATAATTTGCCATATATTCCAATATTCCTATATTTTTGATATCGTTTTTCGCATAGTTTGTTGACATCAATTTCTTTTAAAGCTTGGTATTTTGAAATTAATTGATTTTTTAAATATTGGAATGATTTTTGAGGTTCAATATGTAATCCACCATTAAATTCTGGAATAATGCGATCAATTATTTGATAATTAAATAAATCTTCAGCTGTTAATTTCATTACTGCTGCTGATTCTTTCGCAAGGCTTGCATCTTTGTAAAGAATAGATGCAAATCCTTCAGGAGAAAGAATTGAGTAAATCGCGTTTTCAAACATCCAAATTTCATCACTTACTCCAATTGCTAGGGCTCCACCACTACCACCTTCACCAAGGACAACAGCAATCATTTGTGTTTTTAAATCAATCATTGTAAATAAGTTTTCTGCAATCGCTGCTGCTTGTCCGCGTTCTTCAGCACCGATTCCTGGAAAGGCTCCTGGAGTATCAATAATAAATAATATTGGACGATTAAACTTCTCTGCTTGTTTCATTAATCGTAAAGCTTTACGATAGCCTTCAGGATGAGGCATTCCAAAGTTGTATTTAATCTTTTCTGGTGTTGTTTCCCCCTTTTCCTGAGCAATAACGGTTATAGGCATATCATTTAGAAACCCAATACCGCAAAGCATAGAAGTATCATCACTAAATAAGCGATCTCCTTTAAGCTCAATAAAATCATCGATTAAAAACTCAATTAGCTTTTTTGCTGTTGGTCTTTTCGGATTACGGGCTGTTAAGACTTTATTCCAAACATGTTCAGCATTCATGATTTCACCCCGTGAAGAATAAGTAGTTTATATAAAATATTTCGTAATTCATTACGATTACATACAATATCAACAAAACCTTTGTTTTGTTGGAATTCGGCTGTTTGGAACCCATGAGGAAGATCTTGTTTGATTGTTTGTTGGATTACTCTTTTACCAGCAAAACCAATTAATGCTCCCTTTTCCGCAATTATCACATCACCTAAGAAAGCAAAACTAGCTGCAACACCACCTGTAGTAGGATCGGTTAAGATGCTAATATATAGTAGGCCTGCATTATGATGGTGTTTAATTGCTGCACTAGTTTTAGCCATTTGCATTAGTGAAAACATACCTTCTTGCATTCGTGCTCCACCTGAAGCAGAAAATATAATTAAAGGAAGTTTATTTGTAGTTGCATATTCAGCAAGACGGGTTACTTTTTCACCAACAACTGAACCCATTGATCCCATCATAAAATTACTATCTAATACACCAATTGCAACTGTTATGCCTTTGATTTTTCCTGTACCACATATAAATGCTTCAAGTTCATTACTCGATTTTTGGTATTTTTCTATTTTCACTTCATAGTCTGGGAAGTCAAGAGGATTTTTTGAAATTAGTTTAGCATCCATTTCTACGAAAGAATCTTTATCACAAGTAAGATTAATGCGGTCACGAGCATTAATACGAAAATGATGTCCACAAATATGACATGTATAATTATTAATACTTAAATCTTCATGAAAAATATATTCATGACAATTATCGCATTTGATAAATAATCCATCTGGAATATTTACTTTTGTCGTCGTTTTCGTTTTCCCTCTAATATCTTTAAATGTTTCAACTTTTGCTTTTCGATCTTCAAAAAAATCATTATTCATTTCGATTCTCCTTCATTAGTTTCACAAAAGTGTTTGCGAAACTGGTATCGTAGATTCCCCGAACAAAAGATGGATTATGCATTATTAAATATTGCATTTCAATATTTGTTTGAATTCCATCGATTATTAATTGTTCGATTGCAACTCGCATTTTTCGAATTGCTTCACGGCGAGTAGGTGCATGAACAATTAATTTCGCAAGCAAGGAATCATAATAAGGTGGAACTTCATAATTGTTATAAAGATGTGTGTCAATTCTTATTCCAAATCCACCTGGTAATACTAAGTTTTTAATTAATCCTGGTGAAGGTCGAAAATCATTCATTGGATCTTCAGCAGTGATCCGACATTCTAATGCATGTCCTTTAAGTTTAATACTATCTTGAGTATAAGTTAGATTATGTCCATAAGCAATTTTAATTTGCTCTTTTACAATATCAACTCCTGTTACCATTTCTGTTACAGGATGTTCAACTTGAATTCTAGTATTCATCTCCATAAAGTAAAAGTTTTGTTTTTGGTCAACTATAAACTCAACTGTACCTGCACTTTGGTAATTACAAGCCTTAGCAAGTTTTATAGCTGCTCGACCTAAAAGTCTACGTAAACGTTCATTTACAAATGGAGAAGGTGATTCTTCAATAAATTTTTGATTACGTTTTTGGATTGAACAATCTCTTTCACCGAGGTGAATAATATTTCCAAATTTATCAGCAAGAATTTGAACTTCAATATGACGAGGATTTTCAATATATTTTTCAATATAAACATCCCCAACACCAAAGTTAGATTCTGCTTCGAATCGAGTCTTAGCAAAACTATTTCTTAGTTCGCTTTCAGAACTAATTAAGCTTATTCCTTTACCCCCGCCCCCACAAGTAGCCTTTAGGAGGATTGGATAGCCAATTTTATTTGCAATTTCAACAGCTTCTTCAACCGTTTCAACATTTCCTTTGGACCCTTCCACAATCGGAACACCAGCACTTTTTGCTATTTGTCTTGCTTTGACTTTATTACCTAAAGTTTTTATATGCTCGCTTGTTGGGCCAATGAATGTTAAATTACACTTTTCTACAATCTCAGCAAACTTTTCATTTTCGGATAGAAAACCATATCCAGGATGAATAGCATTACAACCAGTTGCAATAGCAGCACTTATAATATTATTAATATTTAAATAGCTATTACGACTAGGTGCATCACCAACACAAATTGCTTCATCAGCAAATTGTACATGTAAACTTTTTTCATCCACTTTTGAATAAATAGCAACTGTATTTATTCCTAATTCTTTACAAGCGCGAATAATTCTTAGAGCTATTTCCCCTCGATTAGCAATTAGTACTTTATTAGGCATAATATCACATCGGTTCGATAATCATAAGGACTTGATCGATACCTACGGCCTCATTATTGCTTACTTTAATTTCACTTACAATGCCACTAATCGGGGATTCTATTTCATTCATAATTTTCATTGCTTCGATAATGCATAGTGTATCTCCAGCATTAACCTTTTGGCCAACACGTACAAATGGTTTTTCCTTAGGACTTGGTGCACTATAAAAAGTACCAACTAAAGGACTTGTTACTGGATAACCTGTTGTTTTTTCTTCTTGAACTTTAGCTGTAGATTTTTCTTCTTTTTTAGTAATAGTGTCTTTTTGTAATTTAATCTTAAAATCGGAAGTTTCGAGTTCCATTGAAGTTAGGGATGAAGTTTCAAAATCTTTAATAATGGTTTGAATTAATTTATAATCCATCTTTCTCCTCCTTATTATTTTATAGAGTTTCTAGTAAGGAAACTATATCTTTTACTGTTCTAATATTTTGTGCTTTCTCATCTGGGATAGTGATGTTGAATTCTTCTTCAATTGCCATTATTAATTCAACAGCATCAAGTGAGTCAGCTCCTAAATCATTTTGTAAATCAGTTTCTAAAGTAATTTTCTTCTCATCAACATTTAATTCATTTGCAATAATATTTGCTACTTTTTCAAACATAAATATATCCTCCTTAATAATTAATATATCCGATTCCAATTGAATCCAAACCGAAATGTGCAGTTGCTGTAGCGGGAAGTGCACATTCGACTATTTTAAGTTTAGGGCATTTTGTAAGTAATATCTCTTTACAATATTGTAAATCATTTACGTTATAAGTACAAGAGATTTGTACAAGAGAATTTGTAGGATTTACTTTTTCAAGTACTAAATCACATAATTCATTCAATGCCTTTTTATAAGTTCTTACTTGTTTTATTGCAAGTAAAAGGCCATCATCAGTTAAAGTAATAACTGGTTTAATACGCAAAAAGTTAATTAAATATTTATTACGATTGGCAAGTCTTCCATTTTTTATTAAAGAAGTTAAATCATTAACAGTCAAAAAGTATCCACTATTATTACGCAATCTTTTAACTTCTTCAATAATTTCCTCAACATTATTTGTCTTTTTCGCTAGTTTTGCTGCCCTAATTGCAATACCAGCTAGAATTGATAAAGCCATATTCGTATCTAAAACTTCAATATTTATGCCATCAACCATTTCTTTTGCTACTAATCCACTTTGATATGTTCCACTTAATTTTTGCGATAAAGGAAGAAAGATAATATGTGTAAATCCTTTACTTTTTATTTCTTCATACTTTGCAATTAATGCACCAGTAGAAGGTTGACTAGTTTTAGGAAGGAGTTTAGTAGATCTTAAAGCATTATTAAAAGGCTCATCCCCATTTTTCTCAAAGTCAGTAAAAATGTTATCACCAATAAAGCAAGGAATATCAATCATGAATAAGTTATCCATACTATGATTAATACTGTATATTGATGATGAACTGTCTGTTAGAATTGCTATTTTAGTTTCCATCATATCCTCCGATCTAAACTTCAAATACTTTGATATTCAAAAGGTTTGAAGTTCAAATCATTTTAACACATATTTATAGAGATGTCAAACAAATTTTAAATTGAAATAATTGGCTTTTTCATGTATAATAAATTCAAAGGTGAAATAATGAAAATATCAATATGTGATAATTGTGAACTAACATCAAAAATAAAACATAAACATTGTCCATTATGTTTTTCAAAAATGAGAAGAAGTGATGGAAGGCCATATACAGTTAGAGAAAATATCGTAAACAACAATCGTAATGTTTTCCTTTTTTATACATGCGTTAAGTGCAAAAGGGAAATGGAAGGTAAAATTTGTCTTCTTTGTAATAAAGTTGGATTACTTACAATATCGTATAATGGGAAAACGGAGATTGTAAAAAGGTTAAATTATCTTTCAGATAAATTTACTAATGAAGAAATAAAAGAAATACTATCACAACTTAATATTGATGAAAAACATTTAATTTATCGCAATCTTGCATCTACTAAAAAACTTGAAAATAAGAAAGATCCAATGAAAGCAAGTGTTTCATTTTTTGTTGCTTTGCTTATTTATATTACTTGTCTTGAAATAACTATCGGATCTTTTGAAAATGAAGTATATATTAGTTATATAAGTAATACTATAGGAAATGGGATATTTTCAATATTTATTTTATTAGGTTTATTATATCTATTTAATGCAAGTAAAATAGAAAAAGAATTTACAGTTGGGAAAATTGGATTAGTAAGTGGAATTCTTCACTTTATTTATATTATAATTTTAATTTTTTTTCAATTACAATTTAAACCGATGTTAATATTAGGTTTTATCTTTATTGGATTAACTTTTATTATATCGCAAGTTGTAATGATGAAAAGGGGAAAAAATGCGTAAAAAGATTTTATTTGTTATTATTACTATTTGGATTGCATTTATTTTTTATAATTCTCTACAAACAGCAAGTGAGTCAGCAGCGACTAGTGGAATGTTTGCAAACCTAATTAATGATTTTTTTAAACTAATAGGAATAACAATTGATGTTTCCAGTATTATTCGTAAACTTGCTCATGTTTTTGAATTCTTTATCTTAAGTACTTTACTTACCTTTTTATTTTTTGAATATAATATGCAAATTAAATATAAAGTATTATATACATTTTTTATTTCATTATTAGTAGCAATAACAGATGAAGTTATTCAACTTTTTGTAGAGGGAAGATATGGTTCAGCTATTGATGTATTAATTGATAGTATTGGAATTGTAATTGGTATAGGTATTGTGACTTTATTTTATTATATAAAATATCGCAAGAAAAGCAAATAAACGGCAAACGCCGTTTATTTTGTTAATTGGATAAATTGATTGATATCATCTTTAATTACTTCGAGTGAGCTTTTCCAGAAATCTACGCTTGTGATATCAATTCCTATAGTCTTAGCAACATCAATTAATGATGCCTTACCAGTCATTCGTAATAGCTTTCTTAACTCAGGAACAAAGGCGTCTTTTTTCTTTAAATATTGGGCGTATATACCCTTTGAAAACAATAAACCAAAAGCATATGGGAAGTTATAGAAACTTCTTCCTGTTGAGTAGTAATGGCTCTTACAAATCCACATACCTTCGTTTAAATAATTTTGATCAAGCCCATCACCATAAGCTTCTTTTTGAGCATCAATCATAATTTGATTTAATGTTGTTTCATCTAAAAATTCATGTTCAACACGATAAAAGACATTAGTTTCGAAAATATATCTGCTTAGGATATCAACAACAACTTGTGTTGAATCTTGAAGTTCTTGCTCTAGAATGCTTAGTTTTTCATCAATATTTTCGCTTCTTTCAAGTAAGGAGTGTTTAACTATTGTCTCACATAAAATTGATGCTGTTTCCGCAATCGGCATTGGATAATTAGTATTAAGAGGTCTTTCATCAAATAGGATAAAGTTATGATATGCATGACCAAGTTCATGTGCTAATGTTGATATATCACTAATTGTACCATCAAAGTTGGTTAAGATTCTGCTTTCTTTTATTGGATAAATTGAAAAACAAAATGCTCCACCAGTTTTACCTTGACGAGGAAGATAGTCTATCCAATCTTCAGTAAAGGCACGGTAAGCTAAATCATGTAAATCTGGTGAGAACGTTTTGAAATTGTCGAGTACTACTTTTTGAGCTTCTTCAATTGTATATTTTTTATTTGCTTTGCCGATAGGCGCAAATAAATCATAGAATGGAAGTCCATTATCATGACCTAATATTTTAGCTTTTTGCTGTAAATATTGTCTGAAATGAGGAAGATAAGATTTCATTGCAGATATTAAAGAGTTTAAAACATCTCCATTTATTCGAGAACGTTTTAATGTTTCATCTAAAGGTGATTTATATCCTCTTTTTTTGGAAAGTGTTAACACTTGTTTCTTTATTCCATTTAATGCAAAGCTCATTGCTTTATTTATCTTTTTATAGCTTTTCACTTCCGCAATATACGCATCACGTCTTACCTTGGGGTCATCACTATAAGCTAAGTTTCGTACTTCTGAAAGTCCAATTACTTTATCCTGATAATCAACTTGTAATGTTGATGTAAGATTACTTTGCATTTTTGAGAATAAGCTTCCGCCACTTTGATTTAATTCTGCAATCAAAACTTCTTCTTCATCGCTTAATAAATATTTACTATTTTCTTTTATTTCTGTAAGGAAAAATTCATGTTCCTTAAGATAATCGTCACCATCAATTACATCATTTAAATTTTCAATTCCAGCAATATATTTTTCAAAAAGAGTTTGTGGAAGTGCCATTTTAATAAATTTTTGATTTAAAACAACCATCGCATTATTAAACTCTTTATTAGTTGTATCAGTTGCTATATTCAGCCTTACAAATGCTGCAAATTTATCTGCTAATAACTCAATTTCTTCTAATTTTTTAAGTAGTAATTTTAAGTTTTCTTTGTGATTGTTATTTAATGACTTAACTAAACTATTAAACTCTAATATTTTTTTATCTAACTTATTTTGATCTGAAGAAAACTTAAGATCATCTAAGCCTTTGTATAAAGATTTTAAATTCCAAGTATACATAATTTACCTCCGTTGAAATTATTATATCATTAATTGGGAATTTATTAAAGATAATTTGAAAATAAAGCATTTTGTGATATAATAGTTTTAAAGAAAAGGGGAAAATATATGAATAAAGTAGTAGTTATTACAGGTGCAAGTAGTGGAATCGGAAAAGCAACATCAATATATTTAATTAATAAAGGTTATACTGTTTATGGTCTTTCACGTTCGGAAGGGGATGTGGAAGGGTGTAAGTATATAAAATGTGATGTTACAAAAAAAGAAGAAATTGAAGTAGCTTTTAATACAATATATGATGAGGCAAAAAGAATTGATGTTGTGATTAATAATGCAGGTATTGGCGTAAGTGGAGCAATTGAATATGCAACAGAAGAAGAGCTTTTGGATATTTTTTCTGTAAATGTCTTTGGAGTAGTTAATGTTTGCCAAGTTGCGATAAAATATTTACGGGAAACGAAAGGGAAAATTATTAATATCGGTAGTGTTGCAGGTCCAATGACAATTCCTTTCCAAGCATATTATTCAATGACAAAGACAAGTGTTGAATCGTTAAGCGAAGCATTAAGAATGGAACTAAAACCTTTTGGAATTAAAGTGACAACTGTCCTTCCTGGGGATACGAAAACTAACTTTACCAAAAATCGAAAAGCACCAAAAGTTGCCGCTGATAAGCTTTACCATGACAGAATTATTAGATCAATAAGAAGAATGGAAAAAGATGAGGAAAAAGGCGTAAGTCCTTTTAAAGTAAGTAAAGTAATTTATAAAGTTATGAAAAGAAAAAATCCACCTGTTAAGGTGGTTGTAGGGTTTTCGTACAAATTTTTAGTATTTTTAAAAAGACTCTTTCCAGATCGTTTAGTAAATTACATTTTATATAGATTATATGCAAAATAAAAGGAATACATTTTGGGTGTATTCCTTTCTTTTATTTATTATTCTTTAATAAATAAATGTCTCCTACTGGAACTGTAAACATAAATACAACACCAGGTTCCTTTTCATTTCTTAATAAATAAGTAATGCTCTCAACAACTTTTTTTAGTATCTTTTCATCATGAATAACAGAAAAAATAGTTTTGTTTTGTGGGTGACGATCCTTTAATATAAGTTTTAATGAACCAAATAGAGGAATCCCAGTAATATCATTATTTACAATTGCACTAGCCATACCTTGGCTATCAACAATTGTTGCCCCCTTAACATTATGTTTAACTAAAATTGATAATATTTCATCTAAATATTCTGTTTTATTAAGAATTATAAACAAAGCTTTCATTATGCTTCACCCCCCTCTAATACAACTTGGATATTTTCTTCTGGCTTTTCTTTTAACATTTCATTAAATTTATCTAAGCCGTTTATTTCACCAGCTTTTGATATTGCAATCTTTGCAAACACAGGCCCTAAAGTTTCATATATTAAAATGCTAAACATAATAATTGTTGTTATTTCATTAGCGTATTCTGGTAGTTGTTGTCTAACGAGAACCGATAAACCAATCGAAATACCACCTTGTGGTAAAAGTCCTAAGCCCATATACTTACAAACAGTTTTTTCTGCTTTAACTGCAATTGATGATACTAAAGAACCTAAGTATTTACCTAAACCTCGTGCAAAGACATAAATAATTCCTATTAATCCTACTGTTTTTAAAATACTAATATCTAATGATGCACCTGCTAATGTAAAGAATAAGACATAAAATGCAGGGACAAAATTATTGACAGCATTAAATGATTTTTCTGGTTTAGATAATGTGTTGACTAATGTTGTACCAATCATAATATTAGTTAATAATGGCGATAAATTAAGCGTCCTTGAAAGGCCCATACCTATACCAATTGCAATTAATGATATGACTTGATAATCATCTTTGAATTTTAGTTTTCTAATTAATAATGATAAAATAATACCAATAATAAATCCTAATAATAATGAACCAAAAATTTCTAGTAAAGGATTTAATAAAATTTGACTAATAGATGGTTTTACACCTGTAACTGATATTTTCGCAAGCGACATTGCTACTCCAAAGACGATAATACCGAAAACATCATCTAAAGCTACAACTGGCAAAATAGTTTTTGTAAGTGGTCCATAAGCACGATATTGTCTTATAACCAATAAGGTTGCTGCAGGTGCTGTTGCTGCTGACATCGATGCAATAACAATACTAAAAGCAAATGATTGGTCAAGTACAAAGTATATAATTGAGAACACTAAAACTACTGCTCCGACAACTTCACCTAAAGTAATAAAAAATATTTTTTTACCATACTTAAGCATATCTTTTATTACAAATTCACTCCCAATACTAAAAGCAATAAATGCTAGGGCAATTTCACTAATAATTTCTAGTGCCTTTATTTCTTCCGTATTAACAAGTCCAATAAAAGACGGACCTAAAAATAACCCTAGTATTATGTAACCTGATACATTTGGCAACTTAACAAGTTTTGCTAGTTTGCCACCAAGCATACCAATAGCTAATACTATGCTAATTTTTAAAATAATATCCACCGAATACTCCTCCATTCATATAAGTAATTTACGCTTTTGAAAAACAAAAAAAGCGTATAAACAATTTAGCCATACGCTTGGAATACTCCTATGAGGTTAGCTGACGGGTTAGGGCATCCAAGTAGCCCTTCTAAAATTAGATTCACCCCAAAGGTTGGTTCCCCCACTATTGATATATTCGGAGATATACAATAAGATTATACCATGAAAAAATATAAATTCAATCATTATTATAATTTTGCAAATAATAACGTTTTTAAAAGTAAATATAAAAAAAGGTTGCATTTTTGCAAACCTTCTTTTTTTATTTTACATCTAATATATCTAACACTTCTTTAATTTGCTTCATAGCATAATCCATTTGTTCTTTTGTATGAGTTGCTGTATAACTTGTACGAAGAAGACTTTGGCCTACTGGTGTCGCTGGTGAAATTACTGGATTAACATAAACACCACGTTCAATTAACATCTTACAAGCGATAAATGTTTTATCATCTTCATAAGTGTAGATTGGAATAATTGGTGTTTTACTTTCAATAATATTAACACCTAGTTTCTTTAAACCCTCACGCATATAACTACTTATATCATGAAGTGCTTTTACTCTTTCTGGTTGTTCAGAAAGAATTTTAAGTGATGCTCTAGCACTAGCTACACTTGCTGGTGTAATTGCAGCACTAAAGATAAATGGTCTTGATACATGTTTTACATATTCTACAACTTCTTTTGTGGAGGCGAGATAACCACCTAGGCTAGCTAGTGATTTCGAAAATGTACCCATGTAAATATCTACTTCATCTTCAAGACCGAAGTATTCAGCTGTTCCGCGACCATGCTTTCCTAATACTCCAAGGCCATGAGCATCGTCAACCATTACTCTTGCACCATACTTTTTCGCAAGTCTTACAATCTCAGGTAGATTACATATATCTCCGGACATACTGAAGACACCATCAGTAACAATTAAAATACCTTTGTTTTGATCAACGGATTTTAATTGTCTTTCTAAATCTTCCATATCATTATGCTCGTAGCGAAGAAGCTTTGCATAACTTAATCTGCAAGCATCATAAATACTAGCATGATTTTCTTTATCTCCGATAATAACATCGTTTCTTCCGCATATAGCACTAATAATACCTAAATTTGATTGGAAGCCTGTGGAAAAGGTCATTACTGCTTCTTTCTTTAAAAAGTCACGTAACTCTTCTTCCAGCTTTACATGTATATCTAATGTTCCGTTAAGAAAACGGGAACCACTACATCCAGAACCATATTTTTTTACTGCTTCAACTGCAGCATTAATAACATCCGGATGAGATGTTAATCCTAAATAGTTGTTAGAACCTAACATTAATATTTTTTTACCATTGAAAATCATTTCTGTATCTTGACCAGATTCAAGTGCTTGAAAGTACGGATAAATTCCTTGATCCTTAACGTTTTGTACATGCTCTAAGTATGGTTCGATTTTCTTAAATAAATCCATTTGTAAACCCTCTCTCTTTAATTTAATTGCACTCATTATAACACAAAAAAATTCACTCGTCAATAATGCAAGGGCAACTAAAATTTAAAGTAAAAAATTTCTAATAAATTAAAAATATGTGGTAAAATATAAAAAGGTGGTATTATGTATGATGTAATAGTTATTGGTGGTGGACATGCAGGAATCGAAGCAAGTTTAGCCGCAAGTAGATTAAATAAAAAAACATTAATGGTTGTAGGAAATATAAATAAAATTGCAAGTATGCCATGTAATCCATCAATTGGTGGACCAGCTAAAGGAATCATTGTCCGTGAAATTGATGCATTAGGTGGAGAAATGGCAAAAGCTATAGATTCTACTTTAATCCAAGTAAAAATGCTTAATGTTTCTAAAGGTCCTGCAGTTAGGGCGTTAAGAGCTCAAGCAGATAAAGTAACTTATCCAAAGTATATGCTTAAGGTAATAAAGGCTCAAGACAATTTAGAAATATTAGAAACATATATTGTCGATTTGAAAATCGAAAATAATAAGGTTACTGGCGTAATTACTGAACACGGTGATATAATTACTGGTAAAATTGTAATCATTGCTAGTGGAACATATTTATCAAGTAAAATATTAATTGGGCAAGAAGCTATCACCTCTGGACCTGAGGGTGAGAAAACAACATCAGGATTAAGTGATAGACTGAAAAACTTAGGCTTTCATGTAATTCGTTTAAAAACTGGAACGCCTCCACGCGTGAAAAAAGATTCAATTGACTTTGATAAAATGATCCCGCAATATGGAGATAATGCAATCTTAAAATTTAGTGAAGAAACAAAAGAAACTCTGCCATTAGAGAAACAAGTAGTATGTTATCTTACCTATACAACAAGTAAAACTCATGAAATAATAAATCAAAATCTTCATTTGTCTAGTATGTATTCAGGATTGGTTGAAGGTGTAGGTCCAAGATACTGTCCTTCAATTGAAGATAAAATTGTGAGATTTGCTGATAAGGAAAGGCATCAAATATTTGTAGAACCGGAAGGCGTTGAACTTGATGAACTATATATTCAAGGCTTATCAACAAGTATGCCAAGAAATGTTCAAGAGGAAATGATAAAAACTGTTCCGGGATTAGAAAGAGCAGAAATTACTAAATATGCTTATGCAATCGAATATGATGCCATTAGTCCTTTAGAACTTAAAAATACTTTAGAATCAAAAAGAGTTGAAAATTTATTCTTTGCTGGACAAATAAACGGAACAAGTGGTTATGAAGAAGCAGCATGTCAAGGATTAATTGCAGGAATAAATGCAAGCCTAAAAATAGACTTTAAAGAGCCTTTTGTTTTACGTAGAGATGAAGCATATATTGGCGTATTAATCGATGATTTAATTACTAAAGGTGTTGGTGATCCATATCGAATGTTAACATCAAGGGCTGAATTCCGCTTATTATTACGTCATGATAATGCGGAAGAAAGGTTATTACATTATGGATATGAAATAGGATTAATAAATAAAGATAGATACGAAAGATTTGCCTTAAAACAAAAATATATGGAAGATGCTCTTACTACTTTAAAAGAAATGCGTATTACACCAAAAAATGCTCTTAATGAATACTTAGAAAAACAAAATAAAATTTTATTAAAAGAAACTCTTTCTGGTTATGATTTTCTAAAAAGACCAGAAATTGATTTCGATGATGTTGAGTATGCAAGTGGTTATAAGTTTATTAATCTCGATGATGATTTAAAAGAAAAAATCATTATTAATATTAAATATGAAGGATATATTAAAAAAGCATATAAACAAGCAGAAAAAATGAAAGCATTAGAAGCTAAAAAAATTCCTGATGATATCGATTATGATAATATTCCTAATATTGCTTCTGAAGCTAAGGACAAACTTAAGAAAGTTCGTCCCCATACAATATCACAAGCATCAAGGATTAGTGGTGTTAATCCTAGTGATATTGCTATTCTTTTAGTATATCTAGAAAGTAGAAGGAAACATGGATAAATTTAAAATATATTATGATTTTTTAATTTCCGAAAATCAAAAATACAACTTAACAAGTATTACAGATGAAGAAGAAGTTTATATAAAACATTTTGAAGATTCATTAAAAACATCTCTTGCGATTGACTTTAATAATATTAATACATTATGTGATATTGGAAGTGGAGCAGGTTTCCCAGGCATCCCTTTAAAAATTACTTATCGCCATCTTAAACTTACAATAATAGAACCGACGCAAAAAAGGTGTCGATTTTTGGAACAAAAACAAATATAAAGTATCCACGTCGCTTTAGTCAAATAAAAAAACAAAGCTTATAAGGAGGAAAGTATGGGGAAGGTATTAGCGATTGCTAATCAGAAGGGTGGTGTTGGTAAAACAACTACTGCTGTAAATTTATGTGATGCCCTATCACGAGAAAACAAAAAAGTATTATTAATAGATTTAGATGAGCAAGCTAATGCAACAATAGGATTAGGTATATCTAGGGAACTTGTAGAAGTGACTAGTTATGAACTTTTAGTTACGGATATCTCAATTCGTGACGCAATATATTTTTCAATCGATAATGATTTTGATTTTATTCCAGCTTCAATTAAACTTTCGGAAATTGAAGGTAAGTTGCATGGAAAACCAGAAAGTAGATTAACGCTTGCAAGAAAGGTTGATACAGTAAAAGATGAATATGATTTTATTATTATTGACTGTCCACCATCACTTGGTTCAATAATCGATAATGCATTATTTGCAAGTGATGCTGTAATTATTCCAGTTGAATGTGATTATTATGCTTATGATGCATTAACACAAATAGTCAATAAAATAAATCAAATTCAAAAACAAAAACGAAAATATAATCGTTCACTAACGATCGAAGGAATACTTATGACCAAACTTGATAATCGTAATATTTTTGGTTATAAGATTGTTGATAAAGTTAAAGATTTATTTCCATCGAAAATGTTTAAGACGATTATCAATCGTTCAAGTCACATTCAAGAAGCACCAATGTATGGGAAAACAGTTTTAAAATATGCATATACATCTCGGGGAAGTAAAGAATATCGGGAATTGGCCAAAGAAATAATAAATAATAATTAGGAGGCTATTATGTGGGAAAAATTTAAAACTTATGTACAGGAGAATACAGCATCATTTATTGGTATAATCCTAACAATTGCAATAACAATATTAATTATTTTAATCATTAATTTCGTTATGAAAAACTATGCAAAGAGAGCTAAAAACAAAAGAGCGATAACTCTTGCTAAGTTAGTTCAAAGTATCATTCGTTATATATTAATAATTATTGCAATTATCATTATTATTAATATATTTGGTTTTGATATTACTGCAGTTTTAGCCGGTGCAGGAATTGCTGGGTTAATAATAGGTTTGGGTGCTCAAAGCCTCATTAGTGATTTTCTAGCTGGACTTGGAATTGCTTTTGAAAACTATTATGAAATTGATGATGTTGTTGAGATAATGGGATTTAAAGGTACTGTTATTGAAATGGGACTTCGATCTACAAAAATAATGAACTGGAAAGGCGAAGTTAAAATAATTGCTAATGGTGAAATTAAAGAATTAATAAATTATTCTCGTACATATTCAATTGCAGTTGTGAAGATAGTATTAAGTTATGATGAAAATATTGATAAAGTTATTACATTACTAGAAGAAAAACTTCCAACAATGAATGAAAGCTTCCCACAAATAATAGAAGGACCTAATGTAATTGGCGTTTCTGATTTAAAAGATAAAGGAATAGAAATTCAGATAAATGCGAAAACAAAGGCAGAAACTCATTATGCTGTTGAAAGAGCATTAAGAAAAAGAATTGTACAAATATTACATGAAAACAATATTAAGATCCCATACCCACAAATCGTATTACAAGAGGTAGATAGGCATGCTGACAGCAAATAAATATGATGTTGGTGAAATTGTTGAGTTTAAAAAACTTCACCCATGTGGGGAAAAACGATGGGAAGTACTTAAAATAGGAGTAACATATAAACTAAAGTGTCTTGGTTGCGGAAGAACTATTATGATTCCAAGAGTTGAATTAAATAAAAAAGTTAAGGCACCAAAAAAATGATTGCAAATGTAGTAAACTTTCTAGCAGTACTTATTGGGGGAAGTATTGGACTGATATTAAAAAAATTCATCAAAAAAGATTTATGTGATGCTATATTAAAAGTAATAGGAATTGCTGTCATTATTTTTGGGATTATTGGTGTAATTACATCATCAATTACAATTGAAGGAAATAGTTTAAAAAGTAATTATGAACTAGTACTTCTTTTTAGCTTAGTAATAGGAACATTAATAGGTGAGCTTTTAAATATTGATCACACCCTTAATAAATTTGGGAATTTTATTGAAAGGAAATTAAATAAATCTAAATTTTCACTTGGATTTATAAATGCATCACTAATCTTTTGTGTTGGAGCAATGGCACTTGTAGGAAGTGTCAAAGCTGGATTAGGTGATTCCAAAGTAATATACTTAAAATCATTAATTGATGGAATAACATCAATTGTTCTAGCCTCTACATTAGGTTTTGGTGTTTTATTTGCTTCCTTTTCAGTTTTAATATATCAAGGCATAATAACATTAATAGTTTTAATAATTGGAGATATATTCGATACAACCTTTATTAATACTTTCAGCATGGTAGGTTATGCCTTAGTATTTTGTATTGGTTTAAATTTTATTAAGGAAGAAAAGATAAAAATAGCAAATATGCTGCCATCACTTTTGATAGTGATTTTATATAATATTTTTGTATGAAAAAGAATGCAAGGGCATTCTTTTTTATGTTATAATTATAGTATAAAATATTGGAGGAAAAAATAATGGCAAAGATTATTAAGATCTATAATCAAAAAGTCCCTGCCCTACGCTTTATTGGAAAAAAGTATTATGATAAGGATAGGGTAAATGGAACATTTCAAAAGCAATGGTCAGATTGGTTTGAAAAAGGATGGTTTAGCAAATTAGAAAGTATTAATGATAAAGCTTCTTTTGATGATAGTGATGCATATATTGGACTTATGAGGTATAAAAAGGATGAACCTTTTGAATATTGGATTGGAATGTTCTTTCCTGAAAACACAAAAGTTCCTGAAGGTTTTTCTTATGTTGAATTTAATAAATCCAACTTAGGTGTTGCTTGGGTATATGGAAAAGAACATAATTGTAAAGAGGATCAATGTTTAGAAAGTTTAAAACAAGCAGGATTTACTATTATTCCGGATGATAAAGAAGCTTATTGGTTTTTTGAAAGGTATGCATGTCCACGTTTTACAAAACCAGATGAAGAAGGAAATATAATATTAGATATATGTTACTTTGTTGAGTAAGAGCTAAAAAGGAGTGCGCCAAGGCATTCCTTTTTGTTATTTGCATTAATAAATATCGTGTGATATAATTTTATAGTATTTTGGAGGGGACAAGTGAGAAACGGAATAAAATCTTTTCTATTATTATTAAAGAAGTATCCATATAGTATTATTAATTATGTACTTTCAATAATTACTAGTATCGTAATAATCAATATTCCGATTATAGTTATTGAAAGGATAGTTTATATATATGACAAAACACGTAACTTTGATGATGCAATAAAAGTAGTATTAATTGCATCAGGGGTTGGGTTTTTATGCTATCTAATTACAATTGCGATAAATTTTGTTAATGCATATATTGAAAGAAATTTTAAGGCTGAACTTTCTATAATGTTTTATGAAAAATTAAATAATATTGATTATGATTTTCATGAAAACCCTAAGTTTCTTAATGATTATACTAGAGCATTAGAACAAGGAACTGAAACTATTTATTTATCTGCACATAATGTTATTGAAACAATAAGAATTATTTTTCAAAGTCTTTCACTATTTATTATTATTTTCAATATGCATTACTTTGCAGTTCTTTATGCAATATTAATCGGAATAATATATATGTTTGTTCGTATTAAAGTTGGAAAATTAGATTTTAAGGCATTATCAATGCAAAGACCTTTTTTCCGTCAAAGAAATTATGTAAATCGAACATTTTTTATTAAAGATGCAATGGCCGATTTAAAAACAACTAATATATCTGAGCTTTTATTAAATAATAATGAAAAAGCAAATGATGGAATTATTGCGATAATTGATAAGGTTACTAGTAAAAAAGCCTTTTTATTATATATTGGTGAAATATTAATATCATCAATTTATCCAATTACGCTAGGAATACTAGCATACTTTACAATTGATAATTTAGTACTATCAGACTTTTCTGCACTAACGATTGCAGCAACTACTCTTTCTACTTTAGTATCACAATTAGTAAGAGTCTTAGCTGACCTTCAAAATAATTCATTAGAATGCAAAATTCCATTTGAAGTTTTAAATATGAAATCAAAAATCGAAGGTGTAGAATATGAAGAAGTTAAAGGTGATTTTAAAGAATTAGTCGTAGATAATGCATCTTTTTCATATGACGGTGAAAATTTAGCACTAAAGAATATTAATATGAAAATACGCAAAGGAGAAAAAATTGCAATAGTTGGTTTAAATGGTGCTGGTAAAACTACTTTAGTAAAACTATTATTAAGATTATATGATGTGGGTAGTGGAGCAATTTATATTAATGGCCAAGATTATCGTAACGTTACAGCATCATCACTAAGAAAAATAGTTGGGGCTGTGTTTCAAAATGTAGAAGTATATGCTGCAAGTATTGCGGAAAATGTCCTTTTACGAAAACCAAAAAATGAAACAGATTTAAATTTAATTAATGAGGCTTTAAAATTTAGTGGTTTATATGACTATGTATATAGTTTAGAGGAAAATATAAATACTGAAATTACACGTGAGTTTCATAAGCAAGGCGCAGTATTTTCTGGTGGGCAAATACAAAGACTTGCAATTGCAAGAGGTTATGCTCAAAATTATGAAGTATTTATTCTTGATGAACCTAGTAGTGCATTAGATCCTTTAGCTGAAGCAGAAGTATATAAAAATATGTTGGAATTAGGAAAGGATAGAACGATTATTTTTATATCACACCGCCTAACAACAACTGTAAATAGTGATTATATATATCTTTTTGCTGATGGGGAGATTGTGGAAGCAGGAACACATGAAAAATTAATTAATCAAAACGGACTTTATAAAAAAATGTTTACTTCACAAGCAAGTAAATATTTAAGGAGTAATTATGAAAACAATTAAAAACAATTTTACTGTTTTAAAATACGTTTATAAATATTGTCCGTTAATGATTATTTTTGCAATTTTATATATCATCGCATCCACAATCCTTGCAATTAGTAAAATTAATATTATTGCGGAAGCTATCGATTTAGTTACTAGTGGTGCTGATATAAAAGTTTTATTTGCTGCCTTAAAAAACTTTTTACTTATCATTATTATTACTTCACTTTTTAGAATCTTTTATATTGATTATATTAGAACGCGATATCGAATGATTTATATAAAAAACATGCAACAGTTTTTGTTTGCTAAGGTGAAGTTTATTGATATGGAATCATTTGATAATCCAGAGTTTTATGATAATTATTCAAGGGCGTTAAGAGAAGGGACTTTCCGTGGTATTCAAGTATTTGAAGAGTTAGTAAGGTTTGTTACCGCCTTATCAACAACTGTTGCCATCGGAACCATCATTATCATTAATGATATAAAACTTTTAATTATTATTGTTTTATCATCAATAATAAATATTATTGTTGTTAGTACGATTAATAAGAAATGGTATTTATGGAGTAAAGAAACAGAACAGGATAGGAGAATGTATCGTTATATAAATCGTACATTTTACCGTCAACGTTTTGCTGGGGAAATAAAAACAACTCCTATTAGTAAGTTATTAATTGAAAAATATCGTGATACCGCAAAAACTATAAATAAAAAGTATGCAAAAACGCATAAGGGCTTAATTGGATATCATTTAATTTACCATTTCTCAAAAGTATTTATCGAACAAGGGGCAAGTATTATATACTTAGGATCAAGATTATTTAAGGGATTAATTAAGCCTAATATTTTTGTTGCTAGTTTAAATGCAATTATTCAGTTTTCACACAATTTTTCTGATGTGGTAAGTTTTCTGACAAGGCTTAAAGAATACTCATTATATATTGATGATTTTTTATGGCTTCTTAATTATAAGCCAACGCTGGAAAAAACAGATGGTGAGTATTTAGATACTATTACAAATGTTAATATTGATAATGCTAGTTTTAAATATCCTGATGTAAATAACTTTAGTTTAGAAAACATCTTATTAAACATTAACAAAGGAGAAAAAATTGCATTTGTTGGGCATAATGGAAGTGGAAAAACAACTTTAATTAAACTTCTTTTGCGTTTCTATATACCTTACAAAGGGAATATAAAAATAAATAATAAAGATTATAATGTTTATGATATAAACTCATATCGAAAAAACTATGCAACAATTTTCCAAGACTTTCAATTATACGCAATGTCAATTGGTGAAAATGTTTTGATGAGGAAAATGGAAAGTAAGGAAGATGAAGAAAGAGTATGGGATGCCTTAGCAAAAGTAGGTATGGCTGAAAAAATTAAAAGACTTCCTGAAGGAATACATACAGAAGTAACAAGAGAATTTAACCGTCGTGGTGCAGTATTTAGTGGTGGTGAAATCCAAAGGATTGCAATTGCTAGGATCTTTGCAAGTGATGCAAGTTTATACATTTTAGATGAACCAACTAGTTCACTTGATCCACTATCAGAAGAAAGAATAAATCGTCTTATTATTAAAAATGTTGATAAGACGATGATAATAATTGCCCATCGTTTATCTTCTGTTGTTGATGCTGATAAAATATATTTACTTGATGAGGGTAAAATAGTAGAAGCAGGAACGCATGAAGAGTTACTAAATAAAAATGGGAAGTATGCGGAAATGTTTTTAACACAAAAAAGTTTATATTTAAAAAATAATGGTGAAATATGAAATGTGTTATTTTAATTCATGGATTTTTAAGTGATCATCACGACTTAGATAGTATAAAACCTGCTCTTGAAAATATTTATGATCATATTGAATGTATAGATTTGCCTGGTCATGGAATCCATTATAAAAAGGAAAGGTTTAATGTTGATAAGGTGCTAGATTTTATAAATAATCTTTATAAAAAACTAGAAAAAGATTATGATGAAATAGATTGTATAGGTTATTCTATGGGTGGAGCATTAGCTTTATATCTTGCATCAAAACAAAAAATACGCAAGTTAATTCTTTTGGCACCTGCATGTAAGTATTTAAACTTTCTCTTTCCTTATAAAAGATTAAAAACATATCTTCATACAAAAAAAGCATTAAGTAAATCTATGAGTGGAAATATAAAAGAAAGTTTAAAAGAAAAACTTAAAAACATCCATAAAGATGATTTAATAGCTCTAAAGTTTTTAAAAGACCGTTATTTTACGATTAAATTTCCTGCTTATTTTATAGAATTTAGAAAGCTAATTAAAAATATAAATAGTTCAATTGAAAACATTTCAACGCCAACGCTCCTTCTATATGGTCATATAGATCAAATAATTCCAGAAAAAGCAATAGAATTTGTATATAATGTTTGCGAGAATGTTAAGACAATTATTTATAGCGATATATCACATTTAATGCTTTTATCAAAAGATTGTGGTAAAATAGTTGACGATATACTAGACTTTATAAAGGATTGATACAAATGATTAAAAAATTTATTAGTTATTACAAACCACATTTAAAATTATTTATCTTTGATATGATATGTGCACTATTAATTGCTACTATCGATTTAATATTCCCGATATTTACAAAAAGAGCATTAGAGGATTTTGTAAATATAGATAAAATCAATTTATTATATATTTATGGTGGAATCCTTCTTGTTCTTTTTGGTTTTAGATTTTTATTCGGATATTTTGTTGGATATTATGGGCATATGATGGGAATTAGAATTGAAACTGATATGCGTAGAGATTTATATAATAAATATCAAGAAATGGATTATCAGTTTTATGATGATAAAAAAACTGGAGAGTTAATGACAAATCTAACTACCCATCTTCATGATGTTAGTGAAATGGCTCATCATGCTCCAGAAAATCTTTTCATCTCAACAATTATGATAATAGGTAGTTTTATAATCCTCTTAAGAATAAATGTATACTTAACATTAATTGTCTTTGTCTTTGTTACGTTAATGATTATTTATGCTCTAACAAGACGCAAAAGGATGATGGCAGGATTTCGTGCTACCCGTAATGCTCAAAGTGAATTAAATAGTATAACTGAAAGTAGTCTTGAAGGAATAAGATTAACAAAAGCATTTAATAATGAAAAATTAGAAAAAGAAAAGTTTTCAAAAACTAATCACTTATATTACAGGGCAAGAACAAAAATATTTAAGGAATTAGGATTATTTCAAAGTGGTAATGACTTTTTCTTAAGTGTTGCTAATCTTGGTGTCTTAGTTTTTGGTGGAATATTTGTTGTGTTTGGAGACCGCTTTGGTGGCGGAATTTCATATATTGAACTAACAACATATTTCCTTTATATTAATTTTCTTACAAGACCAATTTCACGTCTAGTTAATTCAATTGAGCAAATCCAACAAGGGTTATCTGGAATTGAAAAATTTTATACTTTAATGCAAGTTAAACCTGAGATTGTAAGTAAGGAGAATGCAATTAGAGATCATGATTATCAAGGTGAAATTGAGTTTAAAAATGTAAGTTTTCATTATCAAGATAATGATGAATCATATGTTTTAAATAATTTTAATTTAAAAATAGAAAAAGGAAAGAAAGTTGCTTTAGTTGGTGAAACAGGTGTTGGTAAATCAACAATCTCAAAATTAATCCCTCGTTTTTATGATGTCATTGAAGGGGAGGTTTTAATTGATGGGATTAATGTGAAGGAGTATGAACTTAATAGCCTGCGTAGTGCTATTGGTCATGTCCAACAAGATGTATTTATTTTTTATGGGACGATAAAAGAAAACATATTATATGGTAAACCTAATGCAACAATGGAAGAAGTAATCGAAGCAAGTAAAAAAGCACGTATCCATGATTTTGTCATTGAGCAAGAACAAGGTTATGATACAATTGTTGGGGAAAGAGGAATAAAATTAAGTGGTGGCCAAAAACAAAGAATTGCAATTGCAAGACTATTTTTGAAAAACCCTAAGATTTTAATTCTTGATGAAGCAACATCATCACTTGATAATATTACTGAAAAATTAATTCAAGATTCTTTAGATGAATTATCAAAAGGAAAAACAACAATTACAATTGCGCATAGACTATCTACAGTAAAAAATGCTGATGAAATAATTGTTTTAGGTAATGAAGGTATTATAGAAAGAGGTAATCATAAAGACTTAATAAAAGAAAATGGTTATTATGCTAATCTTTATCACGCTTCATTATCTATTTAAAAAAGGGCAAAAATCTTGCCCTTTTAAATTGTTTTTCTATTTTTTTTTGTAATAAATTTTTTTTATTTCCACTAAGGATATTATAAATCCTATTAATACTAATCCCCAAGGAGTATTATCTCTTACGATCATAATAGCACCAAATGAAATAAGTATAAACCCAAGAATTCTAATTAATCTAAATAGTTCATTTATATCGTTTTTTTGGTTCTTTCGATTTTCGTTCATAATCCCCTCCATTTATTAATTAAAATATAATATATTTTTAATAG
>DUOT01000138.1 GCA_012838705.1 Acholeplasmataceae bacterium
AAATATTAGATCCTTTAATAAATAAAATTAAAAGTGAAAATTTTGAAAAAATAATAATACCAAGAAAATATCAAAATCCGCTAGCAAAAATTTTCCCAAATCTTCGAACCCGTTTAGGAACAAAAATATTAATTGATAAAGATAGTTGTAAAGGATGCAGAAAGTGTATCACCTTATGCCCTGCAGGAGCTATTACTGATGATTACAAAGTAACAAAAAAATGTATACGTTGCTTAAGATGTGTAGAAACATGTAAGTTTATTACTTATCAAAAAAACTTTTTTCTGAAACTTTATTTGAAACTATTTTTCAAACAAAGAAAAAGCTATATATATTATTAAAAGCAATTTCAAACGAAATTGCTTTATTTATTTAAATATTCTTTCATTATATTACATTCTAATGGTTCTTCTAATGAAAATCCTAAGCTATGATTTATTTCTAAAATTGCTTTTTCTCTATTAATATTTTTATCTCGTGTTGCTAAAGATAATTCGATTGCGGAAAAAGGAATCATCGTTGATTTCATTTTATAAAAAGCAATAAACTGTGAATATTCTTTACATTTTTCAATCTTACAACTAGTATGTAGTCCTTTATTTTCTTCGCTAGGACCAACCCAACCTACTTCTTCTGTAATTAATTTCTTAACATTTTCCCAATTATATACTCCACCTTCACTTATTTCATTAAAATCAATATGAATAAAGGCAGGAATATTACCAGTGAACGATGATACTCTTATCGCTCTTTTTAAAGGTTTAGTTATACTTTTTACTTCTTTTATAGCTTCCATAATATTATTTAAAAATGTGTTTTGATAATTTGAAAGCTTTTTAATCCAAACATCACCATAAGCAAGTTGTTTCATTACAGCTAGAGTATGAAATTGTCCAGGCTTAAATGGTTTTCTTAATGTTAATACACGTGTAAAATTAAGTAAAAAGTTAAGAAACTTATTACTTGAAAAAGTATATGAAATTGAGGGAGCCATATTATTAAAATATAAGTTTTGAATCTGAACCGGTTCATTCCCTAAAACAAAGTAAGGTACTTTTTCACTAACAAGTAAAGGATAAAAAAGTATATATGCAAGAGATGGACATGCACATGTATTACCATTCAATTCATATAATTTTTTATATATTTTTAATAAAGAGTTATCATCTACTTTTCTTGATACAAATTCAACATTCTTTAGTTTCTTTTTCGCATTCTCAATACTTAATCTTGCGGAATCAGACATAAAAGGTATTTCCCAAGTTAATGCTAAAACTCTTAAGTTTAACTTCTTAGCAAGATAATATAATAAGAAAGACGAGTCTTTACCACCAGTATAAAATACTGCAACATCAAATCGAGATTTTTTTGCTTTTGGAAAAGTAGTCATCATCGGAACGACTGATTTATAATTTTTTGTTTTTTCTTTTGAAGCACACATCGGGCAAAGCCCATTATCATCAAACTCAATACCAGGGATCATAAAATCATTTGCAACACAGTTTTCGCAAAACCTTGCCTCTTGAAAAGATTTCGGAATAATATTTAGTTTTTCTTCCGGAACAATAATTTCTTGAGTAATAAATTTATTTAATATGTTTTTATCTACATTTTCGCCATTTAATAATTTTTGTATTTCTATTAATTCTTTAGTTTTTAATTCTATTTTGTTTCGTAAAGTGTAAGGTGTTTTTCTCATTCCATAATATACTAAATAATTTTTCTCTAATTGCCACCTTGTTTGTAAATATAGTTTCATATTTCTCCCTTCCTTTCTTAATATTTTATCATATTAAGAATTTTAAATCATCTCTTTTCATACTTTATATAACATTATTAATTTATGAACCAAAATATTTACTTATTTTGGATATTATTATATAATAATATAAATGACCTGCTATTATTATTTTTGTGGTGTAGGGGATGAGTCTAATCATAACAGGCTTCATTATATATTTTTGTTGAGTTTTTAAATAATAACTAGACACTAAATCTTCATTACATATCTGAACGCGTCGTAACAATGAGATTAACTTTTGGAGAAATAAACTTAAGAGGGGGGATTGTAAAAGTATCAGCAACCTTATACGAAGTACTAGATGATATAATAAATCTTTATATTGGAAAGTTTTATATTATTGAAAATATTAATAAGTGCACTCCGATAAATTCTCTTGATGATTTAATTACAAAAATTAATGATTATACTTTAGAAAACCCTATTTCTAAATTTGATGGAATGTTACTAAATCCATACAGTAAAAAGATTTATGGTTTAAACGCTAGTTGCAATTTAATCGAAAGATCAACAAATGTCATTTTTGATAATATAATAATTAAGGATATTAATATTGATGGAAAAAACAATCAATATATTGGTGGATTAATTAGTATTGGAACTTCATGTTTTCTAAATTATTTTCATATTTCAGGAACTATAAAGAATATATGGTTATTCTTTAGAAGGAATGGATGCTTTATATTTAAAAAAGGAAAATTCTCAATTTTAAAATATATTTATAAAGGGAGATTATTTTTATGAAAAAAATATTTTTATTGTTATTTTTATTTCTTATATTTCTAAGTGGTTGTGTATCCTATGAATTTGGATCTAAAGATCTAAAAGAATATGAAGTGGAATTTATCTTTATTAATGCAGGTGAAGAGTATCGACTTGACATTCATAAACAATTTGAAAATGATAATATCAATATTTCAAAATATGAATTAATTAGTATTGATAATGATATTGCAACGATAAAAGGTGAAAAAATAGTAGGTAAAAATACTGGTAAAACAGATATTTATGCTACTCTTTATGAAAAGTCATCCAAAGAAAAGTATTTTAAAAAAGTAGCAACAATTTATGTTGTTAATATTCAAAATCTAAATGAAATAAAAACTATAGAAGACATACAAAACATAAAGGAAGATGGTCACTATATTTTAAAAAATGATATTGATTTATCTAGTATAAACGCATGGAGGCCAATAGAAGTTTTTTCGGGTGTTTTTATAAATCCTGATGGATATAAAATTCAAAACCTTTCGGTACCATCAAGAGAAAGTTTGCTTGACTACAATGGTTGTAATATGGGACTTTTTAAACTTTTGAAAAATGCTTATATTGATGGGTTAATTTTAGAAAATGTATCAATTGATGTTACAGATTATAATTATGATATTGCATTTGTTGGCGGAATTGCAAGCACGATCCATTATGGAGTAATTAGAAATTGTAAGGTAAAAGGAACATTAAAATCTAAACATTATGCAGGTGGAATAGTAGCTATGAACACTGTTGGCTATATTCTCGATTGTACTTTTGAAGGTGAAATACATACGATTGGTAAAGAAGCTAAAGCGGGTGGTATTACTGGTTCTTCGCTTACTACTAAAAAAAGTGGAGGAAAAATAGAAAATTGTAATGTTAATGCAACAGTAACTAGTGATCATACAGCAGGTGGAATCGTGGGAGCACTTCATGAAGAAGAAAATATTTTTAACTCTACATTTACCGGTACTGTTGATGGTAAAGTACATCAAGGAAATATTATTGGTATAAAAAACTAAAAAAGACCTTAGTGGTCTTTTTTCTTTATGATACTAAAAATATTTCTTTTAAGACTTCTAAAACGACATCAAAAAATGAGGCTTTCTTTATTTCTTCTTGGACTTCTAAATTAACAGATTTATATAGCTTTCCATTAAGATATACATCTAATGTTCCTACTACTCCTTCAAGACGTTTTAATTTTAGATTATCAATATTAACATTCATACTAACATTTTTTACTTGTGTTCCTTTTTTCTTTAATATATTTACGTCTTCACTAACTACAATATTATATCTTTTTGGCTTTACTAAAACATCTTCCACAGTAGATACAACAGCACCTTTTTTTAAATATCTTTCTAAATCATAAGTACTTGTTGCATAATTAAGCATACTTACGATATCTTTTGTTCTTGCATCCGGAGTTGGACATTTCATTGAAACTGCAATGAAGCGAATATCATTTTTCTTAATTGATGCTGTTAAGCAATAACCTGCTTCATTAGTCCATCCCGTTTTAATTCCATCAACACCAGGCATATGTTTTACAAGCTTATTTGTATTTACAAGCCAAAACTTTTTCTCTAAATTATCTTCACGAACATAATCTTCATATTTTGATGTATATTCTAATATTTTCGGATATGTATTAACTAAATATGCTCCCATTATCGCCATATCACGAGCACATGAATAATGATTTGGATCATCAAATCCATATGAATTTACAAAATTAGTATTGACGCAACCAATTTCTTTTGCTTTTTCATTCATCATATTGACAAAGTTTTCTGCTGTACCACCTACATATATTGATAAACTCATAGCAGCATCGTTTGCGGAATTGATTGCAACTGATTTTAATAAGTCATGCACACTCATCTGTTCCCCAACTTCAAGATAGATTTTTGTTCCACCTAATTCCTTTGCTTCAAGTGGTGTTGTAACCATATCATCTAATTTTATAATTCCTTTATCTAAATATTCCATTACTAAAATCATTGTCATAATTTTAGTCATACTTGCAGGGTTTAAAGGTTTTGTTGGTTCTTTTTCAAAAATCACCCTTAGTGTTGATGCTTCAATTAAGTATGCAGATGTGCTATTAGGAGCTAAATCAAGCGTCGGTTCTGCACTAACCTCAACATTTACTATAAACATTATACACATTAATAAAAAAATAAAAATTTTTTTCATTAAACATTCTCCTCTCTAAATCATATAATATAAATCATATTTTTATGCTTTAATTGGAGAAATTTATTTTCTAAACTTGTATATTGATACAATTTTTGATATTATATTATCGGTGGATAACATGAAAAAAACAATGAAAAAATATTTTCCAATCGCAAGACTTATATTTTATTTTATATTCTTTTTATTTTTTATACTTGTTCCTATTTCACATTTTCAAGAAAGTAATTGTTTTACTTATGTCCACTTGAATTATTTATGTCCAACATGTGGAGTAACGAGAGCATTTATATCGCTTTTAGATTTTAATTTCATAGATGCTTTTAATTTTAATACTGTCTTTACATTAGCAATAGGTCCAATATGTATCTTTATATTTCTTCAAGATGCATATTGTATTATTTATCGAATGATTACTCATAAAGAAAAAAAGTCTTTATTTGAGTACTATATAATGGATTATCTAAAATGAAATTAGCATATTATATAATTACAATAGTTACAATATTAAGTTTTTGGACTTGCTTTGGATTTTTATTATATTATTATTATAAAAAGAAAAAAGGAAGTATCATTATCGCGTTAGTTTTAGTATGTATTGTCATGCTAATAATTTGGGGATTTTTTCGAAATTTACATAAACCACCATGGGTATAAAAAAAGACGCATTTGGCGTCTTTTTAGTTTATAGTTTAAATAATCTAGTTGCTTTTACTGCTTTTTTCCAACCTTTATATAATTTATTTCTTGTTTCTTCATTTATTTTACTCATAAATATTTTATTAATTCCATGCAATTTTTTTATTTCTTCTTTATCTTTCCAAACATTAGTTGCTAGACCAGCAAGATATGCTGCTCCCAAAGCAGTTGTTTCTAGACATTCTGGTCTTAATATTTTGCAATCCAAAATATCACTTTGGAATTGCATTAAATAATTATTACAACTTGCTCCACCGTCAACAGCTAGACTATTAATTTCTAGTCCAGAATCTTCTTTCATTGCCTCCATAACATCTTTAGCTTGAAAGGCGATTGATTCAACTGTAGCGTTAATAAAATGTTCTTTTGTTGTTCCGCGGGTAATTCCGAAGACACTACCGCGAGCATCATTATCCCAGTAAGGCGTTCCTAAACCAACAAAAGCTGGAACGACATAAACACCATTAGAACCTTGAGTTCTTTGCGAATATTTTTCTACTTCTCCACTTTTTTCAATCATTCTTAGGCCATCACGTAACCATTGAACTGCAGCACCAGCAACAAAAACAGATCCTTCTAAAGCATATTCAACTTTACCATCATAACCCCAAGCAATAGTGGTAAGTAGTCCATAATCACTTTTTACTATTTTATCCTTAGTATTCATAAGCATAAAACATCCGGTTCCATAAGTGTTTTTAATATCACCAGCATCAAAACAACATTGACCGAAAAGTGATGCTTGTTGATCACCAATGATTGAACATATCGGTAAGACTAAAGACTTACTAATACTTCCAAAAGTATCACTTTCACCATAAATCATACTTGAAGGCATAACTTTTGGAAGAATTGCTTTTGGAATGTTATAAATTGAAAGAAGCTCATCATCCCAAGTTAATGTATTTATATTAAACATCATTGTTCGTGAAGCATTTGTATAGTCAGTAACATGAACTTTACCATTTGTTAGTTTCCAAACTAAATATGTATCAACAGTACCAAATAGTAACTCTCCGCGACAAGCTTTTTCATAAGCCCCTTCTACATTTTCTAAAATCCACATAATTTTGCTTGCGGAAAAGTATGGATTAATTAATAAACCAGTTTTATCTTTAATTATATCAGTCAAACCATCATTAATTAATTTATCGCAAATACTTTGTGATTGCCGTGATTGCCAGACAATAGCATTATAAATTGGTTTTCCTGTTTTTTTATCCCAAAGAATAGTTGTCTCTCTTTGATTAGTAATACCAATTCCAGTAATTTCAACACTTGTTTTGTTATAAACCCTTTTTACAACCTCATAAACTGTTTCCCATATTTCTTCAGGATTTTGTTCTACCCATCCATTTTTAGGAGTGATTAAACTAACTTCTAATTGACTGGAAGCAATATTTTTCCCTTTTTCATCAAAAATAATCGCTCGTGAACTAGTCGTCCCTTGATCGATAGCTAATACATACTTTTTCATCTTCCACCTCACTATTTGTTTTTATGTTACCATAAATCATATAAATTTACAATATCTTTCGAATTAACTGTAATACTTAGCCTACAATCGATTTTTATTATCAATATTAATAAAACCTCATGGACAAGATAAACTGTCCCCAAAAAGAATTTTCAAAAAAGTGTTGACATTGACGCTACGTTAACGTGTATAATAAAATTGTCAGGAGGTAATTATGGAATACACAATAAAAAAGTTTGCAGAACTTGCAAATATTAGCACGCGTACTTTAAGATATTATGATGAAATAGGCCTATTAAAACCAGCTAAAATAAGCGAGTCAGGTTATCGGATTTATGGAGAAAAAGAAGTTGATCTTCTCCAGCAAATTCTTTTTTATAAAGAACTTGGACTTAATCTTAATGATATTAAAAAGATTATTTATGCTCCTGATTTTAATATTATTGATGCTTTAAATTCACATTTACTAAAACTAAAAGAAAAACAAAAGCAAATTTTAAGTTTAATCAATACCTTAGAAAAAACTATTAATGAAAAGAAAGGAGGGCCTAAAATGAAAGATTATGAAAAGTTTGAAGGATTTAAAAAGGAAAAACTTGAAGAAAATGAAAAGTTATATGGTAAAGAAATTCGTGAAAAATATGGAGAAAAGCAAGTTGAAAAATCTAATGAAATGTTTATGAACATGACTAAGGAAGAATATGAAAAAGTTCAAGAAATCGAACAAAAGCTATATGATACATTAAAAGAAGCTTTTGCGTTAAAAGATCATACTAGTCCATTAGCACAAAAAGCAGCAGAGCTTCATAAAAAGTGGTTAAGTTTTTACTGGCCAAAATATCACAAAGAAGCTCATGCAAATCTTGTCAGAATGTATGTGGAAGATGAAAGGTTTACTGCTTATTATGATAAGCTTGCTCCGGGGATGACAATCTTTTTGAGAGATGCAGTATTACACTATTTAAATAATAACTAAAATTAAAAAAGCTATCAGTTTGTATTGATAGCTTTTTATTCTACCCTAAATTCTTAACTGCCTCTTCCGCAAATTTAGTCGTAACAATTTTATTATATGGAACTCTTTCTGGTAATTCTCCTGCTTCTTCCATAATATCTAGAAATCGTTCATAAGTGTCTTTTTGCATAACTGGAGTATGAGCCCATGCATCAATATCTACATAACGTTGCATTACAACTGTTAAGTCATTTAAAGAGATATCAGGGAAATACGGTAAACATGCTTCTGCTATTTCTCTAGCACTATGACTATGAACCCATTTTGCACCTTTATAAATTGCATTTGTAAATTTTTGAATTATTTCTTCATTTTCTTCTAAATATTTTTTTGTTGTGAAGTAAACAGTATAAGGAATAACCCCTGTTTCTGTTCCTAAACTTGCAATTACATATCCTTCACCATTTTTCTCAAGCATTGTTCCTGTCGGTTCGAATAATGATACATAATCACCTTCACCACTAGTGAATGCACCTGCTAACATTCCGAATTGAACATCAGTACGAACATTTACTTCTTTTGTTGGATCATCACGACCAACTTCTAACCCATTTAATTTTAAGGCATATTCTAAAACCATTTCTGGCATTCCACCACGACGTCCACCAAGGATTTCAGCCCCTGATAACATTGAAAACTCAAAGTTTTCAATAGGCTCACGACCAACTAAGAAACTTCCATCTTTTTGGGTTAGTTGCGCAAAGTTAATCGCATAGTTATCTTGACCTTCAGCATAAACATAAATTGAAGCTTCAGTACCAGCAAGACCAATTTGAACATCACGACTTAATAACGCTGCCATAACTTTATCAGCACCATTAGAGTTAATAATTGATACTTCCAACCCTTCTTCTTCAAAAAATCCTTGGCTCAAAGCAACATATTGTGGAGCATAGAAAACAGAATGGGCTACTTCACTAATAACAATCTTGTTTTCTTTTCTATCACATGCATTAAGAATAGGCAGAATCAATACAATAAGCAACAATAATAACCATTTTTTCACTACTTTTCACCTCGCTTTTTCATAATCCATTTTTCTAATTTATCTACCAATACGTACATTAAAAATGCACAGACTGCTAATACCAATACACCCATCATTACTAGGTCAAGTTTAAACACTTGCCCCCCATACATAATTAAATAACCAATACCAGCACGCGAAACTAAAAATTCACCAACGATGACACCAATCCAACTCATCCCAATATTTATTTTCACAACCGATGCAATATTACCGAGGTTACTAGGAAAGATTAATTTAGTAAAGATTTGTGTTTTTGTTGCTCCAAAACTTTTCAGCATCTTAATTTTTTCTTCATCAACATTTTTAAAATGATTATAAGTTGTAAGTATTGTAATAACTAATAAAATAGATATTGCAACAACAACAATTCCTTTAATATTTGTTCCTGCCCAAATAATCATAATTGGAGCAAGTGCAGTTTTTGGAAGTGCATTTAAAACATTTAAAAAAGGTTGTAATATTTTTGTTAACATTTCTGAATACCAAAGTATTGCAGCAATTAATATTCCACCAATACTACCAATTATAATTCCTAAAATTGTTTCAATTATTGATATTCTTATATGAATAAAAAGCTCATTCTTTTTAATATAAGTAATTAAAAGTTTAAGGATTGCAGTAGGTCTACTAAAAATAAAATCATTTATTATATCAAAATGAGCTAATAGTTCCCAAGTTATAAGAATAAAAGCGAGCAACGATAATTGATATGTAATTAATAATAATTTTCTTTTCCGATATTCTTTTTTTATTTGTAAACAATTATCCATTATTATTTATCGCCTCCCATATCTTTTCAAAGTATATTTGAAACCTTTTATCTTGACGTTTTTTAATTGGCGATAAATTTTCAAATTCAATATTAAAAGTATTTTTTATTGTTGCTGGACGTTTTGATAGAACAATGACACGATTAGCAAGTGAAATTGCTTCACTAATATCGTGAGATACAATAATTGTTGTTTTTTTCTCATTTTTAATAATATTATAAATATCTTGAGAAACAATTAGTTTTGTTTGATAATCTAATGACGAAAAAGGTTCATCTAATAATAAAATATCAGGATTTACCGCTAAGGTTCGAATTAAAGCAACTCGTTGGCGCATTCCCCCACTTAATTCTTTTGGGTAAGCATTACGAAAGTCCCATAGTCCATATATTTTGAGCATACGTTCTACGGATTTAATATTTTCTTCTGTTTTGTTTTTTTGTATTTCTAGTCCTAACATGACGTTATCATATATATTTTTCCATTCAAAAAGATGATCACGTTGAAACATATATCCAATATTACCATGGACAGTTACTTTTCCTGATGATGGTTTAATTAATCCAGAAATAATATTTAGTATCGTTGTTTTCCCACTTCCACTAGGACCAGTAATAGCTACAATTTCACCTTCGTCAACCGAAAATGAGATATTATGTAATACATCTAGTTTTGTGTCTTTATTACAAAAGTGCTTATATACATCTTCAAATTCTAGATATTTCAAAAAAACTCCCCCTTTGCAGTAGTCAATATTATTATATTAACTAAGTATGAAATGGGATAGGCAAATTATCATTAAGAAAATATTTATTAATGCCTATTTGTGGAAAGAGAGAGATTTTTATTGACAAATTTCGACTTTTGAGTATAATAGTTTCGGTAGCATAATTATTAATATATCATACTATAAATTAATACAATTATTTCCCTCAAAAATAAACGTAAATTGAAATCGCCTATGCTACCCCCTTTTTATGACAAACTTTTTAGTTTGTCTTTTTTTTATTTTCTTTACCTTTTTTCTATGGAATAAAAATAACACTTCTAAAATTAAGAAGTGTTTTTTTGCTTTTATATTTTATAACAAAAAAGTCCATTACGGACTTTTTGTTCTTTCATTATTTTAAACTTGGTCTTAAAGGGGAGTCTTTAGATTCTCGCATAGCCTCATTTTCACTAATGATTTGTGCTACTCTTGTTGAGGCCGCAGCTGCAATAGCTCCAACAACATCATCTAAAAATGTATGACACACGCCAGTCTTCTTCCCTTCATCATTTAACCTTTTTACAACCCCAGGTTTATTTACATCAATATCACCGAAATTTGTTTGACCGATAACACCATAATTACTTGCAATACTTAAACCTAAGATTTCATCAATTCCAAACATTCCAAGATCTGCTCTCATAATTTCTTGGATTGGACTACGGAACTTTTCTTCTTCAGTTAATCTATCAATTTCAATAGCTAATTGAACGATATGAAAAATATCTCGATATGATAATATCTTTTCAACACTTTCAATACATACTTGCATTGTTAGATTATCATTATATTTAGCTTGTTGATTATAAGCTATTTCCGCAATCTCTTCTATCGTTACCCCTCTTTCTAATAAACGATCACGATTTAATTGAAACATTTCATCTCGTGAATAATAAATTCTTGACATTTAGACCCTCCTATTTAATACAATTATACTTCTACCCTTTCCGTTTAAATAATCTCTAACTTTCATTAAATTCTTTCCTTGCGGTTTTATTTCTGTAAATGTTATGCTATCCTTTCCGCAAGCAATAGTAAAGCTAGTTTTCGTAACATCTACTATCGTTCCTGGCTTTCCTTGAAGACTAGAAACCTCACTACTATATACTTTATAAATATTATTATCAATCGTAAAGTATGCTCCAGGCTCACTAGAAAGGCCTCTAATTTGATTGAATATTGTTGTGGCATCTTTATTAAAGTCAATTTTTTCATCTTCTTTTGTAAGATTATAAGCATAAGTTACTTTTGATTCATCTTGTTTAATTGGATTAACAATTCCCTTTTCGATATCATCTAAAACTGGTAAAATCATTTCTGCACCAAGATTTGCTAGTTTTATAAACATTGTATCTTGATTATCTTCAGGCAAAATTGGAATTGCTTTTTGTGCGATCATATCTCCTGCGTCCATTTTTTTTGCCATATACATAATTGTTATACCAGTTTCTGTATCACCATTCATAATTGCTCTTTGAATAGGGGCACCACCTCGATACTTAGGTAGTAACGATCCATGTACGTTGATTGCTTTATAGCGCGGATATTCTAGTAGTCTTGTTCCTACAATTTGTCCATACGCCGCAGTAACAATAATATCAAAATCAAAAGATAAAATATAATCTTCTTCTTTACGAATATTTATAGGTTGAAAAACTTCTAATCCTTTTTCAAGTGCAACCTTTTTTACTGGACTAAATTCAATTATCTGTTTTCTTCCAACCTTTTTATCTGGCTGCGTAACAACTAAAACAACTTCATGTTTTGTAAGTAATTTTTCTAAAATTGTTGCTCCAAACTGTGGAGTTCCCATAAAACAAATTTTCATGATAAATCACATCACTTTCGGATATCTTTGAAAACTAATATTTAGTCTTGGCTCATTAAAGTTTTTTATCGCATCATCTAATACTTTTACAACCCCATCAAAGTTATTATGCTTAATAATTAGTTTAACCCCTTGCTCTTTAAAATCATATGTTGGACCTAAGATATTTTCAATTCCAATTAAATGTCTTAATGCTTTTCGATAATAATATGCAAAGTGGAAAAGTTTATCATAGGGCCCAGTTATAATTATTCGATTCATTTCTGTATATGGTTCATAATTTAGGAGTTTTCGATTTGCAATCTCAAGATTATAAAAATTATCATAATCATTTTTCAAAGCACTTTGAATTGCATAATGATTTACATTATTAGTCTGGATAATACATACTTCTTTACCTGTCATTTTTCCAATTAAATTATAAGTATATTCAGCACCACGGAAGTCATTTGCATATAAGTAGCTATCAATATAAAGAAAGCAAACAACTTTAATATTATCATAATTTACTTTTTTTGTCAAAGCATTAGTTCCTATGATAATATCTACAGTATTTTCTTCAATTGCAGAAATAGTATTATTATAATCTTCTAAAGTTTTAATATTATCAGCATCAACTTGTATAATTCGTGCTTGTGGAAATTCCATGCTCACCTTATGATATACTTTTTCTAAACCAAACCCATAACTAACAATATTTTCGGAATTACATTTATGACAAGTATGGAAAGAGTCATCTTGATGACCACAATAACTACAACGAGCTACATTTTTACTTTTATATAAAGTAAGTGGAACTTTACACTTCGAACATGTAAATACTTCTCCACAATCACGACATTTGATTAATGTTGAGAAGGCTTTGTTATTAACTATTAACATTGAAATTTTATTTTCTTTTAGAGCAGTTCGAATATTATCTATTAATATACTCGATAAAATTATATTTTGTTCTTCAAGTAATTCTTTTCTCATATCAACTGTAATAACATTATTGTTTTGAACTTTATGATCTTCTAATAAATAATATTGATTTAACAAAGCTTTATAATATGATTTAATTGAAGGTGTTTTAGATGCAAGTATTAACTTAGCATCCAAACTTTCTGCTCTTTTTTTCAACACTTCTTTTGCATCATAATATGGGAAGTTTTCATATATATAAAATGGGTTGTCCTCATCAACAACAATTATGAGTCCTAAATTTGTAAATGGAAGAAAGATTCCCATTGGTGTTGTGATTAACAAATCAAAGTTTTGATACTTTACATTCATAAAAGTATCATAATTATCATTTTTTGAATTTTTACTATGAAATGTATAAAGTTTAATACCAGAAATATTTTTCTTAATATATAAGCTAAGCTCTTCTACAATCAAAATCGTTGGCGCAACAATTACTACTTGTTTGTTTTTTGTAGAGTAATCATATATTAGTTGTAAATAAAAATCAAACATAAATTCTTCGCTATCAGCAAATAACAAATATGGCTTATTTTTCGTTTCATAAAATTTATAATATAACTGACTTTGATCAATAGTAAAGTCTAATTTTTTCTTTAATGTGATTTCACTATCATTTATATCTAAAGCTGGAATTAGTTTTTCCTTAATTATTTTTTCTTTGACCATTGTTCTTATTATTTCCTTGCTGCAATCACAAGATATTAATACTTCGTCCAAACTTGCACCAGGATATTTTTGTAAATAATCAATTATGCGATTTCTAACATCTGATTTTTGTTTACCACTATCTATTACTTCATAGGTTCTTAATTTTTTGCTTTTACCATAACTATAAACATCATATTCTACAGATATTTGGTTTGTCTTTATTGCATCTTTAATTAAATCTTTATGCTTTAGGATTTCATCAGTAATTAAAACTTTCTTTTTATTATTAAATAAAGAAACAAGTCTGGGATCTAGTTTTGAAAGGTCGGATGTATATAGATACTTTCGCTTTTTTGATTTTAAAAATGAAGGCATCATCAAATCTAAAGTATTAACTAACGGAACATGTAATGAATTTGATAAATACTTTGCTAATTCAACTTGTTCATCAGTTAATTCCTTATCATAATCTAAAACTTCTTTAATTGGTTTAATATTATCTTTAAATATACTATCACTTGATATTTCAATTACATAACCTAATACATCTTGAAATCCAAATGATACTATGACCCTACTACCTACAAAAACAAAATCAATTAATTCTTCGGGTATTTTATAATCAAAAGATTCATTTAAATTTTGTGCCTTAATATTTACAACGACTTTGGCAAACATTTTTCCCTCCTTAATGAAAAATAGCCTTAAACTAATAAGGCTACTTAATTTCTACTTTTCCTTCATAGATTTCTTCTAAAGCAATACCAATTGCTTTTTTACTATGGGGATTTTCAATTAAAGGTTGGTCTCCTTCGTTTATTTGTCTTGCACGAATAGCTGCACCAATCACTAGTTTATATTTAGATTTAGATTTTGTAACTAGTTGATCGATCGAAGGATATCTCATACCATCTTTAATTCGTATATGCCTCATTATGTTCATCCTTTCTTATTCATTTCAGTAATACCAAGTAATTTATTATATTCAGCAATTGTTCGTTCTGTTTTCGCATGCTCAGCACGAATAATTGCCATAATTTTATCAGCAGCATTTTCAACTGTATCGTTAACAACTATATAATCATATAAATAAGCAAGCTTAATCTCTCTCATAGCTTTTTCATATCTTGCGTTAACAATTTCAATTGATTCTGTGCCGCGCGCTTTTAATCTTTCATAAAGTGCACTTATGCTAGGTGGTGCAATAAAAATAAAGATTGCATCATCTTTTAATTTTTTTCTAACTTGCAATGCTCCTTGGACTTCAATTTCTAAAACTACTTCTTTTCCTTCCGCAAGTTGCTTTTCTACAATGTCCGCTGGAGTACCATAATAATGGTTTACAAACTCTGCATATTCTAAAAATTTATTTTCTTGAATTCGTTTTTCAAATTCTTCACGTGTAACAAAATAATATTCACGACCATCAACTTCACCTTTGCGAGGTGCTCTAGTCGTCATTGAAACCGAGTATACTAAATCATGACCCGGCATATCAAATAGCGCACTCCGTACAGTACCTTTACCTACACCCGAAGGCCCAGATAATACTATTAATAAACCGCGATTATCAAGCTTCATATCGTAACCTCATTCTCTTTATATTATTATACTACAAAATTAATAAAATTTAAAGTTTTTTTTGAAATAAGTATATTGATATGGTAAAATGTATTAAGGTGATTTATATGGCTATCGATGGCATCTTTCTACATTACTTAATTGAAGAATTAAAACCACAAATGTTAAATAAAAGAATTAATAAAATAATCTCTGTAAATGAACATGATTATATTTTTTTACTTCCTTATAAACAAAAACTATTAATTACTATAAATCCAAATGGTGCACACCTTAGGTTTACAGAAGGTGAATATTTGAATTCACAAACATCGATATCATCATTTTTAAGAAAACATCTTGAAGGGGGAGTAATAACTAAAATTAGTCAATACAACAATGATCGTATCATTACTCTTGAAATAGTCAATACCGATGATTTAGGTTATCGCATAAATTATAAAGTAATTTTAGAACTTACAGGAAGAAAGAGTAATTTGATAATTACTGATGATAATTTTGTGATTTTAGAGTGTATAAAAAAATCATTTCAAGAAAATAGAATTATTAATCCCAAAGCAACTTATGAATATTTAGAATCAGGAAAAATAAATCCATATACTATCAAAAATTATAGTGGGGAAAGTTTAGAAGGAGTATCTAAACTTCTCTTGCAAGAAATAAACTATACAGGAAACCTTCAAGGAGTTATTAATCGTAAAGTAAATCCAACAATAATAGAAAATGAAAAAATCATCTTTTATTGTTTTGACTTATATCATCAAGTTGGGAAAAGAACTAACTTTACTTCTCTTTCTGAATTGCTTGAAGAATACTTTACAAACAAAGTAAATCAAATTAGTATTAATAACGAACAAAAGCGTCTTGCTCAATATATAAATAATAAAATCGAAAAGTTAGAACAAAAACTTGGTAAGCAAAAAGAAGAATTACGTATCGCTAACGATAATTTAAAATTAAAAGAAGTTGCAGATGTACTTGCTAGTAATATCCATTTAGTAAAACGTCATCAAAAACAAATAAATGTTTTTAACTTTTATACAAATGAAAATATTACGATTGATTTAAATCCAGAAATTAGTCCAACAGAAAATCTTAATAGTTTATATAATAAATACAAAAAAGCTAAAAGGACTATTTCTTATATGGAAACTATAATTGAAAATACAAAAGCAGAAATTTTATATTACCGTACATTGCAAAACCAAGCAGATTTAAGCTCTATTAGTGATTTAAAAGAAATATTACATGAAGTTGGAATAAGGAAAACTCCAATCCAACAAAAACCTAAAATTACATCCTATATAGATAAAGATGATAATATCATTTGGGTTGGAAAAAACAATACCCAAAATGAATACTTAACATTTACACTTGCTAATAAAAATGATTACTTCTTTCATGTTGTTGGATATCCTGGAAGTCATGTTATTTTTCGTGGAACATTAACAGATGATGCTATTAAACTTGCAGCAACAATTGCTGCAACATATTCAAAAGCAAAAGCAACAGTTAGTGTTGATTATACACAAGTAAAATGGGTAAAAAAAATAAAAGGGCAAAAAGGTTCATTTGTAACCTACACCCATCACAAATCAGTATTTGCGGAACCTGATTTAGACTATATTAATGCAAATACTAATCTTCGTAAATAACCATTGCACTATAACAATATATTTGTTCTTTCATATCATACATGATTGCAACTTGATATTTTATATCAATTACTTTTTTACCGGCAATACTTTCAAGAAAATTATTAACTTCCATTTCTAAATCTTTTTCATGACTTTCATCAAAAAGCTTAACTTTCATAAAATCACCCTCCAAGTACATTTTACTAATGGAGGGTAAATTTTTTGTCATTTTTTATTATAGTAAGGACAAACTTTATTAAATGGACATTCTAGACAATTAGGCTTTTGTGCAGTACAAAAATAGCGTCCAAAATGAACTAGTAAATTATGTCCTTTATGCCAATCATCCTTTGGGAAATATTCTTCCAAAGTTTTTTCGATTACATATGTATCATCACTATCTACCAAGCCCAAACGGTTACTAACACGAGCAACATGAGTATCTACAGCAATTGCTGGGATTCCGAAACCTTCACTTAAAACGACATTTGCAGATTTCCTGCCAACACCAGGTAAGGTTGTTAAGTCTTCTAAGGTGTTTGGAACCTCTCCACCGAAATTTGTTACTATTTTTTTACTTAATGCAATTATATTTTCAGCTTTTGTTCGGAAAAGTCCTAAACTTGAAATTATATTTTCAACATCTACTTGCGCTGCAGATGCTAAACGATAAACATCAGGATAAACAGTAAATAGTTTTCTGGTAACCATATTAACACGTCTATCCGTTGTTTGGGCAGATAGAACAACTGCTATTAAAAGTTCAAAAGTATTTGTATAATTTAATTCACATTTTGCATCTGGAAACAGTTTTTCTAATTCTTCTATTAACTTATTTGATTTTAGCATAGACATTATTAAAAAGTTCTTGTAAATTCTCCTCTGTTTTATATTTTTGTGTTTGTGGTTTACGATTTAAAAATAAATCAACATACTTAACATTATATTTTTTCAATTTTGCACATTCAATAATCGCTTCTTTAATTTTCTCTAGTTCATATTTATCTTCAATAACCCAATGATATACTATTTCTAGTTCAGTTGGAGTTACTACTTTTTTAAATTCTTGTTCGATAAAGAGTACTACTTCTTTAATTGTATTATCAGTCGCACTTTTTTCTTTCTCAGAATCTTCTTTTTCAATAATATAAGAAAGCCTTTTATATGTTTCATCGAGACTAAATACTTCACTAGCATCAACATCACTTAAAGTTAGTGTAATAAATCCCCTTTTAACTAAGTCAACAATTCTTTTACTAATTGTATTGGCAGTTATACTCATTGTTGGGGCAAGATCTTCTCCTGATAATTTAGTCTTACCTTGGAGGAGAAAATTTTGTAATTTTATTAAAATAATAGCATCAGTTTCATTTAAGTTAAGTAAGTGGTATTTTTCAATCATCAAATTCTTAAAATCGATGAAACCATTTTTAATTAATAAATAATATTGATTCATACCTACCTCACCAATTTTTCTAAAGCTTTTTTAGCCGCATTTTGTTCGGCTTCTTTTTTTGTTTTTCCAATCCCTACCCCTAGCAATAAATTATCATGGCTTACACCAACTTCAAATGTTTTATTATGGGGAGGACCATATTCATTTATTACTTGATATGCAACACTAACTCTACTTTCTGCTTGAAAATATTCTTGTAAGCGACTTTTGTAATCAACAAAAAAATCAACTTTATGTTTTTTAATTTTTGTAAAAAGAAAATTATTTAAAAAGTTTCGAACATAGTCTAAACCATGGTCTAAATATAATGCTCCTAAAAAAGATTCAAAAATATCAGCTAGAACTGATTGACTATCTTCATTTTGTTCTTTTGCACCTTTCCCCAACATTAAGCATCGATCAAGGCCTATCTCTTGACTATATTCTGCATTTGCTTGAGTACAAACATAATTAGCACGTAATTTTGTCATTTCCCCTTCTGTAAATTCTTTAGTCTTATATAAATATTCTCCGACTAAAAATCCTAAAATCGCATCTCCTAAAAATTCTAATCTTTGATAATCCTTAACATGATTTTCATTTGCAAATGAAGGGTGAGCAAAAGCTTCATAATATAAATCAAGATTATTAAAACTAAGATTATATTTGTTCATAATCTTAGTTAATTTTACACTAAACTCATTTTTATTCATTATCTAATACTAAATTTTCTTTCATCTTATTAATTATGTCGCCTTTTACAGCTAATCGTGCTTGTTTAATTGCTTGGGAAAAAGCATAGGCATTACTTGAACCATGAGCTTTTACAACTACACCATCAACACCGAAAATAACAGCACCACCAATTTCATTAGGGTTTAGTCTATTCTTAAAATTGGCTAAATTTTTCTTCATAAATAAATAACCAATTTTTCCACCTAATGTTTTTGATATTTCTTCTTTTAATGCCATTCCTAAAGCTTTAGCTGTTCCTTCCATTGTCTTCATAACTAAGTTTCCTGAAAAACCATCAGTTATTAAAATATCACATTCGGTAGTAAGTAATTCCTTAGGTTCAACATTACCATAAAAGTTGATATTAGGATCTTGAGTTAACAATTCATATACTTCAAGATCTAATTCACGACCTTTTCCTGGTTCAGTACCGATATTTAATAGTCCAACTAAAGGTTTTTCAACACCTAAAACTTTACTTGCATAAATAGAAGCAAATTGTGCTTGTTGGAGCATATGTAATGATTTAATTTCTGTGTTTGCGCCTACATCTAAAAGTAATCTTTTCTTTCCAGCAAACATTGGTAGTTCTGGACATAGAGCAACTCTTTTCATTCCTTTAATACGACGAATGATTAGGTGGCTAGCTACAATTACTCCTTGTGTTGGACCAGCAGTAACAGCGCCACTGCACTCGCCATCAGCTACTGATTTAAAGGCTTTCACGATCGATAATTCTTTGTTTGTTCTTATTGCACGAACTGGGTCTTTTTCACCCATATCAAGCTTACTTTCCGCATGAACAATTTTTACTCGGTCATTTGCTTCTAAATACTTCTTAATTTCGTTTTCATCACCAAATAAAACCAATTCCAAATCACTAAATTGTTTTAGGGCAATATTTACACCCTTAACAATCTCTTTCGGAGCAAAATCTCCACCCATTGCATCAATCGCTAATTTAATCATCATTACCTCTATTCTAAATTTTCCTTAGTTAATACATAATTATTATGAACTAACTCTAATAAATTTTTATATTCAGGATTATTAAAAAGTTTTTTACTAAAAATTATATTATCAGCAGCAATATCAGCCTTTTCAAGAATATCTTTATCTAATACAACATTTGCCATTTTAAAATCGATAAATCCAGATTGTTTTTCACCAAAAATATCTCCAGGACCACGAATTAATAAATCTTCTTCAGCTAAGGTAAATCCATCATTAATCTCTTCTACAAGTTGTAATCTTTTTACTGAAGTTTCAACAGTTGATTTACTAATTAAAAAGCAATAAGATTGATAATCACTTCTTTGAACTCGTCCACGCATTTGATGAAGTTGCGCGATTCCAAATCTATCAGCATCTAATATGACAATTGTTGTTGCATTAATAACATTAACACCAACTTCAATAACACTAGTAGATACTAATATTTGAATTTCACCACTAGCAAATGCTTGCATTACTGCTTCTTTTTCTTCTGTCTTTAGTTTACCATGAATTAAACCAACTTTAAAGTCTTTATAATAATTTTTTGTATTTTCATATACATCAAGAGCATTTTTTAAATCTAATGCTTGTGATTCTTCAATCATTGGTGTAATAATATATACTTGACGTCCTTCTTCAACTTGCTTTCTAATATGATCAAAGACTTCAAAACGTTTATTATAATCAATATACTTCGTTATAACAGTTTTTTTGTTTCCTGGTTGCGTTCGGATTGTAGAAATATCAGAATCACCTAAATAACTAATTGCGAGTGTTCTTGGAATAGGAGTAGCACTCATTTTTAAGTGATCAATTAAATACCCTTTACCAACCATTGAAACACGTTGACGAACACCAAAACGATGTTCTTCATCAGTAACTACCAAACCTAAAGAGTTAAATATGACATCTTTTTGGAAAAGTGAATGTGTTCCAATAATAATATCAATTTTTCCAGACTCTAAATCTTCTAATATAGTTTTTCGTTCTTTTTGGGTTACGCTTGCGGAAAGAAGGGCAACGTTAATATTAAAACCCTTAAATAAATTTTGGAAAGTTGCGTAATGTTGTTGCGCTAAAACTTCCGTCGGAACCATGATTGCACCTTGATAACCAGCAGTACAAACAGCATATAAAGCGATAGCAGATATGACAGTTTTTCCACTACCAACTTCACCTTGCAATAAGCGATTCATTTTATAACTTGAAGATAAATCATTTAGAATTTCCTTTAAACATGTGTTTTGATCATCTGTTAACGTAAATGTTAGAGAAGAAATAAAACTATCTACTTTTTCTTTATCATAATTAATAACAATACCTTCAGGATGTTCTTTCCGCATATACATTAAATATTTCACTTTTAATTGATATTTTAATAATTCTTCAAATTTAATTCGGTAGATTGCGGAAAGTGTTTCATCCATTGTTTCCGGAATATTAATAGAACGAATCGCTTCTTTAATCGAAATTAAGTTATATTCTTGTCTTAGATCTTCTGGTAAATCTTCTTTTAGTTTATCGCCATATTCATAAAAAATTCGTTCTTTTATTTCTAATACTTTTTTATCATCAATTCCTTTAATATTAAAGACAGGATTTATAGCTGTTCCATATTCATCAAAAGTAATTTCCGCAGCTATAAATTTATTATAGCGTCCATCAAATTTTCCTGTCAGTCTAACATATTTACCATAATGAATTTTTGTACGCAAAAAATGACGATTAAAAATTGTTACTCTAACTTTTTCACCATCAATATCTGCAAAGAAGTTCATTACACTTAAATTATTTTTAACCATTGCTACATTTGGTTTACTAGTTACAATACCAGCAATCGTTACTGTTTTATTTAATTCAGCTTCACTTATTGGAGTAATGGTATAATCATTATATCTTGTCGGATAATGATATAACAAATCAAAAACAGTATTAATTCCATTTCTTTTAAAAGCTTGTACAGCTTTAACTGTTAAATATTTCAAATCTTGTAATTGTACCATTTTTCCCCCTGTTTTTAAAGAAAAAAGGGCAAAGCCCTTATCCTATTCTATTGCTAGAATATAACTATAGACTTCTTGATTACCTTCGATGACTTCAACCTCAAGATCGCTATAATTTTTTTCTATATATTTTAGAATATCATTAATCTCTTTATTGGTTGCATCAGCACCATAAATAATCGTAATAATTTCTTTATCACCTTCGACACCTTTATCGATTAATTCTTTAACGGTATCTAGTCTACGCTTATTAGAAGTCACTATTTTATTATTTAATATTCCGATATAATCTCCCTTTTTAATATTTACATTTTCGAAAGATGATTCGCGAACTGCATATGTTACTTGACCTGTAGTAACGTTTTGCATAATTTCTTTCATTTCTTCTACAATTTCTTCAGGTTCATTATTTAAATCAAGCATTGTTAATGCAGAGAATCCTTCAGCAATCGATCTTGATTCTACAACCCAAACTTTACTTTCAGTATAAATTTTTGCTGCTTGACGAGCCGCAAGAACAATATTTTTATTGTTAGGGAAAACAATAATATTATCAGCATTTAAATGATCAAAGCCACGAATAAAATCTTCAGTTGAAGGGTTCATACTTTGGCCACCGGATACAACATAGTCGGCACCCATTTCCTCAAATGTTTTGATTAATCCAGCACCAACGGCGACAGTAACAATTGCATATTTTTTACGTTTTTCTGGTTTTTGTGGTTTTACAACATGTTCTTCACCACATGCACATTGTCCTTCCTCAACATGCTCAAAATCATTTAATTGATTATGTTGAACTGTCATATTTTCAATTTTCAGGTGAATGAATTCCCCATATTGTTGTCCGATATTTAACACTTTTCCTGGTGTTAACGTATGGATATGTACCTTTACGATATCATCATCCTTAACAACAACTAGTGAATTACCTAACTCTTCAATTTGATCAATTAAAGTTTTTTCATCAAATGTTTTTGGATCTGCTTTTTCTGGTTGTAATTCTAAAATAAATTCAGTACAATAACCAAATTCAAGCTTTTCACCATTTTTCACAACAAGTTTACTTGCAACATGTAGTGATTCATCAACTGGTTTACTAGAAAGGAATTCACCGTTTAATGCTTTCTGCATTCCTTCTAAAATACAAATAAATCCTGCGCCACCACTATCAACTACTCCTGCTTCTTTTAATACTGGTAATAATTCAGGTGTTCGTTGTAATGACGCTTTAGCTTCATTAATATATTCGTCAAAAAACTCATTTATTGACATTCTTGATGAAGAAATTGTTAATAATTTCTCACATGCTTCTCTTGCTACAGTAAGAATTGTTCCTTCTACAGGTTTCATAACTGCTTTATATGCTTGCTCAACCCCACTCATAAAAGCCTTAGCAAGATTAATAGCATTTACGCTTATAAAGCCTTCAAAACCTTTATGAATACCCCTAAACAGCTGGGAAAGTATAACTCCAGAATTACCACGTGCTCCCATTAACATACCACGTGATAATTTTTTTGAAACTTCATAAATATTATTAACTTCAACATTTAATATCTCGTTGACTCCACCGTCAATTGTCATCTTCATATTTGTTCCTGTATCACCATCAGGGACCGGGAAAACATTAAGGGCATCTATAGTTTGATAATTTTGTCTTAAATTTTCAGCTCCATTTATTATTAACGTCTTAAACAACGAGCCGTCAAGTTTCATTATATGCATTTAACTGCCGCCTCCATTTTCTTCTTGATATTTATTTCCCTTTAAATATTACTAAATTATTATATCATATATATTCTAATAGTGCAAGCAAAAAAATATACAATGGAATGGGTTGCTAAAATTTACAAAAAAGTCTTAATAAATAAGACTTTCATACAAAAAATTATTCTTGCTATATCGAGTAAAATATGGTATAATATTTTTTGTTAAGTTAGGAGGTTTTATAATGGCTCGTAAATGTTACGTAACAGGAAAAGGAACTATTTCTGGAAATAATCGTTCACATTCATTACATGCAACTCGTCGCAAATGGAAAGCAAATTTACAAAAAGTTAGAATTATAGATGAAAATGGAAAAGTTAAACGAGTATATGTATCAGCACGTGCTTTAAAATCTGGTAAAGTACAACGTGCATAACAATAGTTCACACTATTGTTTTTTTTATTTTATAGTAGTTTAATAACTCTAAAGAAATAGTTTAACAATAGCCAATTTTGCGGGAATGGATCCATTAAAGTCCAATAACTTACACCTTTTAAATCATATTCTTTCACAAGTTCAAACTTTGCCTTAATACTTCTTGCATCTTCAAAATGAACGACATGTTCTTCGCCATTTACAAAATATCTAAAAAATGGTGATTGTGCTTTCTCATCAAATTCAATTTCTGCTTGCTTTTCAATTGCAAGATCAATTGCTTCAAGATTTGATATTAAATCAGCCATTGAACCCTCTACAAACGGAACTTTAAAATCATAACCATAATTCGGGATTCCCATTAATATTTTATAAGGAGGGATTGCGGAAACTGTATACTTTATTACTCTTTCTACTTCATTAATTGGAGCAACAGGAAGAGCTGGACCAAAAATATAACCCCATTCATAAGTCATAATAATTACACGGTCTAAAACCATACCATGAACGGGATAATCATGGGCTTCATATAAAAGCCCTGGTTGATCTTGGCTCGTTTTTGGAGCAACCGCTGACATTAATATATATCCGAGTGGCTTTAATCTACTTTCTGCTAATCTTAAAAAGTTATTATAAAGCGTGCGATCTTCTGGATAAAGATATTCAAAATCAAAGCATATTCCAAAATAGTTTTTTTCATTAGCAACAGAAGCGATATTATCAAGAAGCTTTGCTGTTTTACTTTCATCGCTTAAGATTTCATGAATTAAATCAGTACTAAAAACCCCTGGTTCCAAAAGTGAAATATTTGTGACTACCATTACCGGAGCAACATTATAACGATATGCTTCATTAATTAATGGAGTATCATTAATTTCATTTAACACTCCTTCAGTTGTTATTTGATAAGAAAAAATACTTAAATATGTTAAATATGGGAGTGTCCTTCTTAGTAAATTCATATCAACTTCTGGATAGACAAATCCATTAACTTCGATATCTCTTTTTTCCGGATTATCATAAATAATTCTTAAGTCTAATCCTGGATAAATATTATCATCTTTTAATTGTGGATTATATGCATATATATTTTCAAGAGGGATTTGAAATTTTTCCGCAATACTATCTAATGTATCTCCACTTTCGACTGTATAACGAAAACTAAGTGGCCTTATTAATAAACTTTGTCCAACGACTAAGGCATTAGGATTTGATATTCCATTATCAGCAACAATTCTTGCAATCGGAACATTAAATCGCTGTGATATTGATTGTAATGTATCGTTTGCCTTGACTACATAAATAAACATAACTTCACCTCATAAATATATATGCACTATTAATCAATTTAATACAATTAAAAAATAAGACTTGCTATAGTCTTATTTTTTTCTAAAAAGGCTTATTATTTTATTTATAATAAATGATAAGAACCTAGGCATCCGAATAACATAAAATCTCATAACACTACCCCTTTTACTAAAATATATGAAAAATGGGGAAAATTATTCTAATTAGATTGGATTACGAGAACCTTTTTGTTATTTGTTTCTAGGACAGCAACATCATCTACTATTTCATTACTCAAACATAGAGTATCATAATATTTAAACTGATAGTTTTCTAAATTATATTTAAATCCTTTTAAGCTAATAATTGTATCAGGATCCACTGGGAAGAAAGAAACATATTTATATTTTCCTTTCTTAAATTTAGTTTTAGAATTAACTACATAAATTAAATTCCGATCATTAATTATTTTAATATTTATATGAGTATATTTTATTAGTAAATTGATTGCAGCATGATAATGATCTAATCTATTACCAGTTACATTATAAATATAAATATTCTCTATTACTTTATTAGCTATATAATCAACATAAAAAGAATTATGAGATACATGTTGGATCGCTAGTTCTAAATCACTACGACTTTTATCAGGATCGAATGAAATGATTTTCCTGCATTTTTTATGTAAGTCTTTAGTTTTAGCACTGTCGAAATCGCCAATTGCAAGGTCCACCGGTAGTCTATTTTTTATTAAAACATCCACACCAGCATCAACACCTACTAAATATTCACCCTCATCATAATGATATAATTTTGAAAAGTTATCATGACCAGCGCAAACGATTTTTATAATCATAATTTACCAAGCTCCTTTATTACTTGCTTTCGATTTGTACTATTAAAAATATATGAACCAGCAACAAGAATATCACAACCAGCATCTACCGCTAGTTTACCAGTCTCTAAGTTAATTCCACCATCAATTTCTATTAGAAAATTATTTTTTTCTTTTTGTTGCTTAAAATATTTAACTTTATCTAAACTTGATGGAATAAATTTCTGACCACCAAAACCTGGTTCAACTGACATAATTAAAATTAAATCAAGATGTTTTAAATAAGGATCTAAAACCTTAACATCAGTACCTGGTTTTATTGATATTCCAACCTTCACATTAAGATTTTTTAAATGATTTATCATTTCCATGACATCGCTAACTGCTTCATAATGAAAAGTAATATAATCAGCACCTGCGTCAGCAAAATCTTTTGCATACTTCATTGGATCAGTTATCATTAAATGGACATCAAAAACCATATCAAAATCTTTACGTAAGTTTTTATATACCATTGCTCCAATACTAATGTTTGGAACAAAATGTCCATCCATAACATCAATATGGAGAAATTCAGCACTACTTACAGATTTTACTTCATTGTATAAATGCGAAAAGTCTGCAGATAAAATTGAAGGGGCTACTATGGCCATAAAATCACTCCCACGATCTTTTTCGACTTTTTATCTCATCAACAAAAAGCAAATAATTTTCATAACGAGATTTTAAAATTTCACCGTTATCCACTTTTTCCTTAACAACACATCCTGGTTCAGCAACATGAAGACATGTAGTAAACTTGCAGTCAACATTGAAAAAATCAATAAAGGAATGCGATAAAGCAAGTAAATCCATTTCGAGGTTTGTAATTCCAAACCCTGGAGTATCGGCTATCCACCCTTTTCCTATCTTATGCAACTCAACATGTCTTGTTGTATGTTTTCCTCTCCCTAGAGCAAGTGAAATCTCTTGCGTTTTTAAATCCAAACTCGGGTCAAGTTTGTTTATTAATGTTGACTTACCGACCCCAGTTTGTCCAGCGACAACACAAATATTATTATCTATTTCTTTTTTTATTTCTTCAATATTTCCTGGCATTAAATATACAGGATATAAATTTTGATAATAATCAATTTCTTTTCGATACTTCTCTACATCTATCAAATCACTTTTTGTAAAGACTAGTATAATATTAATATTTTCCCATTCCGCAACCGATATTAATCTATCTAAAAGATTCAAATTAACATCAGGCTTTACAAATGATGTTAGAATAAACACTTTATCAACATTACAAATACTAGGCCTAATTAAATCATTTTTTCTTTCTTCAATATCAATAATCATATTATTTTCGATTGTAACTAAATCCCCTACTTTAGGACTAATATTTTTATGGCGAAATATACCTAAAGGTTTACAAACAATATATTCATTATTTGCATAAACGGTATAGTCGCCACTAACTAGCTTAACAATTCTTCCTTGCATTTGCCATCTCCGTTTTTATTCGTAATTGCCCGCAAGCAGCATCGATATCATGACCTTGATCACGACGTAAAGTAACATTAATCCCTTTTTGCATTAATAAATCATAAAATTCATCTGTTGCTTTTTCACTACTTCTTCGAAACATTGTATTTGTTTCATTCATTGGAATTAAATTGACATAACAATTCATTCCTCTTAATAAGTTTATTAACTCGATACAACATTCTTTAGTATCGTTAATTCCATCAATTAATATATATTCAAAAGTTATTCTGCGATTAGTCATCTCATAATAATATTTTAAAGCATCAAAAAGTTTTTCTAAATTATATTTTCGATTAACTGGCATATATTTAGATCTTAATTTATCATTAGGGAAATGTAAACTTATAGCGAGGTTAATCTGTAAAGGAAGGTGACTAAACTCAATTATTTTCGGAACGATTCCTGAAGTCGATAAAGTGATATGACGTGCACCAATTCCTAACCCCTTATCATCATTAATTATCTTAATAAAGTCAATAGTGTTATTGTAATTATCAAAAGGTTCACCAATTCCCATAATAACAACATGACTAACGCGACTATCCTCTTTTTTTAGAATTTCATTAATAGTATATACTTGTAATACCATCTCATAAACATCTAAATTCCGGATGCGTTTATGTTGGCCGCTTGCGCAAAAAGCACATCCCATATTACAACCAACTTGGGTTGATATACAAACACTATTACCATAATGAAATCTCATTAAGACAGTTTCGATTAAATTTCCGTCATGAAGTCTAAATAAATATTTTCTCGTTCCGTCTTTTGATATTTGCTCTTTTTCAAGATGAAGCTTTGGAAAAACAAAATGCTCATTTAATAGTTCTTGAGAGCTTTTACTTATATTTGTCATTTCAAAGAAATTTCGTGCGCTTTTTTTATAAACCCATTCAAATATTTGCGTTGCACGATAAGGCTTTTCGCCTAATTCTTGTAATTTTAGTTGTAATTTTTCTCTAGTAAATTGATAAATATTCATTACAATCTCCTTAATTTACAAATATAAAAACCATCAGTATGAAACTCATAAGGCATTATTGTTTTTTGATAAACAATTTCAAACTCCGGATGATTTTCCAGAAAAGCTTCAACTTGTTTTTCATTTTCAAGTTTATTTAATGTACATGTACTAATTATGAAAAATCCTCCTTTTTTAACTAACATATATGAACTTTCTAATATTTCTTTTTGCAATTTTATTATCTCAGAAATAGCTTTATAAGTAATATGATATTTTAAATCAACCTTATGACCTAATACTCCTAAACCACTACATGGAAGATCAGCAACAACATAATCAAAAGATTCTTCCTTCACAAAGTCTTTTACTTTTCTTGCATCAATCAATTGAATATTTACATTTTTTACTCCAAGACGATTAAAGTTTTCTTCCATTAACTTAAGTTTGTGTTTATATATATCACAAGCATAAATTTCACCAGTGTTATTCATTAAGCTTGCTAAGTGACTTGCTTTAACCCCAGGGGCACTACAAAGATCTAAAATTATACTTCCTTCCTTAGGATCTATAATTTCTGATACTAATTGACTTGCAAGATCTTGAATAATAATCTTTCCTTCTTTAAAAAGTTTATGATTTACTAAACTTTCCTTTACAACTAGTCCATTTTCCACAATTATACTTTCTTCAAATCGAATATTATTTTCTTCTAAAATTTTTATTACTTCATCTTTAGTTGTTTTTAATGTATTTACTCTAATTGCATCATTTTTCACTTTATCAAATTCTTGAAAAATTTTCTCAACAACTTCATAATCATAATCTTTTAAAAAATATGTAACAAGCCATAATGGATAACTATATTTAATACTTAAAGTTTCAATTTCATTTAAATTATCAAAAGAACGCAAATCATTTCTTAAAAAATTTCTTAATACTGCATTAACAAAAGATGCAACATAATGATCTTTTAACCTAGCAATTTCAACCGCTTCATTTACAACAGCATAATCAGGAATATTAAGTTCTATCAATTGATATATACTCATCATTAATAAATTTAAAACCCAAGATTTTTGCTTCTTTTTTAAGAAAGGTTCTAAATAATATTTTAAAGTTAGTTTTTTCTCAACAGTTCCAAGAACAAGTTTTGTAAAGAGCTTACGGTCTTCTTCATTGAATTCATATTTATTTAAATATTCATTGATGACAATATTTGAATATCCACCTTTATTTAATATTTTCCCAATAGCATCTAAAGCTAGTTTTCTAGGATTCATATAACACCGACAAAAATTTATTTAAATCATCACCAATTAAATATTTATCACCAATATTCCCATGACGACCATCATTAAAATCATGGAAATCACTTCCTGCAGTAATAAAAATATTATTCTTTTCCGCAAGCTTTCGATACTTTTCTTCTTGATCCTCTTTGAATGGATAAATAGCTTCAATACCATCAAGTCCATAATTAATTATATCTTGAGGGTCATTATGTTCTAAATGCATTGGATGAGCAAGTACAGCTAATCCTCCACATTCTTTAATCATTTTAATACCTATTTCCGTTTCAATTTTTGATGAAGGAATATATGCAGGACATCCTTCACCAATCATATATTTAAATATAATTCTATTAGTATAATCATATCCTTGTTTTATTATTTCCCTTGCAATTGTTCCTCTTGTAACACTTTCAGTTTCTTTAATAAAACTTGGATCTAAATCAATATTAAAATGTTCTTTTAACTTTTCTAATACTTTATAAGCTCGCTCATGACGACGAACAATTTGTTTATCTAATATTGGTTGCATTTCATCAATTTTATCCTGATTTTTAAAATAACCAAGAATATGAACATTTTCACCATTACGGATTGTTGATAGTTCTATCCCGATAATAATTCGAAGATCTTTTTTCATATTCAAAGCAGTTTTTACTCCTTCGAATGTATCATGGTCGGTAATACTTATTAAATCCAAATTACGAGAAATAGCTAAATTAATAACTTCTTCTACAGTAAATTTTCCATCTGAATAAGTCGTGTGAATATGTAAATCTGCTTTCATTTATACTCCTTAAATGCGATAATTTTTGATTTGATCTTTACTTGCTTCCATATTCATCATAAGAATTAGATAGCATGTTTCAAATAAAGAATAGTTTTCTTTAAATTCATTATTGTCCATAATATTATCCACTTTTTTAATAACAAATCGAATTTTATTATACAAATCAATCCATTCTTTTAATTCTAAAGTAATAATATCATCTGTTTTTAAAAAATAATTAAAAGTAAAATCATTATTAGGAATAGCTTTAATTAATGAATCAATAGTTTTTAATATTTGTTGACTACTATTAAAGAAAATATATTCTGCTGCTTCATTTAAACTTTTAAAATCTTGCATATAAGTATTTAAATTACGATAAATATTATCAAGTTCTTCATTACTACGATTCATACTAATATTAGCTGTAGCTATTTTCATATGGCTAAAATATTTTTTCAGAACATCATTAACTTTATTACTGATTGACTGATAAAAACCATCAATATTAAGATATTTTTCTGTTAGTTTTTCACTATAGTAGTTTCCTTCATTTTGCTCTAATACTTTTAAATCTCTTGCAAATGATTTGATTTCTTTATTTAATCGATTAAGATGTTTATCTATTGTAATCATTAATATATTGAATTTACTGTCTTTACTTGCAATTTTAG
>DUOT01000139.1 GCA_012838705.1 Acholeplasmataceae bacterium
TGTTCAAATAGTTTTTATAAAGAAAGATTCAGTTGATGAAAATTAAGGGATATCTTAAAAATAACCATTCGATAAAAGTTTTACTCAATCTGAATATCATTAATATATTCAATAGGAGTTGCACATCCATATCCAAAATTATCATATTGAAAACTATCGCCTTCAGCAAAAGGGATATCAGTAAAAACACTCACAACTTCCCCATATTCATTGATAATTGGACCACCACTATTTCCCCCTCGAATAGGACAAGTTAATAACATTAATTTTCCTTTTGTCTAATTTTATATATAAACTTTAAAAATCCATTAAACATTCTCATTTGGAATAATAAAGATCAAATTCAAAATAAGCAAAAAAAGATTTCATTAAGGAGAGTATTATAATTTTTATCAATTATCACAATATATAGATGAAGACATAAAGAATAAAATTTATCAGAAAATATCTCCTTACATAAATAGTCAAACATTTTGGGAAGTGTATGTTAAAAGGGTGAAAAGAATAAAAGAATATAAAAAACTCTAAAGTATTTTAGGTAATGTAAAAAAAGGCAACTTATAAATTGCCCCTAATTGTTGTGTCAAATATTTATAGAGAATCTTAAATATATTATTTTTATATTAAATTAATTTCGTTTTAATGTTGCAGTATATATACCATTATTATTTGTTATAATAATTTTTCCCGTGAATATTTCTTTATTGTTTTGAATAATTTTATAGTTTATTGTTGCACTTGTATAAATATTATCAGAATTATATGGAACCCAATAAATAGTAGAACTACTATTTATTGAATAATTTTTCCCTACATTTTCTAAACCACTTTTTTCGCCTTTAATTGGAGTTAAGATTGCATTATTATTATCACCTTGAGTTATTATATAATCATGCCATAATACAAACTGACCATTATCAACACTTATTTCAATCAATGAGTTATTAAAACTTAATGTAATAGGTAAACCTGGAAAAGTATTCATTGGATATGTATATTCTCCTAAAATTGTAACATTCTCATTTGATAATCTCTCAAATTGATAACCATCATCAGTTTTTGAGTAAACAATAATATCGAAGTTAGTTTTTTCAAACGGTTTTTTGTTATATAACATCATTGAAACACCTATTATTAAAGATAAAAATAACACTACTAATACTAATCTTAAATTACTAAAAAAATAAACTTTTGTCTGATTAGTTTTCATTATGGTTTGAGAATAAATTTTATTTTTTAATGATTCATCAACAGAAGGGATATGTTGAGACACATTATTTAACATTTCATCTAATTTCATATCAGTTTTCCTCCACTAAATTTCTTAAGATTTTTCTTCCTCTTTCCAGTCTTTTCATAACTGCAGACTCAGTAATTCTTAATATTTTTGCAATCTCTTTAACTGAAAATTGATCATAATAATATAAAATTATTACCTTTTTATATTTTTCTGGAAGAGTAATTACTAAATCTATAAGATTATCTTCTTTTTGAGAAGGGGATATGTTGTATAATTTACCATCTTCAAGCAATACTTTTCTTCTATAAGCTTTTCTAGTTAAACTAATACTCGCATTAATTGTTACCCTAATTAACCAATATTTTTCTTCTTGTTCATTTGGAAATGTATGGTTTAATTTAAGATACTTCATAAATACTTCTTGAAGTATATCTTCTGCATCTTCTTTATTATGAGTATAACCATAGCTTATATTAAATAATAATTGTGAATACAAATTGTATTTTTTTGAAAACTCTTCTTCTGACATTTTAGGTATCATATCTACTCATCCTTCTCACTAATAAAACGCATAAGTATAGGAAAAACTGACATTTTTTATTATTTAAAATTTATATATTATTTAA
>DUOT01000140.1 GCA_012838705.1 Acholeplasmataceae bacterium
AAAGCAAACATAAAATCTCATCAAATAAATATTCTTGGAAGTATCGGTGGCAGTGAATCAAAAGAAAAGGAAAAAGATAATATATATCCTTTCCCTTTAATAGTTTCAGGTCGAATTATTCGTGAAAACTTAGATACATTACAAATTGAAGAAAAATGGCTTAGAAAAGAAGTTGAGAAAAAAGGAAAAACAATAAAAGACATTATGTTTGCAAATTATGAAAACGGGAAGTTATTTATTGCTGAAACGAAAGACACTTAATACGTTACATGCTAATATAAAGATAATTAGAATTAATAGTGATGATAGTAGGTAATTTACATTGCCTACTTTTAATATAATTGCAAATACGGAAACAATTATTGAGATCAAACAAAAATTTATTATTTCATGATGTGTAAATTTAAAAGGATAACTTTTTTTAAGTTCATAAAACAAAATTATAATAACAAGAATAATAGGAACTAGCGTTGCTAGAATTAAACTATCTTCAGTTATAAATGGAAGTGAAAATATTAATCCGATTTTTAAAATATCAGCAACTGCAGATATTTGCAATAATCTTTTAGATTTATTTCTTGCTTGCATTATCGCCGTAAGAGGAGAAAGAACATAAAATAATATAAATAAAATTGCATACTTTTGTACATTTGCACTACCTATTTCTGTATCATAAATTAAAATCATAAAAGGTTTTGCATAAAAAGTAAGGATGATTGAAATTGGAATAGCAGGTAATAGGCAATAAAAACATGCCTTTTTAATATATAAACCGACTTCATGGTTAGATGCTGTTGCAACATGAGGGATTAAAGCTGTTGCTACTGATGTTGAAATAAATGAAAACATTGTAATTAATGGAATCGTATAAGCAGTTGCTTCACTATATTTATACATAATTTCTGTATTATTATAATGAAGTAATGTTAATGCAAATGTAAAAATAATTGGCTCTAAAAAATATGTTATGTTACCAATAAGTCTTGAACTCGTGATTGGTAATGAAATATCCAAAATTTCTTTTGAAGAGCATTTTTGAATATTTTGTGGTTTCCACTTTTTCAGCATTATCAAAATATAAAATATTGATGCAAGTTCACCAAAGTTCATTGCTAGAATGGCGATAGTAACTGCAAAGACAATACCACGATCCATAAAATATCGAAGTAAAACTATTGTTATTGCAATACGAAATATTTGCTCGATTAATATTGATAACGAACGAATATTGACTTTTTTTATTCCATTAAAATATCCGCGTAAGACACTATTAATAGCAGATAAAATGATTAATGGCGGTGTTAATAGAATTGGATAATATGCATTTTTTTGTTTCAACCAATCAAATGCTAATGGCTTAGCAATAATAATTAAAATTAATCCAACAACAATTGAAGAAACAATTCCAATTTTAATACCTTTTTTTATTACTGATTGATCATTTTTCGTTGCTACAATTTTTGTAATAGTTACATTTAAAGATAGACTCCCAAGTGAAATAAACATCATTACCGATGGGAGAATAATCATATATAATGATATTCCTTCATTACCCAATAACCTTGTTAGGATAACACGATTTACTAATCCTAACAAACGAATTAACATACTAGTAATAATAAGAATGAAAGTATTTTTTACTAAAGTGTTCTTTTGGGTCAAAAAATCACCGCCTTCTTCACATTTTATGAAGGCCAAAAGTTATTTATGAGATTTTACGTGTGTTTATTATATTAAAAAGTTTGATGATTTTAATAAATAAAGTAGCATTTTTTGCGATTTTTTGATATAATACATATATATATTAGGAGGATGCTTATTATGGATTACAAAAAGTATATTGCAAATGTAGAAAATTTTCCGGTAGAAGGAATATTATTTAGAGATATAACACCACTTATGGCCAATGGCGAAGTGTTTAAAAGTGCGTGTGATGAATTAACTGTCTTTGCTAAGGAAGTGGGAGCAGAAGTGGTTGTAGGTCCTGAATCTCGTGGATTTATTTTCGGATGTCCAATCGCTAGTAACTTAGAAATTGGTTTTGTTCCTGTTAGAAAACCTGGTAAACTACCACGAGAAACAATTGAAGTTTCTTATGAATTAGAATATGGATCTAATACTTTATGCATACATAAAGATGCGATAAAAAAAGGTCAAAAAGTAATTATTATTGATGACTTACTTGCTACTGGTGGAACAATTAAAGCAGCTATTGAATTAGTTGAAAAGTTAGGTGGAATTGTAACAGGTATAGCATTTTTAATTGAACTTACTGATTTGAAAGGTAGAGATTTATTAACAGGATATAATGTTAAGACCTTAATGCAATATTAATTATTTAAATTTTAAGAAAATGGAAGGAGGTGCTCATATGGGTCTAAGTACCATGACAATTGAAAAAGTAATTGAAAGAGCTAAAACTTATTTACGCAATCCAAGTAATTTGGATTTTATTAGACGTGCTTATGAATTTGCTGAAGAACATCATCGTGGTCAATTTCGTAAATCGCAAGATCCATATATTCAGCATCCTCTTGAAGTTGCATATATGTTAGCTGAACTTCATACAAGTCCAGCTACGATTGTGGCGGGTTTATTACATGATTTAGTTGAAGATACTGATGTAACAAAAGAACAAGTTGCTGAACTTTTTGGGATTGATGTTGCTAATATTGTTGATGGTGTAACAAAAATTAGTAAATTAAAGTATATGACACAAGAAAAGGCTCTTGCGAGATCACATCAAAAAATTCTTCTAGCAATGGCCAAAGATATTCGTGTTGTCGTTGTAAAGCTTGTAGACCGTGTTCACAATATGCGAACATTAGAATTCCAAACTGAAGATAAACAAAAATTAATTGCTCAAGAAACTTTAGACTTATATGCTCCTTTAGCTCATCGAATGGGTATGTATCGAATAAAGGCTGAGCTAGAAGATTTAAGTTTAAAATTCTTAAGACCTGAAAAATATCAAGAAATATTAGAACATGTTCGTCATCATAGAAAAGCTCGCGAAGAAGATATTAAAAAAATGGAAAATCATATTTCTGTGATATTGCAAGAAAACGGTATTGAAAACTTTGAAATTAAAGGTCGTATAAAAAATATTTATAGTGTTTGTAAGAAGATGGAACAAAAGCGCATTGATTTTGAACAAATTTATGATCTAATGGCGTTAAGAATTTTAGTTCCTTCGATTGAAAATTGTTATCATGTCCTTGGACTTGTTCATAATGAATGGACTCCAATTCCAAAACGATTTAAAGATTATATTGCGACTCCAAAACCAAACCTTTATCAATCTCTTCATACTACAGTAGTAGGTCTCAATGGGAAAATTTATGAAATTCAAATACGTACTTATGAAATGGATGAGATTGCAGAGTATGGGATTGCAGCTCATTGGGCGTATAAGGAAGATAATAAAGGATATACACCTGAGAAGGAACAATTGGAAGTTGCAGCAAAATTAAAATGGTATAAAGATTTATTGACATATGCTGAATTAGGTGAACAAGAAGATAACGATCCATTAGAAACGATTAAAGAAGATATTTTCAGTGCTAATGTTTATGTTTTTACTCCTAAAGGGGATGTAATGGATTTTCCTAATGGAGCTACACCATTAGATTTTGCTTATCGTATTCATACTGAAGTAGGAAATAAAACAGTAGGTGCAATAGTAAACAATCGGATTGTTCCACTTACTTATAAATTAAAAACTGGTGATGTTGTTGAAATAAAAACATCGCAAAATTTTGATGGACCGAATGAATCATGGCTTAAGATAGTAAAAACAAGTCATGCTCGTCATAAAATAACATCAATACTAAATCGTAAAAGACGCGATCAACTGATTGCTAAAGGTAAAGATGAATTCACTTTACTTGCTAAAAATAATCCGAAATATGATCAAATCAAATTAACTGATGAATTTGTTAAGGAATTGTTTTCTAAATATGGAGTTCATAACCTTGACGATTTTTACTTTGAAATTGGTAAAGGAAATTTATCAGCTCATGGTGCATATAATCGTATTTATGAAGATAAAGTTCTTGATGAAGAAACTTTAATCCAACAAATCAATGAAAGTGAAAAAAGAAGACGACGCAATATTAATGATTATGGAATAATCATTGAAGGATTAGAAAGAGCACGTATTCATCTTGCCCATTGTTGTTATCCAATAAAAGGTGATGATATTGTTGGATATGTTAGTAAAGGAGCAGGAATTATTGTTCATCGTTTTGAATGTCCTAATGTAAATAATATTGAAAAAGAAAGATTTATTGATGTTATTTGGGATCCTGACTATAATGAAAAAAGTTTTGATACAAATGTCCATATTATTTCATTTGATCGTAAAAATATAGTGGCGGAAATAATTAATACGATTAATAGTCATGCAGTAACTATTACTGCAATATCATCTAGTAAAAATCGTTCTGGTGATCTTTTAACTAAATTAAAACTTATGGTTAAAAATGTTGACACTTTAAATGTTGTTTTCGCAAATTTATATAAAATTGCTGATATTTATGATATTGAAAGGATTATCAAATGAGAGTAGTTTTACAAAGAGTAAGTAAAGCAGAATGTGTTGTAAATAATGAGTTGACTGGTAAAATTGACAAGGGTTATTTATTGTTTGTAGGATTTACTGATGGGGATGATGAAACAACCATTGAAAAATCAGCTAAAAAAATATCTAAATTACGAGTTTTTGAAGATGAAAATGGGAAAATGAATTTAGATATTTATGAAGTAAAAGGAAGCATCCTCTCAATTTCACAATTTACACTTTATGCTAATACTGAAAAAGGTAACCGCCCATCTTTTGTTGAGGCATTAAATCCTGTCGAAGCAGAAAAATTATATTCTAAATTCAATCAAAAATTAAGGGAATTAAATCTTAGAGTAGAAGAAGGTATTTTTGGTGAACATATGGATATAAAGCTTATTAATGATGGTCCTGTAACTATTATTTTTGAATTTTAAGTAATAGACTACATTAAATAATACAAGACGGTTTCATACTAAAATGAACCGTCTTTTTGTATTTGTATAAATAAAAAGTATTATACTTGTACATTTAAACTTAAATATTCTTTAAGTATATATGTTTTCGACAACAATTTCTCTTAACTTTTCCCATAAATCATGTTATAATATGGAAGGATAGAAAGGTGAGAGCTATGAATATCAAAGAGATTTATCAAAACCTAATTAGTAAACAACCTTCTCTAAATTTGCTAGAACAAGCAAAAAACCTTCGTGATCAATGTGTTTTACAACAAAATCAAGAATATTATTACTTAGCAAACCTTTATATTATTGATATTTATATAGAATATAATAAGTTAGATGAAGCACTTTCAATCATTAATATAGATTTTTCACGTATAGATAATACTGTTTTTCGAAATATTTATGTTTCATATTTAGAAAGATTAATTTATATTTATATAAACAAACGAAATTTTGCTGTTGCATATCGTTATGTTTTTGAAAAACGTCAATACATCGATGATAAAGATCGTGATGATGTCAATCGATGGTATTTAGAAATGGCATATGTGTATGCTGAAATGAATCAAAAAGCTAAAGCTGTTGATTGCTTAAAAGCAATTATTGAGAATCTCCCAAGTGATGAATTATTAGCTTTAGCCCTTAATAATCTTACTAAACTTTATATTGATCAAAATATGATTCCTGAAGCTAAAGACGCATTAAATCAAAGTTTAATTATTACGCAAGATGAAGAAGGAAAGCTTTACTGTCATTATTTGTTTGCGAAGATTTGTATTTTAGAAAACAAATATGAAGAAGCATTTGTTTTATTTGATGATATATTTAAAAATGATATAAATGAAAATCTATTAAGCATTGCAAACGATTATCTTGATTTATTTATAAAGTTAGAACGTTTTTCTGATGGGGAAAATTTTATTAAGAAAATCAGCAAATATATTGAAGATTCTAAAGATTTAATTCTCAAAAAAGAATTTTATAAAAATAAATTAAAGCTAATATTACATAAATATAATTTGCAAGATATTAATGAAATTGCTGATCAAATTGATGATTTAGAAAACACGATATTAGCTAAAAATGCATTAGATTTAGAAGAGACTTTCGAAGATGAAAAAAATAATGAAATATATAATCAATTAAAAGCAATTATTTCAAAACTTGAGCATGTAATTAATTTAGTATCAATTGCTTTCACAAGCGAAAATATTTTTGATATTTTATTAGAGTATTCTAAGAAGATAGAATCTATTATTAATGTAGAAGGAATTACTTTTGTATTTTATGATCATTTGATTAATTTTCTTGCTCAGAAAAGTGATATTACAACTTATGATTATAAAAAAGAAAGACTTTATGAACGCTCAGTACATTTTGATAATTTAAAAAATACTGTCGTAGAAGCAATGATAAACCATGGTAATGAAATTATTATTGATTTAAATGAAACGAATTTAGAATTAATTGATATTAATACACAAAAGAAATATCGTGATTTAGGAATAAATTATTTATATGCGATCCCTAATTATCGTGGTGAAAAATTGTTTGCAACTGTAATTTATGAATCACAATATACGGACTTAACTGCTTTAGAAAATAATATTATTATCAAAGTTGCAACTAAGCTATTAGAAATAAAAATTATAAATACATATTTAAAAATAAATGAACATATTTATGACTTTGTGTTAGATCGAGTAATAGCAAATAATAATATCTATACTATCATCCATGACAATGATAAATTAATATTAAGTGATGAACTGAAGAGATTATTAGATTATAAAGATAATATCGTTACAATTGATAATTATTTACAGAAGATTGTAAAAAGTGATGGAGAAAAATATCTAGGTTTAGATTTTACAAAACCCTATTCATATGATATTAAATATAGGCTAAAGGTTAATAACCGATTTACTGAAGTTCATGAAAAAATTGATCCTTTTGTTCATGATAAAATATTATTCCATTTCTCTACGTTAAAAGTATTAGAGGAAAAGGTTATACTAAATCCTGATGATGAATTATTTTATAAAAAAGTAGAAGAATTAAAATCTCAAATTAGCAACCCTGAATTTAAATTTTCATTAATTAGGATTAAGGCTGAGCCTAGTGATTTTCAAGAATTATCACAAGTCTTTGGAATAAATCCTTATTATTTAAGTGATGGCACTTTTGTTATTGTCTTAGAAAATGAAGTTAACCAACGTGTGCTTGATAGATATTTAAAACAAGTAAAAAGTGATATAGCTATTGTCCGTTATCCACGTGATTTAGTAAATATAGATGACATTATAAAAATTTCTAAAATAAACTTAGAAAATAATGTTCTCTATTATTCAGATGAAATATATCAACAATATCTAAAAAAGGTTAGCGCAAATAATTTAGTAAAAAAGAATATTAAAGAGTCACTTGAATTATGGTATCATAAACTTGATGGTGATAAAGATTCTTACGAGGTTATATGTAATATAAATGGTGTAAGTGAAAAGAATAATATTCGCCTTATGCTTGAAAAAGAATTATTAAATCAATATGATGAAAAAGTCTTTTTATCTTTTTCAAATCCTAATCCGCGAATTAATTTTTATCTTAATCTAACTGTTGCTGCAGCTAAGAAATTATTCCAAGATAATAAATTTAAGCGTGCAAACAATTTAACAATCTGCCTAGATCATTATGAAAGCGGAATTAACGCTTTAGTAAACAATTTAAAATCTTTAGGATTTAAAGTGTTTTGTGCACAAGAGATGCTTGAAAATATATCTATTTATGATTTGCTTAATCTAAATATAAATGGTATTATTATTAACACAGGTTTAGAAAGAGAAAGAAGAGAGTATCTACTTGAGTTTGCACGAAGATTTGATTTAACATTACTTACAAATTATCAATTTAATGATTATGAAAATTGTATATATCGAACAAAAGTGGTTGTAAAAGAAGTATGAAAGATATTGAATTAAATCGTGAAAGATTACAAAAATTATTAGATATTATTATTAATCAAGATGTTGCTTTTTTGATGTTTAAAGATAAATTTGCTTATGAAATGGCAAAAACGTCTTGTCATATGCTTGAGAATATGAATTTATTAGCAATCAAATATCGTAATTCATATTCTAAGCAAAAAACAAATAGTGATAAATTATTATTACTTTTCGGAATTCTTCAAGGTTTATTTGTTGCTATTGACAGTCTTTATACAATCGGAAAAACAACAAATGTTAATAAAATATTTCTTAATATAAACCAAAATGACTCTCTAAGAGCAATAAAACATATCCGCAATGATGTTGTTGGGCATCCAACACATCGATATTTTGAGGATTCAATAGGTTTTTGTACCCTTGATTTGGATCATATTAATGGAAGTGAAATTAAGTATTTGGTTTATGTTGAAAGAAATGGTGAAATAATTATTAATGAAAAGAAAGTAGATCTTCTCGATGTTATTGATGATTATTATTTAGAATGTAATGATATTTTGCTTCAAAACATCGAATTATTTGATATTAAAAATCGTAATATTAAAATTGATATTTCTTCACTAGTTTCGTTGTTAGGATATCGTTTTAATAATAGTATAAAAGATTATGATTTGCTTTCAAAAATATATTTGCGTTATCAAGAATTATTTCCAAAAGCAAAACGAAATCGTGTTAAATGGAGACTTGATTTAATTGAATTTCTATTTGATTATCATGAAGAAAATGAATATTTAAACTACTTAACAATTCTTGAAATATTTAAACTATATAATTTGTTATATCAACTTGAAAAACAAATTAATAGACATATTTCATTTAAGTTTGTTAAGTTTGAAAAACATCATGAATTTACGAAGTTACGTATGAAACTAAATAAAATAAAGAAAAATAATTTTGATAAAAATATTCTTCATGATTCCAATCATCCATTATATTTAGAACATATGAATTTGATTGTTAGAAGTTTTTCTAATGATGATGAAGTGAAAAATTTAATTACCTGGATAAAAAAACAATTAGATGAGAATAATTCACAAATGTTATATTTAATAGGTTCAGAACTAAAGAAATAGGTGCATTCTTATGATAAAAAATTTTATTAAATCATTAATATTTCCTAGCTATATGGTAAGATATAAGTCGATGAATCTCTTTTTTGCTATTGCTATTTTCTTTATTTCATCGTTTATACTTGCATTACCGCAAATGTATTATACTTCTGAAAAACGTTATCAAGTTGTTGATATCGATGCTCCATTCGAGCTAGAAGCATTTAATAATCTTAGTGATGAAGCAATTGCAAAGATACGTTCATTAGGTGTTCGAATTGAAGATGGTGCAATTAAAGATCAAGGAAATGTAGAAGAATATAAACTTTATGAGTTTACTAGCGACGATTATGCTGTCTTTCTTGCATTTGATTTTTATGATATCACTGATGAAAAAGAAACTTTTAATAAAGAAATTTTTGAAAATTTTCATGAAATAGATTTTGATGGTACAAAAGTATTAGTTGTATTTTATTTGACTGAATGTGTTTATTTATTACCATCAGGATCTAATGATTTAGATTATGGTAAAATTAAATTAGATTTTAGTACAATTAATAATGGTAAAGATTTATCATATCGTTTTATGGATATGTTTATCCCAATAATTTATCGGAGAATAACATTAGATACTTTTTTAAACTGTGTTATTTATACTCTTATTATTATGCTTTTACTTTGGTTATTCCTTAAGAGTGAAGGGACTACTTTTGGATTTAAAGAGTATTATAATATTGGGGCTATTGCATCAATAATTCCTCTACTACTTGTATTTATTTTTTCATGGATTTTTCCTCGCTTAACACTGATGCATTATTTTACTGTTGTATTTGGAATATATTATTTGATTATGATTGTTAGAATTAATAGTAAAACAAAAATCGCATAAAAATATCTCCATTAGCATATAGTTTAATGACTAATGGAGGATGAGATTTTTGTTAAAGAAGAATCAGTTAGCATTAATCCTATTAACGCTTGTGATGATGCTTACAGTTTATTACATTAAAAACCCTTTTAAAAGTGGAGAGAAAGGCACCGACGATGATGATGATACAAATGATGTAAGTGGCAGACTAGAAAAACTTGCTGAGAAACGATTGACTCTTAAAAATTCTCGAAAAGAATTAATTGTAGAGCTCGATGTTATTATTGCATCTAATGATGCATCAGTTCAAGAAAAAGCAGCAGCTCTAGAGCAGAAAAATTATTTAAATCAATTAACTGAAAAAGAATTATTGTTAGAGCTTGACATTATTAATAAAGGCTATCAAGATGCATTTGTGCATGCAACCGAAGATGGAATAAATGTAATTGTTGTTGCTGATGAACATTCAGTTAGTGCCGCGGATGAAATTATTTTGATGACTTTACTAGAATTAGATTACGTATCTAGTAAAGTTTATGTTCAATTCCAAACTGTTTCTGAAGTTATGGGAACAGCTGTAGAATAAGCAGCGTGGCTGCTTTTTTTATTGCGAACTAGTTAAAATTATTAATTTATGTGGTATAATCTTTTATGGCAAAAATAAAAAAAACTTTTAAAAAAAGTGTTTGTATGTTAAAATAATATTTAGAAACGAGTGGTAATATGAAGCGTACTAATTCACGAATTATGGCAATGATTGTTTTATACAATTATGAAATTACAAATGAAATCAACATTAAATCTATTGAGGAAATGATAGATGATAATGATTTTGCATACGATAAAGACTTTACAAGTGCTTTAATTAAAGGCATATTAGAAAATACTGAAGAAATTGATTATATAATTAGTACAAATTTAGAAAATTATACAATAGATAGATTATCTTACATCGATCGCAATTTAATTAGAATAGGGGTGTTTGAAATGATGAAAACTGATACTCCAAAAAATATTATTATTAATGAAATTATTGAAATATCAAAAATATTTACAGAAATTTCAGGATATCAAACTTCAAAATTTAATAATGCCCTTTTAGATAAAATCGCACAAAGGATTTATGATGGAAAATAAATATATTTCTGTATCAGCTTTAAATAGGTATTTAGAATATCGGTTTAATAACGATAAGCATTTACAACTTGCATATATAAAAGCAGAAATATCAAATATTCGAATTTCAAATGGTATAATGTATTTTTCATTGAAAGATAATGAATCTGAGATTTCTGCTTTAATGTTTTCAAATGCTTACCAAAATTTGAAGTTTAATCCTGAAGATGGGATGACTGTATTAGTTACTGGTAAAGTTGGAGTGTATGTTAAAAGGGGAACATATGCTGTTACCGTTTATAAGATGGAAGAAGCAGGGTTAGGGGAAGCTTATTTAAACTTTTTGCGAGTTAAAGCTAAACTTGAAAAAGAAGGACTTTTTAAAACTGAACATAAACTGCCTATTCCAAAAATGAGTGAGAAAATTGGAGTTATTACAAGTGCTACTGGTGATGCACTTCATGACATCCTTTCGACAATCTCTAAACGATTTCCGATTGCTGAAGTTTATCTTTATCCATCGTTAGTACAAGGTAAAGATGCACCACGTAGTTTAATAAAAGCAATTAATAAAGCAAATGATGATGGTATCGTTGATGTTTTAATTATTGCTCGTGGTGGTGGATCAGTAGAAGATTTATCATGCTTTAATGATGAAGAATTAGCAAGAACTATATTTCATAGCAAAATTCCAACAATAAGTGGAGTAGGCCATGAAAGTGATTATACAATTTGTGATTTTGTTGCTTCAAGAAGAGCACCGACACCTACAGGTGCTGCAGTTCTCGCAACAAGAGAAAAAACAAATATTATCGATGAAATTAGTAATTATCAAAAACAATTAGTACATTTATATAAACAAAAATTAATAAATTTATTTAATAGTTATCAAAGCATAGTAAATAGTTATGGACTAAAAAACTTTGATGACATTATTCAAAAGAAAGAAACGAAACTTGATAGTTTAATTAATCATTTAAACTTAGTTTCACCAAAACAAATGATTTTAAATCATTTGCAGAAAATTAAAGATTTAGACTTACGATTAAAACTTGTAAATTTAGAGAAAAAAATTAATGAATATGATGATGAAATAAATAGTCTTGTTAATAATGCTAACAAGGGGTTTAGTAAATATCTAGATTTATTAAACCAACAAGTTGAGCAGAATATTGATAAATTAATTATATTAAACCCTTTAAATGTTATGAAAAAGGGATATACATTAACTTATCAAGATCAAGACCTCATAACTTCTATTACTAAAGTTGATGAAAGAAAAGATTTAGTAGTAAAGTTTCATGATGGTGAAGTAAAATCTAAAATTATAGAGGTGAAGTATGAAAAGTTATCGTAAAGAATTAGTTATGCATGTGAATTCAAGACGTGGATTTGTAAATATAACTCGTGAGCTAGAACAAGCTGTTAAAGCTTCAGGAATTAAAGAAGGATTATTATTGTGTAATGCAATGCATATTACAGCAAGTGTCTTTATTAATGATGATGAAAGTGGATTACATCGTGACTTTGAAACATGGCTAGAAAAATTAGCACCTGAAAAACCTTATTCAATGTATCATCATAATGGTTATGAAGACAATGCTGATGCACATTTAAAAAGATCAATAATGGGGCGTGAAGTAGTAATAGCAATAACTAATGGAGAATTAGACTTTGGCCCATGGGAACAAGTATTTTACGGTGAATTTGATGGTAAACGAGATAAAAGAGTATTAATAAAAATTATAGGTGAGTAGGATGAAATTTGAAGATTTATTAGAAGAATTAAGTAATATTGTTAAAGAATTAGAAAGCGGTACTTTATCTTTGGAAGATTCTATAGAAAAATATCAAAGGGGAATGGAATTAAGTAAAATATGTAAAGAAAAACTTCAAGCTGCAAAAGAAGTTATCGTGAAGAAGATGGATGAAGTGAAAGAATGATTGAGAAGTTAACAAATTTAATAGATAATAAATTACGTGAGATTTTAAGTAATTATCAAGTATTAAATGAATCTCTTGAGTATGGATTATTTCCAGGAGGCAAAAGATTTCGCCCTTTATTATTACTTACAATATTAGAAGATTTACAAGTTGATGTTAATTTAGGGCTGGAAATTGCTTGTGCTATTGAAATGATTCATACATATTCATTAATACATGATGATTTGCCGGCAATGGATAATGATGATATGCGTCGTGGTAAACCTTCAATGCATATTGCTTTTAGCGAAAATATTGCGATATTAACCGGTGACGCATTACTTACTGAAAGTTTTTACTGGATAACTAAATCTAATATTTCAGATGAAAAAAAGGTTAGAATTATTAATTTGATTTCTAAATACGTTGGTGCTCATGGCATGATTAAAGGCCAAGTATTAGATATTAATTCGAAAGAATATACTTTAGATAAAATATTAGAAATTCATCAACACAAAACTGTTGATTTAATTGCATGCTCAATATTAAGTGCAGCTATTATTAGTGATGATGAAGACAATATTTGGTATGAAATTGCTTCAGCGCTAGGGAAAGCATTTCAAATAAAAGATGATTTAGATGATGCTGATAAGTTAGATGAAGCAAATATAATTCATGCTGTTGGGATGCAAAGAGCACAAGATTTGTTTTACGAATATCGTATTAAATGTTTAAAGATGATTTCGGAAAAGCTTGGCAAAGGTAATACTTATAATTTAGTGGAGATGGTTCTATGAGAATTGAAGATATTCAGTCCCCTGAATTTCTAAAATCTTTATCAACTAAAGAATTACAAGAATTAAGCGAGCAAATACGAGCATTCATTATCGATAATGTAAGTAAAACAGGGGGGCATTTATCTTCCAATTTAGGGGTTGTGGAAATTACTGTAGCACTACATTATGTTTTTAATAGCCCTTATGATAAATTTATTTTTGATGTTGGGCATCAAGGATATACACATAAAATATTAACAGGGAGAGCAAAAGATTTTCCAACATTACGAAAAAAAGATGGATTAGGTGCATTTTTAAAATATTCCGAAAGTCCTCATGATGTTTGGGAAGCGGGTCATTCATCTACGGCATTATCTGCAGCTGCTGGCTTTTTAGAAGCTAAAGAATCTGGTGAAAACATGGGGGATATTATTGCTATTGTTGGTGATGGTTCGATTCAAAATGGTTTGTCATTTGAAGGGCTAAATTATTTGGGGTCTCAAAAACATCAAAAAGCAATCATTATTATTAATGATAATGATATGTCTATTTCGAAAAATGTTGGACGCTTAGCAAAAAAGTTCAGCAAAATCCGTATTAAAAAATCATATTCAATATTTAAAAAAATAACACCTAATTTTATCCATAGATTATTTAGAAGCGTTAAAATTGGTTTTCGCTCTTTTATCTATGGTGACAATATTTTTTCCACGCTTGGATATAAATACTACGGACCAATAGATGGTCATAGTATTCCGGATTTAATAAAATATTTTCAGTTTGCTAAGAACTGCAAACATTCTGTAATTCTCCATGTCAAGACAAGTAAAGGGAAAGGATATCCTTATTCAGAATATGATGATACTGGTTACTGGCATGGAGTAAAGCCATTTAATATTGAAACTGGAAAACCAATTTCAAAACCTAAAAATGGATTAATTCCTTGGGGGCAAGGTATTTGTAATATATTATTAGAAGTCGCTAAAGATAAGTTTTTCTACGTTATTACTCCAGCGATGATTGAAGGATCAAGGCTTCAAGATTTTCAATCAACATATCCAAAAAGATTAATTGATGTTGGAATTGCTGAGGAACATGCTGTTGTAATGGCAGCAGCAATTGCTCGTAATAATGTCATTCCGATAGTATCAATTTATTCTACATTTATGCAAAGAGCATATGATCAAATTAGCCATGATGTATGTCGTAGTAATAATCATGTCATATTTTTAGTTGATCGTGCAGGTTTAAATGGTGGTGACGGTTCAACACATCAAGGTATATTTGATATTGCCTTTCTTTCGCATTTACCAAATATCGTTATTACAATGCCTAAAGATTTAAGTGAAGCTTATAATTTGATTTCTTTTGCTTTAGAATATAAAGGACCAATTGTCATCCGTTATTCAAAAAGCAAAACGCAGTTAATTGCTTATAAAAAAGAAAAGATCACTCTTGGGTCTTGGGTAGAAGAAAAACCAATAAGTGATGTAAATATTATTACTTATGGTGATATTGTAAATGAGTTTTCTTATAAATTACCAAATCATATCGGTTTAATTAATGCACGTTTTATTAAACCTTTAGATATTGATATGCTTAAGAAATTAGCTAATAAAAGGATTTTAGTAGTAGAAGAAGTTGTAAAGTATGGCTCATTAGGAGCAATGATTTTAGATGCTAATAACAAATATGACTTAAATTTGAAAATTGAAACGTATGGAATTGATGATATTTACTTAGATAGTGGAACAACACCAGAATTACGAAAAGAATTAGAAATAGATGTTGATAGTATAATAAAAAAATTGTAAAGAGGGAAGTAATATGTTATTATCTCTAACAGTAAAAAATTTCGCAATCATCGATAATATTGATATAGAATTTAAAAATGGCATGACTGTACTAACTGGTGAAACAGGTGCTGGAAAGTCTTTAATTATTGATGCGATTGGTTTATTATTTGGAAATCGTGCCTCAACGGATTTAATTAGATATGGTGAATCTAAAGCAGAAATTGAAGGCGTATTTTCAAATTATAGTAAAGAGATAAACAAATATCTTGATGAATTTGGGATAGAATATAGTGAAGAAGATAATTTGACGATTAGACGAGAAATCTATAGTACTGGTAAAAGTACGTGTCGTATTAATAACGTTGTTGTAACTTTAAATCAATTATCGCAAATTAGTGAATATATTGGCGATATTCACTCGCAACACGACACAATGGGTCTGATAAAACCACAAAATTACTTACAATTTATTACTAATAAAGAAATTGAAAAAAAATTAATTCTTTACAAAACCTATCTTACCGAATATCGAAAGATAAACCAAAAGTATCAAGATACAATAGTTAAAAGTAAAGAAAGTAAGCAAAAAGAAGACTTTTTACGTTTTCAAATTAGTGAATTTCAAAAAGCTAATTTATCAGTTGCTGAAGAAGATGAGTTGAAAAACGAAGTATCATATTTATCAAATTACGAACAAATTTCTTCCTTACTTCAAGAAATTAATGAAATATATGATAATGGTGAAGTTTTAGATAATATATATCGTTCCCTAACTTCTTTAAAAAAATTAGAAAGTTTTAATGAAAAATTTTCCCAAATTCGATCAACTGTGGAAGAATGTTATTATGCATTAGAATCTGCTTTAGATAGTCCTGAATTAAAAGAATTTAGCTCGGATTTTGATCCAAATCGTTTAGAAGAAATAAATCTTCGCTTAAGTACATATTCAAATTTAAAACGAAAATATCAAAAAAATACCGAAGAATTAATTGCATATTTTGAAGAAATTAAAGAAGAATTAGATATGATTGATAATTTTGATTTTTATCTTGATGAATTAAAAAAGAAATTAGATCAATCATACATGAAAACATATGAAATTGCGAAAGATATAAGTAATCAAAGAAAAGAAATTAGTAAAGAATTAATTACCAATATTAAAAAACATCTTCAAGATTTACAATTAAAAAATATAAATTTTGAAATTGAATTTAAAGAAGTTCCATTTACTAATGATGGAATAGATGAGGTAGATTTTTTAGTATCATTTAATAAAGGTGAACCAGTAAAACCTTTATCAAAAACAGCATCTGGTGGAGAACTATCAAGATTCATGCTTGCATTAAAAACAGTTATCGGTAACACTATTCCTTTACAAACAAAAATATTTGATGAAATTGATAATGGTGTTAGTGGTTCTGTTGCTTATAGTATTGCAGAAAAGATAAAATATATTTCAAAAAAATCACAAGTTTTGTGTATAACTCATTTACCGCAAGTTGCATCGATTGCTGATTATCATTTAAAAATTTCAAAAGAAATAATCGCAAATCGAACATTTACAAAAATAAATGTTTTAGATAAAGAAGAAAGAGTTATTGAAATTGCGGAAATGATATCGAAAGGAAAACCTACAGATGCAAGTTTAGCACTTGCAAGAGAATTATTAAGCACCAATGCCAATTTTTAATGGTGCTTTTTAAAATCCTTCTTTCGTGCATACTATATACGAAAGGAGGTATATCTATAAGAAAAATCTTAAGCCTTATAATTTTATCTTTCTTAATTTGTGCTTTTAATCTTGATATCAATGCATCGACTTTCGAAAAGACGATTATTATTGGCGGAGAATCAATAGGCTTAGAACTTAATTCGAAAGTACATATTATAGGTTTTTATGAAGTAGAAACCGATAATAAGAAAGTTTCTCCTTGGGAAAATTCAAATATTCTTGAAGGAGATATCATTATAAGCATTGATAATCAAAAAGTAGAGAGCAATGCTGATATTGCAAATCTAATTAAAAATAAAGATAAAGTTAGACTAAAATTATTAAGAGATGGCGAAAACTATATCAAAACTGATATAAAAGTCGTCAAAAATAAAAATGGAAAAGAAAGCATTGGATTATATGTTAAAGATAAAATTTTAGGAGTTGGCACTATGACTTATATTGATCCCGAAACCCAAACTTATGGAGCATTGGGACACAGTGTAGCTAATGGAGAAGATCAAGGCCAACTGTTGCTTTCTACAATTAAAAGCATTAGAAAAGCCTCGCCGGGCGTACCTGGTGAAAAATATGCTGTTCTCTCAACTGCACCAATTGGAACGATTACAAAAAATACTGAAATCGGAATCTTTGGTAAGATAAATAATGTAAGAAGAGGAAGTCATATGAAAGTTCAGGAAGCTAAAAATGTACGTCCCGGAAAAGCACAGTTATTAACAGTTGTTCATGGTGATTCCAAAGAGTTTTTTGATATAGAAATCATAGAAGTTAGAAATCAAAAAACATGTGCAACAAAAGGTATTAAATTAAAAATAACTGATACAGAATTATTATCTGAAACTGGAGGAATAATTCAAGGCATGAGTGGTAGTCCAATCATCCAAGATGGCTATTTAGTAGGGGCATTATCACATGTTGTTATTAGTTCTCCGCAAATTGGTTATGGTGTTTTTGCACAATGGATGATTGAAGAAGGTTGTTCATAAGAAGGCATTTTTTTAATGCCTTCTTATTTAAAAAAGCACATTTGTGCTTTTTGTAATATAAGCATTAAGCTTATTATTTTTATATTTAAAATAAAAAAAGGCTGTTAACTTTGTCAACAAGCCTAAATTTCAATATCTTAAAATGCTTCAAGTAAAATATAGATTAAACTAATAATTGATAAACCAGCCATTCCAATTAATATTAAAAGAATAAGAATTTTCCCCAATTTTGTTTTTGCAGGATTCTTTTTTACTTCAACTTCAATAGAATTATCTACTCTTTTTCTTGTTGTAATTACCGGTTCTTTCTTTTTCTCTTTGTTACTCATGCCATTCACCTCATATTATTCA
>DUOT01000141.1 GCA_012838705.1 Acholeplasmataceae bacterium
CTAATGTATTAAAAATTCATACAGCCAATATTGTTGTTATTGATGAAGCTGATATGGTGTTTGCGGAAAGCGAACTAGAAGATATTGATCAAATTTTTATTCGATTTCATGAAAATATTCAAGTTCTTACCTTTAGCGCAACAATTTCTGAAAATATTATTCATTTTCTAAATAAATATTTAAAATCTTTTGATGTATGTGATATTACTAATAAACAAATATCAAAAGAGACTATAAAACATATTTTTATTCCAACAAAATTTAAAAATAAAAACGAATTACTATTACAATTATTACAAATATTTACTCCATATCTTGCAATAATCTTTGCAAATACTAAAGTAAAAGTTGATGAAATTGCTCGACATCTTGCAGCTAATGGAATTGATTTAGTAAAACTAACAGGTGATTTACAATCACGAGAACGTAAACAAGTATTAAAAAGAATTAAATCCGGTCAAGTTCAATATGTAGTTGCTAGTGATATTGCTTCTCGTGGCCTTGATATTGAAGGAGTTAGTCATATTATTAATTTTGAACTGCCAGAAGACATAGAGTACTATATCCATAGAACTGGAAGAACAGCAAGATATAATTTCGATGGTGTTGCAATATCTTTTTATGATTATGAAGATGACGAGTATTTGAAAAAGCTTGCTGATAAAGGATTAAAATGCGAATATTATGCATTAAAAAATAATGAACTAGTTCCTACTAGGGAAAGAAACGTTCGTAGAAAAGGTAAATTATCAGAAGCAGAAGCATATTTACATGTAAAGTATCCAGTTCCAAAAAAGGTTAAACCTGGATATAAAAAGAAAAGAAAAGAAAAAATAAAAAAAGAATTACGAAAAATTAGACGAAAACAAATTGAAGATATATATCGTAAGAAAGGGCGTAAAAATTGAAATTAGGTTCACATGTAGGTAATAAGGGAAAGGAAATGTTGGTAGGAGCAGTAAAAGAGGCAATTAATTATAAAGCTAATTGTTTCATGGTCTATTTAGGGGCTCCACAAAATTCTTATCGTAAAAAGTTAGAAGATCTTAATATCCCAAGTTTCCAGGAATTATTAAAAGAACATGGTATCAACAAGCATGATGTAATTGTCCATGCTCCATATATTGTTAATCTTGCGCAACCAAATGATGTTAAGCGCCAATTTGCAATTGATTTTATTACTAATGAGGTCAAAAGAACATATGCAATTGGTGCTAAATATATTGTAGTTCATCCAGGAGCAACATTAAATCTCGGTATTGATAAAGGTCTTGAAAAAATTGCTGATAGCATTAAAGTGATATTACATAATACTAAGGAGACGGATGTTGAAATATTAATTGAAACTATGTCTGGTAAAGGTTCTGAAGCATGTTATCGTTTTGAGCAAATCAAAACGATAATCGATATTGTAGATAGTCCTAGAATAAATGTTTGTTTTGATACATGTCATACTTTTGATAGTGGATATGATTTAGTCGATAATTACGATGAAGTAATATCTGAATTTGATAGAATTATAGGAATAGAAAAAATTAAAGTTATTCACTTAAATGATAGTAAAAATATTTTAGGTTCTCGTAAAGATCGTCATGCAAATATTGGCTTTGGTAATATCGGTTTTGACACATTACACAAAATATGTAAGGACAAGCGTTTTGATAGCATTCCAAAGATTTTGGAAACTCCTTATGTACAAGATTATCCACCATACAAATTTGAAATAGAAATGCTTAAAGAAGGTCAATTCAATCAAAATTTATATAATGATATTGAAAAATATTATGAAAAATGAATTGACAGTACTTCATGAAATTGACTTTTAACAATATTTATATGTAATATTTTTTATAATAATATTTTAAGCATTATAAAAGGCGGAATATTCATGTTCTGAATAATCCGCCTTTCTCTTAATACAATTAAAAAAACCACTTATGCGTGGTATTTTTTACTTCTTAGTCTTTTCTCTATGCAATGTTTGTTTACGACACTTAGGGCAAAATTTCTTTTGCTCAAGACGATCTGGAGTATTTTTTTTGTTCTTTTCTGTTAGATAATTTTCTTCTCCACAAACTGTGCATCTCATTAAGAAAGTTATACGCATTTGAACTCCTCCTAATATTTTACTTTTATATTATACTACATAAAATATCTTTTTGCAAGATTTTTTTAAAAGTAAATAAGTTTTAATCAATCATAATTTGTCCATTTCCAAATATAATGTCTTGGAAGGATTAATATGATAACATTTAGGGTTTTAAAAAAAGTATTAAAGAAGTTTGTGAGAGAAAAACACATAAGTATTAAAACATTTGATTTAAAGAGTATAAAAATTTATGAATGTAGAGGAAAAGATTTGCTAGGGAATAATGTAAAGACTAATGTTGATTATAAAATCTTTTCATTAAACGATAGATATTTAATATATGAAATTCCTAGTAAATTAAATAAAAATAAAATCGAAGGAAGTTTTTTATGGTATATAATGAATATAGAAAACTATAAATCTTATTTATTTTTATTAAATTATAATATTAATTATAAGTTGTCTTTTGAAAGGCTAAAACTTATAGATGATGTATATATATATTATTTTGGAAAATTATCAAAGAGC